>JAUXWU010000062.1 GCA_030680085.1 Rhodocyclaceae bacterium | reverse complement strand
AAAAAAGGGTGGCGACTGGACGCGCGAATACTGCGTGGCCGAGGGCGATGTATCCATCGAAACGCTGGCCGCCGCAGCGCAGTGGCTGGGCGTGCGTGAATACGCGCGGCGGCTGGAACACGCCGGGCTGTCGCGCGCCATCGCCCGCGTGCTCTCGCTCGAACAGGGCCAGACCGACAAACTGTGCGAATACGCGCCGCGCGAACTGCTCGACCTGGTGTTCCATGTCTTCGGCGACAAGGCCGTGCTGGAACGCTATCAGGAAGCACGCGACCACCAACGCCAGACGGCGCTGGAACTACGCGAACTCGAAGGCCAGTTGCAGCGGCTGGGTGCCGAGGTCGAAAAGCTCAACGGCCAGGTCAATCGCTACCGCGAATGGCGGCGACTGTCCGACGAACGCATCGCGCTCGCCAGTGAAGTGCTGCCGCGTCTGAGCTTTCACGAGACGCGGGAATCGATCCGCATGGCGCAGGTGCAACTGGCCGGCAAACGGCGCGAATACGCCACCCACCGCGCCGCGCTGGCCGAACTGGACGCCCGCCTGCCGACCCTGCGCGCCGCCGCTGACAGCGCCCGGCAAGCCCTGCAAAGCTGGGACGCGGAACTCGCCAGTCTGCAACAGGCCAAGGATGCCGCCAACCGCCGCGAAACGCGCGCCGCCACCTTGCTGGAACGCCGTGCGCAACTCATCGAAGCGGCACAACTCACCGGCAGCGCCGATGCCGATGAGCTGGCCCGGCAACTCGAAATTCGCCGCAATCGCGACGATCATCTGCGCCTGCAAATCAAGCCGCTGCGCGACACGCAAGAAGAGCTTGACGACCGCATCGCCCGCCTGATGCGCGGCGAGCGCGCCGACCCGGCCGAGGTGCGCACCCTCCGTGAGGCCTTGCAGGCGGAAGGTATCGGCCATGCCCTGCTGCCCGAAGTCGTGGAAGTGCAAGACGAAAGCTGGCAGAGCGCGGTGGAAGCGCTGCTCGCTCCCTACCGTCACCTGATTCTGCTTGTCAATACCGACGACCAGTCACGCGCCTTCGCCATTGGCGAAAAACTGCGTTACCGCCACTTCATCGTCCCCGATACCGCCGTCCCGCCAGCGCCGACTTTGGGCAGCCTGCTCGAAGTCGTGCGGTTCACCGCCGCAGTCCCGCCCTGGCTCACCCAGTTGCTCGACCGCACCCAGCGCGTCGCCGATGCCACTGTCGGCGCACGGCTACCGCGCGGCCAGGACTGGATCACGCAGGATGGCTACCTGCGCGAACGCCGTGGCGGGCGCCATGCCGGCACGGGGACTGAACGTCATTTCGGCCGCGCCCGGCTGGCCAGCCTGCAAGCCGAACGCACCGAGACCGCCAGCCGTATCGCCACGCTCGACACCCAGCATCAAAAAGCGCAGGCCGCGATAGCCAGCCTCACGGCGGCGCTGTCCGGAGCACAAGCCCCCGCCGAACTCACCGCCCGCACCGAAGAATTCGCCCGTGCGCTGCGCGAACAAAAGGCTGCGCAGACCGAACTTGCCGCACTGATCGAACGCCAGAACGCCACCTACAGCGCCCGCCAAACCGCTCAGGAGGTGCGCGAAACCGCCGTGCGACACATGGATAAAGAGGAAGACCGGCGCGCCCCGCTGCAAAAGTCGCTGGCGGATGCCGCCAACCGCCCGGCCCACGAAGAACAGGTGCGCCGCATCCTGCGCTTGCGCCACGACCGCATACAACTGCCCGCCGCCTGGCAAGACCGCGCGCAAAACGCCGCGCTGGCAGCCAAATGGGAAAGCGCCGCCATCGTCAAACGCGAGATCGACCGCATCGAAACCCGACTGGCCACGGACGACTGGATCACCGACGCAACCGTCATCGCCCTGCGCGACCTGCGCACCGAGGACTATCAGCGCCAAAGCGTCGAGCACGAACGTCGCCAAGCCGAAAATCGCCGCGCCTCCGAGCAGACCGACGCCGCGCGCGGCGCCTACATCGAGGTGCTGCGTCACACGCTGCGTAGCTACGGCCACAATCTCAAGGCGCTCGGCAAGTTGGCCGAGGTGGCGGTCGAACCCGTTGCACCGCGCCTTGAAAACGACGACGCCATGCTTGCCCAGGCCGGCCTCGACGTGCGTTTCGACTTCGACCAGAAAGGCTTTGTCGGCATGAACGACGGCGAGGCCTCGGGCGGCCAGCAGGTCATCAAGTCGCTGATCCTGCTGATCGCCCTGATGATGGATGACGCGCGCCCCGGCGGCTTCGTCTTCATCGACGAGCCCTTCGCGCATCTCGACATCATCAACATTGACCGCGTCGCCGGCTTCCTCAAGGCCACCCGCGCGCAATACCTGATCACCACGCCGATCACCCACAACGTCAATGTCTATGACCCGGCGATGCTAACGCTGGTGACCTACAAGAAAAAGCCCGGAGAAGCCTGGGCGCCGCGCATCGCCCGGCTGGTGCGGGCCAAGGATGACCAAGAAACAAATTGATCTTCCGCGCGAATGCTGTAATGCTTCACCCTGATACGCGCACGGACTTGATCGAGAAGTTTTGGCGCGGCGGTGATTTCAGGTAGGTCAGAAGGGGTCATAACCATCAGCATCCATCGCAGGTTCAATGGTTTCAGCATGATGCGATATTTTGAATCGAAATAGACACGGCATGGATCGGAGATATACACCGATTCATGTGTTCACATTACGTTAGACCGCTGTCGTAAATATGGTGTAGGCAATAAGGAGAAATCATGCAACCCAATGAAGATGTTGATCTCAGTTTTGATGACGAAAACGATGAGGAGGTTTTAATACCTCAGAAAGACAATCGGATTTTCACATCTAGCGGAGACCCTGAAATTGACTCTCTTTACAACAAGCAAAAGAGAGGAAGGCTTGTTCTACAACCGGATTTCCAGCGTCAATACGTCTGGGATGCGTCCAAGGCAAGCAAACTGATTGAATCGGCAATCCTGCAAATCCCGCTTCCAATCATCTATCTCTCTGAAGAGCAAGACGGTAAGGAATACGTAATTGATGGACAGCAGCGCCTCACGTCGTTCTTCTCATTCATTGACGGGGTATTCCCAGACGGAAAACAATTCAAATTGAGTGGGCTGATTGTGTGCTCCGAACTCAACGGGAAGAAGTTCAGCGAGTTGACAGAGGAGCTACAGGACAAGGTTCGGTATTACAAGATACGCGCCATCACGTTCCAGAAAGATTCCAGCGAGAACCTGAAATTTGAAATATTCGAGCGACTCAACACCGGCTCAGTGCAGTTGAACGATCAAGAGTTAAGAAACTGCCTATACCGTGGCAATTTCAATGTAGCTCTCAAAGAAATGGCCGCTGATCCTGACTTCATGTACATCTGCGGGCTTAAATCCCCAGACAAGCGAATGAAAGATAAGGAACTTGTCTTGCGCTTCTGCGCCTTCTATCACAAGACATACCTTAACTACAAAGCGCCAATACGGAATTTCTTAAACGCAGAGGCCAGAGAAAAGCGGGACATAACAGAAAAGGAGCTTGCCGAGTTAAAGGCCGCATTTAAAAACTCGTGCCAAATAATCCGGTCTGCTTTCGACAAGAATTCTTTCAAGAGATATTACAAAGGCAAAGAGGGTCAGCCAAACGGGTATTGGGAGCCCAAGAAGTTCAACACGTCTCTATACGACATTCTCATGTACTCCTTTGCCAAGGAGGACAAGAACAAAACATTCCAGAACCTCGACTCAATCAAAGAGGCTCTCGTCATCCTAATGACTGAAGATCAGGATTTCGTAGATTCAATTGAACTGTCCACGAGTTCTGTTCAAGCGGTTACGACACGGTTTGATAAGTGGCGACTAACACTGCAAGGTATTCTCGGGGTCAATCAAAAAGAGCCGCGTTGCTTTTCATACAAACTTAAAGAGGAAATGATGGCGGCTGACCCAACCTGCGCGATATGCAATCAGCGAATTCAATCAACAGACGATTCCGCGATCGACCATATCAAGCAATATTGGACAGGCGGAAAAACAATTCCTGAAAACGCAAGATTGACGCATCGCTACTGCAACTGGGCAAGGCCGAGAAGCGGTGCGTGTCAAGATAGTTGTCGCCTCGGTCATGCGGCCAACTGTTGAATATCGTTACCCGCCAAATGCGTCTTTATGATGGTGTCGCGTTCGGG
>JAUXWU010000052.1 GCA_030680085.1 Rhodocyclaceae bacterium | reverse complement strand
AAATTCGCACCGGCCTGACCTATGAAACGCTTTCCGGGACGAAGGTCAGCAAGGTCGTGCTGCCGAAATTTGCCGATGAAGGCGAAATCCTGCGCTATCTGATGAAGGAGAACGTGCCGGGCAGCTTCCCGTTCACCGCCGGCGTGTTCGCCTTCAAGCGCGAGAACGAGGACCCGACGCGCATGTTCGCCGGCGAGGGCGATGCCTTCCGCACCAATCGCCGCTTCAAGAAGGTCTCGGCTGGCATGCCGGCCAAGCGCCTGTCCACCGCCTTCGACTCGGTGACGCTGTATGGCTGCGACCCCGACGAGCGGCCGGACATTTACGGCAAGATCGGCAATTCCGGCGTGTCCATCGCCACGCTCGACGATCTGAAGGCGCTCTATGACGGTTTCGCCCTGTGCGATCCGGCCACCAGCGTGTCGATGACCATCAACGGTCCGGCGCCGATCATCCTGGCGATGTTCTTCAATACCGCCTTCGATCAGCAGCTTGACAAATTCAAGGCGGACAACGGCCGCGGGCCGACCGAGGACGAAGCCGAAAAAATCCGCGAGTGGGTGCTGTCCTCCGTGCGCGGCACCGTGCAGGCCGACATCCTCAAGGAGGACCAGGGCCAGAACACCTGCATCTTCTCCACCGAATTCGCGTTGAAGATGATGGGCGACATCCAGGAATTCTTCGTGCACAACCAGGTGAAAAACTTCTACTCGGTGTCGATCTCCGGCTATCACATCGCCGAGGCCGGCGCGAACCCGATCTCGCAGCTCGCCTTCACGCTCGCGAATGGCTTCACCTATGTCGAGAGTTATCTGGCGCGCGGTATGCACATCGACGACTTTGCGCCGAATCTGTCGTTCTTTTTCTCGAACGGCATGGACGCCGAATACACGGTGATCGGCCGCGTCGCGCGGCGCATCTGGGCGGTGGCGATGAAGAACAGATACGGCGCCAACGAGCGTTCGCAGAAGCTCAAATATCACGTGCAGACTTCCGGCCGCAGCCTGCATGCCCAGGAAATGGATTTCAACGATATCCGTACGACCTTGCAGGCGCTGATCGCCATCTACGACAACTGCAACAGCCTGCACACCAACGCCTACGACGAGGCGATCACCACGCCCACCGACGCATCGGTGCGCCGCGCCATGGCCATCCAGCTCATCATCAATCGCGAGTGGGGCCTGGCGAAAAACGAGAACCCCAGCCAGGGCGCCTTCGTCATCGACGCGCTGACCGACCTGGTCGAGGCGGCCGTGCTCAGGGAATTCGAGGCCATCGCCGACCGCGGCGGTGTGCTCGGCGCAATGGAAACCGGCTACCAGCGCGGCAAGATCCAGGAAGAGTCGCTGTATTACGAACAGAAGAAGCATGACGGCTCTTATCCGCTCGTCGGCGTGAATACCTTTCTCAACCCGCGGGGTTCCGGCGCGGTGGGCGAGATCGAGTTGGCGCGTTCCACCGAGGAAGAAAAGCAGTCCCAGATTACGCGCCTGCGCGAGTTCCAGGCGCGCCACGCCGCCGCGTGCGGCCCGTTGCTGGCGCGGCTCAAACAGACCGTGATCGAGAATGGCAACGTCTTCGCCGTGCTGGTCGACGCCGTGCGCGTCGCTTCGCTCGGCCAGATCAGCGCGGCGCTTTACGAGGTGGGCGGGCAGTACCGGCGCAGCATGTAAAATTCTCGCTGCGACGCAACAACCCGATTCCCATGGCTACCATCTCCATTTACGACTCCACGCTGCGCGACGGCGCGCAGGCGCAGGGCATTTCCTATTCGGTCGAGGACAAGCTGAAGATCGTCGAGCGGCTGGATGCGCTCGGCGTGAGCTACATCGAGGCCGGCAATCCCGGCTCGAATCCGAAAGACCTGGAATTCTTCGCCCGCACGGCGACGCTGAAGCTCCAGAACGCGCGCATCATCGCCTTCGGCGCCACGCGCAAGGTCGGCGTGCGCGTCGCCGACGACGCCAACATCCAGTCGCTGCTCAAGGCCGGCACGGCCGCCATCGCCATCTTCGGCAAGAGCTGGGACTACCAGGTGCTGGAAATCCTCCGCACCACGCTGGACGAAAACCTCGCCATGATCGGCGACACGGTGCACTACCTCAAGCAGCAGGGCAAGGAAGTGGTGTTCGACGCCGAGCACTTCTTCGACGGCTGGAAGGCCAACGCCGATTACGCCCGACAGACGCTGGCCGCCGCCGTTGCGGCGGGCGCCGACAGCCTGTGCCTGTGCGACACCAACGGCGGCAGTTTCCCCGACGAGATCTTCGAGATCACCCGTGCGGTCTGCGCGCAGTTTCCCGAGATCACCATCGGCATCCATTGCCACAACGACAGCGAAATGGCGGTGGCGAATTCGATCCGCGCCGTGCAGGCCGGTGCGACGCAGGTGCAGGGCACCATCAACGGCCTGGGCGAGCGCTGTGGCAATGCCAACCTCTGCTCGATCATTCCGAACCTGCAATTGAAGCTGGGTTTCGCGTGCATTCCCGACGCGGCCATGTGCCACCTGACTTCGGTGGCGCGCGCGGTCAGCGAAATCGCCAACCTGCCGCTGAATGAAAAAGCGCCCTACGTCGGCGGCCACGCCTTCGCGCACAAGGGCGGCATGCACATCGACGCCGTGGTCAAAAATCCGGTCTCCTACGAGCACATCGATCCGGAACGGGTCGGCAACAGCCGCCGCGTGCTGATGTCGGAGGTGGCGGGGCGCAGCACGCTGCTGGCGCGCATCAACGCCATCGACCCGACGCTTTCCAAGGACTCGCCCGAGACGAAGAAGATCATCGACAAGCTGAAGGAACTCGAACACGCGGGCTACCAGTTCGAGGCGGCGGAAAGTTCATTCGACCTCGTCGTCAGAAAGATGCTTGGCCGCTACACGCCCTTCTTCGAACTGGTCGAGTTCAAGGTGATCACCAACGAACCGGCGGTGAATGACGTGAATTCATCGGTGATCATCAAGGTGCGCGTTGGCGACCAGGAAGTGCTCACCGTGGCGGAAGGCGACGGCCCGGTGAATGCGCTCGACCGTGCCGCGCGCAAGGCGCTGGAGCGGCTCTACCCGGCCATCGGCGAAATCCGCCTCACCGACTACAAGGTGCGCGTGCTCGATTCCGACAAGGCCTCGGCCGCCAAGGTGCGCGTGCTGATCGAGTCCACCGACGGCCGCGAGAACTGGACCACCATCGGTGTGTCTACCGATATCATCAACGCCTCGTGGCAGGCGCTGGTGGATTCGATCGAATACAAGCTGCTGCGCGATCAGGAAACCAAGGGAAACCAACGGGAACAGCAATGACTGACAAAACACTCTACGACAAACTCTGGGATTCGCACGTCGTCCGCGAGGAAGCCGACGGCACCTGCCTGATTTACATCGACCGCCATCTGATGCACGAGGTGACGAGTCCGCAGGCCTTTGAAGGATTGCGACTGGCCGCTCGCCGGCCGTGGCGCGCGAGCAGCGTGGTGGCCACCGCCGACCACAACACGCCGACCGACCACTGGGACGATCCGGATAGCGGCCTCAAGGACCCGATTTCGCGCTTGCAGATCGAGACGCTCGACGCCAACATCAAGGATTTCGGCGCGCTGGTGTATTTCCCGTTCAAGCATGCCAACCAGGGCATCATCCACGTCATCGGCCCGGAAAACGGCGCGACGCTGCCGGGCATGACGGTGGTGTGCGGCGACAGCCACACCTCGACGCACGGCGCTTTCGGCGCGCTGGCGCATGGCATCGGCACCTCCGAGGTCGAACATGTATTGGCGACGCAGACGCTGGTCGCCAAGCGCTCGAAGCGCATGCTGATCAAGGTGGACGGAAAAGTCGGCGCTGGCGTGACGGCGAAGGACATCGCGCTGGCCATTATTGGAAAAATCGGCACGGCCGGCGGCACGGGTTATGCCATCGAGTTCGGCGGTTCCGCGATCCGCGACCTGTCGATGGAAGGCCGCATGACGGTTTGCAACCTGGCCATCGAGGGCGGTGCGCGCGCCGGCCTCATCGCGCCCGACGCGAAGACTTTTGAGTATCTCAAGGGCCGTCCGCTGGCGCCCAAGGGGGCAGACTGGGACAGGGCTGTCGCCTACTGGCGCACGCTGACGACCGACGCCGACGCGCAATTCGACGCCGTCGTCGAGCTCGATGCCGCGACCATCCAGCCGCAGGTGACCTGGGGCACCTCGCCCGAGCAGGTGTTGGCCGTGGGTGGGCGGGTACCCAATCCGGCCAATGAGGCGGATCCGCAGAAACGCGCCGGCATCGAGCGCGCGTTGCAATACATGGGCCTCGCCGCCGACACGCCGATCACCGCTATCCCGGTCGACAAGGTCTTCATCGGCAGTTGCACCAATTCGCGGATCGAGGATCTGCGCGCCGCCGCCGCCGTGGCCAAGGGCAAGCAGAAGGCCGCCAGCGTCAAGCTGGTGCTGGTGGTGCCGGGCTCCGGCATGGTCAAGCGCCAGGCCGAGGCCGAAGGGCTGGACAAGGTCTTCGTCGCGGCCGGTTTCGAATGGCGCGAGCCGGGCTGCTCGATGTGCCTGGCGATGAACGCCGACCGGCTCGAACCGGGCGAGCGCTGCGCCTCGACCTCGAACCGCAACTTTGAAGGACGCCAGGGCGCGGGCGGCCGCACCCATCTGGTCAGCCCCGCGATGGCTGCTGCCGCCGCCATCGCCGGCCATTTCGTCGACATCAGGAATTTCTGACATGAAAGCATTCACCCAGCTCAACGGCCTGGTCTGCCCGCTCGACCGCGCCAACGTCGATACCGACGCCATCATCCCCAAGCAGTTTTTGAAGTCGATCAAGCGCTCGGGCTTCGGCCCCTATCTGTTCGACGAGTGGCGTTACAGCGACACCGGCCAGCCGGGCATGGACTGCATGAACCGGCCGCTGAAGAAGGATTTCGTCCTCAACCAGCCGCGTTACCAAGGCGCGGAAGTGCTGCTCGCCCGCGACAACTTCGGCTGCGGCTCCAGCCGCGAACATGCGCCGTGGGCGATCGAGGACTATGGTTTCCGCGTCATCATCGCGCCGTCCTTCGCCGACATTTTCTTCGGCAACTGCTACAAGAACGGCATCCTGCCCATCGTGCTGCCGACCGAGACAGTCGACAAGTTGTTCAAGGAATGTGCAGCAGAAGGCTACCAGTTGAACGTCGACCTGGAGAAGCAGACGGTCACCACGCCGTCAGGCGAATCCTTCGCCTTCGACATCACGCCGCACCGCAAGCACTGCCTGCAAAACGGCCTCGACGAAATCGGCCTGACGCTGCAACACGCCGACGTGATCAAGGCCTTCGAGGCGAAGCACCGGGCGGCGCAGCCCTGGCTATTTGCGAATTAGCGCCACGGCGAGTTCGGTGCGCTCGATGCGGGTGTTGTCGACGCGCGGATAGGGCGGCTGCGGCCAGTCCCCCAGCCCTGGCCGCAGCCCGGCACGATGACGCGGCTGCCGGGGGCGAGTGTGCCGTCGGTAAGCCATGCGGCCAGTTGCGGATTCGGTTCGCCGCGATCCCAGGGGATGCTGCCGCTGGCAAAGCGTTCCTGCCAGAATTCCTGTGTCGGTCCGGTCATGGTTGAGCCTTTTCGAGAAGGTGTTTCTTGATCCGGCCGACGACGTGCATCTCACAGGCCCGGCAGTCGAAGGTGAGGGTCAGCCGTTCGTTGCCGTTGATCAAGGTCATTGGCTCGGCGCGTATCTGGCCTTGCACGCCCGTGACGCCTTTCGCCTGGTGCGGGCAAAGGTGAAAGGCGTGGCGCAGGCAGTGCTTGGTGATCATCAGCGCGACTTCGCCCGCCTCCTCGTGAGCCTCGTAGGCGGCAGCGATCAGCTTGACGCCGTGGCGTGCGTAGAACTTGCGCGCCGCCGAATTGTGGACGTTGGCAAGATAGGAGAGCGATGACTCGGGATAGGCCGTTGGCGGCAGGGCGGCCGGGCGGCGCAGCGGGCGCGCGCAGGCGGTCAGGCGTGCCGCTGTCAGCGCGGCGACGGCGTCGCGACGCAACTGGTTGGTGGCTGAATTTGGCACGAACCACGGCTCGGTCCAATCAACCGCAAACTCGCGCAATGAAAAGTCGGTGCCGCCAAGACGGCGTAACTGCTCATGCAGGCCGCCTTCCGCGGTCGCGGGATGCTGCGCGGGCTGCTTGTCGAGCTTGAGGTTGACGGTGGCGTTGATGCCGTCGCTGTCGGTCAGCGTCAGCGCAAAACCGTCGGCCGTCTCGGCGAACCGCGCATCGACAGCGATGCGGCGCTCGGCGGATTCCTTGGTCAGCGCCTGTTCCCAGGTGTGATCGCGGTTGCGGTTGATATTTGTCCCGATCTTCAGGCCGGGCAGCATGTCGATGGAATCGTTTGGCCAGACACGCCACAGGTTGTTGCCTGTGCGCTCGACGCGGTTCGCCTGCGTGCCGACGGCCTTGCGCTTGTGCATCCAGGAGAGGCCATCGCCGTTCGCAAGTTCTTCCTGCGTCGCGATCTCGAAGCCGTCGGGGAAAAGTCGTGTCAGCTTGCCAAGCGGTAGCCCGACAAAGCCGGGCGAGTCGAAGGCGGCGATGTGCGCGGGGTCGACGTTGCGGCCATGGGTGAAATAGTCCGTCGAACCACGATGAAAAGTCTTGTCGGGATTCGGCGCGAATTTCAGTGTCACTGCGCCGCTCGATGCGGCGACGCATGTTGGCAAATGAGTCGGGTGTTGCTCGAAAATGCCATCGAGCAATTGCCGATAGTGGCCGGTGATGTTCTTCACATAGCCGATGTCCTTGTAGCGCCCCTCGATCTTGAAGCTCTGCACGCCGGCCTGAATGAGCGGAAGGAGATTCGCGCTCTGATCGTTGTCCTTCACCGAAAGCAGATGTTTCTCGAAGGCGACGACGCGACCTTGCGAATCCTGCAATGTGTACGGCAGGCGGCAGGCCTGCGAGCAGTCGCCGCGGTTCGCGCTCCGGCCCGTCTGCGCGTGGCTGATGTAGCACTGGCCGGAGAAGGCGACGCACAGCGCGCCGTGGATGAAATGTTCGACGACCACGTCGTCCGGCAACGCGGCGCGCACGGCAGCGATTTCCTTGAGCGAGAGTTCGCGCGCCAGCACGAGCTGCGAAAAGCCGGCATCGGCGAGAAAGCGCGCCTTGGCCGGCGTGCGGATGTCGCACTGCGTCGAGGCATGCAGGTCGATGGGCGGCAGATCGAGTTCCAGCAGGCCCATGTCCTGGACGATCAGCGCAGCGACCCCGGCGTTCCAGCAGTCCTCTGCCAACTTTCGCGCGGGCGCTAGCTCGGCGTCGGAAAGAATCGTGTTGAGCGTGACGTAGATGCGCGCGTGGAAGCGGTGGGCGAATTCGACCAGCGCCGCGATGTCGCGCATGGCATTGCCGGCAGTATGGCGCGCGCCAAAGGCCGGCCCGCCGATGTAAACCGCATCCGCGCCATGCAAAATCGCCGCGCGGCCGATCTCGGCGGTGCGGGCGGGGGCGAGCAGTTCGATACGGGCAGGAGAGTTTTTACGCAATGCTTTCAATGGAGTCTGGCAGAACGATGACAAGCTTGTGGCGGACGATCAAATCACCCACGGTTGGCCAGATGCGCTCCACCAGTGTCTTGAATTCGCGCAAACGCAGATTGCCGATCCGAAAATGGACAACCCTCGGTGGAGGATCGGCAAGCATCACCCAATCGGAAAAGTCGCTGTCTTTCGTGACAACAACGAGATCGTTGAGGCGGGCATGTTCCCAAATGGCCCGATCCGGCAAGTCATCCCCCAGATCGAACACATGCTGAAATTGATCGCCGGCCCAAACGTCCCATCGATAGGGCAGGTTGGCATCGATCAGAAAACGTGCCACTCAGGCAACCCGCGACAATTCGTAGCGGTCGTTCATCAGGCGGGCGGCGCAGGTCAGGCAGGCCTTGATGTCCTCGGCTTCAAGACTGGGATACTGCGAGAGAATTTCCGCCTCACTATCGCCGGCCGCCAGGTATTCCAGAACGGTCTGCACCGTGATGCGCTTGCCGCGAATCGTCGGTTTGCCATTGCAAATCTCGGGGTCGATGCTGACCCGACCGTGCAAAAAACTGATTGCTGCGCTCATTTAACTCTCCCGATGCATTTGCATCATGAATCAAACCATCGCCCATTATCGCTGTTATCTGTAACGGTCGGCGCTCAGCCGCCAAAGCGCCGCAGCCCATCGAGATCGAGAATCAGCAGGCCGCCGTATTCGATGTGCAGGAAGCCGGCGTCCTCCAAAATTTTCAGCGAGCGATTGACGCGCTGGCGCGACACCCCGGCCAGGTTGCCGATCTCTTCCTGCGAGATGCTGAGCTGGGGATTTTGCCCCGGATAGAGCACCGGGTTGAACATCGCGCACAGGCAGCGGGCGACGCGCGCATCGGTGTCGAGCAGGCGCTCGGATTCCAACAGGCCAATGAACTGGCCGAGGCGCTCGTTGATCTGTTCGATCATCGCGTGGTTGAAGGCGATGCTGTGGTCGAGCAGCCAGTGGAAGGTTTCGCGCTTCATGCAGGCGACGCGGGTGGCGCGCAGGGCGATGACGTCATAGCGGCGTGTCTCGGTCTTCAGCAGCGAACCTTCGCCAAACCAGCCGCCGGTGGGAATGCCGGCGTAGGAGGCGGTCTTGCCGGTGACCCAGTCGGAGGACATTTTCGCCAGACCGTCGATGATGCCGATCCAGCAGGAGGCCGGTTCGCTCTTGCGGCAGATGAAGCCGCCGGCTTCGATGTGGCGCTCGGTCGTGCCCTGGCGCACCTGCGCGAGTTCAGCCGCCGACAGGCCGCGCGCCCAGCGCGACTGAAGAATCGCCGCTTCGAGCGTCAGGGGGGAGGGCGGGGATTTGGGTGAATTGTCAGCCACGCGACAATTATAGGCAGCTCGCCGGGTTAAAGTTTGTGCCAGGACACGCGATCACTCGGGCTCACCCGGGGATACGACGGATGAAGGATGGAGGAGGTTTGCGTATGACTGCTGCGAAAGCGGGCAGCACGCCAGGTGGCGTGTCCGCGGGGCTGGATACCGGGCCGGACACCTTTCCGCGCTTGCTGCTGGCGCATGCCCGCACGCGCGGCGACCGGCCGGCGATCCGCGAGAAGGATCTGGGTATCTGGCAAAGCTGGACTTGGGCGGCGGCGGCACACGAGGTGCGCGGCATGGCCTGCGGCCTGGCCGAACTCGGTTTCAAGCGTGGCGACCGTCTCGCCATCATCGGCGACAACCGCCCCCGGCTCTACTGGGCAATGTGCGCCGCGCAGATGTTGGGCGGCATTCCCGTGCCGATGTACCAGGATGCCGTTGCCCAGGAAATGACCTTTGTGTTGCTGGATGCCGGTATCCACATCGCCATCGTCGAGGACCAGGAGCAGGTCGACAAGCTGCTCGAAGTAAAGGACCAGTGTCCCGAACTTCTGCAAATCATCTACGACGACCCGCGCGGCCTGCGTCATTACACCCAGCCGTTTTTGCATGGTCGGGAAGAGTTGCTGGCCGTCGGCAAGATTCACGATGATTTGCAGAAGTTCGGGACACTGGTCCTTTACTTCGAGCAGCTTGTCGACCTGCTCCTGGTCCTCGACGATG
>JAUXWU010000047.1 GCA_030680085.1 Rhodocyclaceae bacterium | reverse complement strand
CTGGTGCCCTTCCTGATTTTTTCGATCGGCGTCAGTCATGCCGTGCAAATGACCAACGCGTGGCAGATCGAGGTGGTGAACGGCGTGGACGGGCTGGCCGCCGCGCACAACGCGTTCCTCAAGCTGTTCATGCCGGGCGCGATGGCGCTGCTGGCGAATGCGCTCGGCTTCATCGTCATCCTCTACATCCAGATCGACATCGTGCGCGAGTTGGCGATTACCGCCAGCCTCGGCGTGGCGCTGATGATCGTCACCAACAAGATGCTGCTGACGATCCTGCTTTCCTGGATGAGCCTGACCCCGACGGAAATCAAGCGCTTGAGTGGCAAGAAACGCGGCGCCGACCGCTTGTGGATGGTGCTCAAGCGCTTTGCCGAGCCGCGCCTGGCGGTGCGGGTGCTGCTGCTGGCGGCGCTGCTGCTGGCGGCCGCCACCTGGCAGGCGCGCGACCTGCGCACCGGCGACCTGGGCCAGGGAGTTCCGGAGCTGCACGACGACTCCCGCTACAACCGCGATACCGCGGCGATCGTTGATGCGTTCTCGATCGGCGTCGATGTGCTGTCGGTCATCGCCCAATCGAAGAACCTCGATGGCGCCTGCACGCATCACGAGGTCATGAACCTGATCGACCGCTTCGAAACGACGATGAAGAACGTGCACGGGGTGCAGGGTGTGCTGTCCCTGCCTGGCGTGGCGAAGATTGTCAATGCGGGATGGAACGAGGGCAATCCGCGCTGGCGCGTGCTGTCGCGCGATCCATCCATCCTCGCCCAGTCGGTGACGCCAATCGATACCAGTACCGGACTGCTCAACACCGACTGCAACGCAATGCAGGTGATGATTTTCACCCACGACCACCAGGGCACGACGATCGCGCACATCGTCAAGGAAATCAAGCAGTTCATCGCGGCGAACCCCGCCGAGAACCTCGAACTCAAGCTGGCTTCGGGCAACGTCGGGGTGATGGCGGCGACCAACGAGGCGGTCGATGCCGCCGAAGTCACGATGCTGCTGCTGCTGTTCGGTTCGATCGGCCTGTTGTGCTTTCTCGAATTCCGCTCGTGGCGGGCGACGCTGTGCATCATCCTGCCGCTGACCATCGTCGCCGTGCTCTGCAACGCCCTGATGGCGCTGCTCGGCATCGGCCTCAAGGTATCGACGCTGCCGGTGATCGCGCTCGGCGTCGGCGTCGGGGTCGATTACGGCATCTACCTCTACGAGCGCATGGCCAACGCCATGGCGCAAGGCCGCCGACTGCCCAACGCCTTCTACCAGGCGCTCCGCCAGCGTGGCACGGCGATCGCGTTCACCGCCGCGACGATGTCGATCGGCGTGGGCACCTGGGCCTTCTCGGCACTCAAGTTCCAGGCCGACATGGGCATCCTGCTGGCCTTCATGTTCCTCGTCAACATGCTGGGCGCCCTGCTGCTGCTGCCGGCGCTGGCGGCCGTGCTGCTGCGGAAATAATCAGGCCACCATCCTGCACGCAGCCGGCTTGTTGGCCGTTGCCACGTCGAAGTCGAACGGAAAGTCATCGACGCGCACGACGCTGTCGCGCAGCGCATTGCGCCGCTTCATCACCGCATATTCGGCGGGTGAAATGACGCCCAGCTCGGCGGCGACAATGGCGATGTCGCGCACGTTGGCGCGCGGGTCGCCCTCGAAACGCCCCGTCTTTTCGGCCTCGCGAATCTTCGCTTCGATCGGCTCGGCTTCCAGCGTGGCCTGCAGCGCCAGCTCGATGGCGCCGACCGGCTCGTTCTCGGTGGTCGGCAGATAGCATTCGGCGGTCAGGCGGTCGCGCGTCGCGGAGGGCCCGATCAGCGCCTTGGCAACCTCGTGGCCCAGATCGTCGGAGGGGAAAACATACGGTTGGCCCCAGGGGAAGATGCTGCGATGGAGGAAGGCGCCGACGAAACGATTCGGGAAGTTGGCGATGACACCGTCAAACGCCTGCTGCGCCTGGTACATCGCATCCCAGATCGCCCAGTGGGCCAGCGGCGCATCGGCGGGCTGGCGGCCATCGTCCTCATAGCGCTTCAACGTGCAGGACATCAGATACATCTGCGAGAGAATGTCGCCGAGGCGGCCGGAGAGTTTTTCGCGGCGTTTGGCGCTACCGCCCAGCACCAGTAGCGAGATATCCGTGAGGAAGGCGAAGGCCGACGAAAAGCGCGTGATCTGCTGGTAATAACGGCGCATGGTCGGCGCCACGTCGGCATCCACCTTGACGAAGTGCGAACCGGTCATGCCCAGCCACAACGCGCGAAAGCCGTTGCGCAAAGTGAAGCCGATATGGCCGAAAAACGCCCGGTCGAATTCGGCGAGGCCCTTGTTGTGGTCTGGATTCTGCGCCGCCTGCATCTCGGGCAGCAGGTAGGGATGGCAGCGGATGGCGCCCTGGCCGAAGATGATCAGCGAGCGCGTCAGGATGTTGGCGCCCTCGACGGTGATGCCGATCGGCGTCTGTTGATAGGCGCGACCGAGGAAGTTGGACGGGCCGAGGCAGATGCCCTTGCCGCCGATGACATCCATGCCGTCATTCACCACCTGGCGGGCGCGCTCGGTGACGTGGTACTTGGCGATGGCGGAAACGACCGAAGGCTTCTCGCCCAGATCGACCGCGCCCGCCGTCATCTTGCGCGTGGCGTCCATCAGGTAGGTGTAGGCGCCCATGCGCGTCAGCGCTTCCTCGACGCCCTCGAAACGGCCCACCGCCAGCTTGAACTGGTTGCGCACGCGGGCATAGCCGCCGACGGCGCGCGCCGTCATCTGCGCCATGCCGACATGGGAGGCCGGCAATGAAATGGCGCGGCCCGCCGCCAGGCATTCCATCAGCATGCGCCAGCCCTGCCCGGCATTCGCCGCGCCGCCGATGATGAAATCAAGCGGCATGAACACCTCCTTGCCGCGCGTCGGGCCGGTGGTGAACATCGCGTCGAGCGGAAAATGCCGGCGGCCGGTTTCGACGCCGGGATGATCGTAAGGCACGATCGCGCAGGTGATGCCGATGTCTTTCTTGGCGCCGAGCAGGCCGTCCGGGTCAAAGAGGCGAAAGGCCAGGCCGAGGATTGTGCACAGCGGCGCCAGCGTGATGTAACGCTTGTCCCAGGTGACGCGCATGCCGAGCACTTCGCGGCCCTGATAGATGCCCTTGCAGACGATGCCGCTGTCGGGAATCGAGGCGGCGTCGGAACCCGCCCACGGGCTGGTCAGCGCGAAGGCGGGGATTTCGATTCCCTTGGCCAGACGCGGCAGATAGTGGTTCTTCTGGGCTTCGCTGCCGTAATGCAGCAGCAGTTCGGCCGGGCCGAGCGAGTTCGGCACCATCACCGACACCGCCAGCGCCGACGAACGGGTGGACAGCTTGGTGATCACCTGCGAATGGGCGTAGGCGGAAAACTCCAGGCCGCCGTAAGCCTTCGGGATAATCATGCCGAGAAAGCCCTGCTCCTTGATGTAGTGCCAAGCGGCGTCGGACATGTCATAAAGCTCGTGCGTCACCTGCCACTCATCGACCAGGCTGCACGCGGTTGCCACCTCGTTGTCGAGGAAAGACTGTTCGGCGGCGGTCAGTTTGGGTTGCGGATAGGCATGCAGCTTTTGCCAATCTGGCCGGCCGCGAAACAGCTCGCCTTCCCACCAGACGGTGCCGGCCGCCAGCGCCTCGCGCTCGGTATCCGACATCTGCGGCAGCAGGCTGCGATAGGTGGCGAAAATTGGCCGCGTGATCAACGCACGGCGCAACGGCCGGATCGCAAACAGCAGAACCACAACAAGCAGGGCGCCAACGCCCAGCAGCATTCCGATGGAATCAAACATTGGGTGCCTCTCTTAAAATTTGGGCAGGGGGGCGCGCAAGCCGCCGAGCAGGAAGGACATCAGCCGTGGCTGCAAACGGTCCAAACGATCCGTGGCATCTTCTTCATCGACCTGCCAGTCGGTAACCAGCCGCAGTGCATCCGTGCCGGCAATCGCGTATGACGTCGCGCCCAGCATGAAATGGAAACGCCAGGCGATCTCCGCGCGCGGCACATCGGGCAGCGCCTTGAACAGCGCCGCCTTGTAACGCTCGACGACTTCCTGGTATTCGTCGGCGAGAAAGGTGCGGATAAAGTCGGCCGGGTCGGTCAGCGTGCGGCCCAGCAGGCGCAAGAATGTGACGCCGCCGCGCGACTCGTCCTGCGCCATGCCCAGCAGCGTGCCGAAAAATCCCTCGACAATCTGCGAGGGCTTCAGCGGCTTGTCGCCGGCCGCCTGCTCCATTGCTGTCAGCACGCGCAAACGCTCGGTGTTCAGCCACGCCAGACGGCGGCGAAACACCTCCTGCACCAAGGCCTCCTTGGACCCGAAGTGGTAGTTTACCGAGGCCAGATTCACGCCCGCCGCGCCGGTGATCTGGCGCATCGAGGTGCCATCGAAACCATTGGCCGTAAACAACTTCTCCGCCGCATCGAGAATGCGTTCGCGGGTATCGACAGACCGCGTTTCAGCCATAAACACCCCTCACATTTAATTCATACGTTTGTTTGAATGATATGAAAGGCGACAAGGCCAAGCAAGTGTTTTTTTGCATGCGGAGTGCTCGCGACCGAAAAAAAACGCCGCAAAACGGCGTTTTTTCGAAACGAAAGCTGAAAACTAATTTCGTTTGATCAACTCGAACTGCGCCACCACATTGCGCAATTCGACGGCGGTAGCGGAGACCGTCTTGACGCATTGCTGGGCGTTTCGCGCCGACTGAGTGTTTTTCTCGATCAGCGACGAGACCTGCTCCATATTCACCGCGACATCCTGACTGGCGACCGCCTGTTCGCGCGAGGCGGCGGCGATGCTTTCGGCCATGGCGGCCACCTCGTCGCTGGACGCGCGAATCTGGTCGAGTCCTGACACGCTGGCCAGCATCAGGCCCATGCCAACCTCCACCTCGCGCGCCGCCTGCTCCATCGACGACACCGCCTGCTGGGTCACCTTCTGGAAATCGCTGACCGTGTTGTTGATATCGGCGGTGGACGATGACGTCCGCTCGGCGAGCTTTCTTACCTCGTCGGCGACCACGGCAAAACCGCGCCCCTGCTCGCCGGCGCGCGCCGCCTCGATGGCGGTATTCAGCGCCAGCAGATTGGTCTGCTCGGCGATCTCGCGAATCGTGTTGGTGATGACGCCGATCTTTTCGATCGCCCGGTTGAGGTCGCCGATGGTGGCGGAGGACGCCTGCACGGCGCCGACCACGCGCGAAGTCGCCGCCATGCTGCTGTCCATGCTGCGCGTGGATTCCGCCACCAACGCCTTCGACTGAGTGGCAGACTTGGCGGTACTGGCAACGCTTGAGGCCACCTCGGCTACCGACACGGTGAGTTCCTCGGTTGCCGCCGCCGTGCCCTGCACGCGATCTTGCTGCTGCACCGACTGATTAACCACGCGATCCATTTCCGTCGCCAGCTTCTTGCTTTCCTCGTCCAGCGCAACCGACACCAGACGCACCTCGTCGAGGGTCACCTTGAGATTGACCTGCATTACCGCCAAGGCGCTCATCAGTTGACCGGCCTCGTCGCGACGCGAGATATCGATATCGTCGGTCAGGATGCCAGCGGCGATCCGTTCGAAATACGCGATGGCCTGGCGCATCGGCGCAACGATCGCCTTGACGAGCAGCCCGCCAACCACCACCACCAGCAGGATCGCCGTGAGCGTGCCGAAAATCGCCGCGTTGCGCACCCACGCGTACGCTGCTTCCGACTGGGCAATGGCAACCGTCAATGTCACTTGTTCGGTGGCGACGGCGCGCAGCATGTCATTGCTCTGGCTAACCCCCATGACGCCGATAACCGAACCAATCGTAATCATCACTGCCATCAAGGCCATGGCGCCGATCAGGCGGGCGCGGATACTCAAGCCAGCGAGGAAACCGCCGGTTTTCGGCAGCTTGCCACTCCCGGCATTGATCTGTTGATAGAGCGCTTCGGCCCCGCGCACCTGCTCGCGCGTGGGCGCGGAGCGCACCGACATGTAGCCCGTGGTTTCGCCGTTCTTGCGCAGCGGCACGACAAAAGCGTCGGCCCAATAATGGTCGCCGTCCTTGCTGCGATTCTTGACGGTGCCGCGCCACGGCCGGCCCGCCTTGACCGTCTCCCACAAGTCGGCGAACGCCGCCGCCGGCATGTCCGGATGGCGCACGATGCTGTGGCTCTTGCCGATCAACTCCTCTTTCGTGAAACCGGAAAGCTCGAAGAAGGCGTCGTTGCAATGGGTGATGACGCCCTTCAGGTCGGTCTTCGAAACCAGATATTTCCCAGCGGGAAAAGCTTTTTCCCGTTGCGTGACGGGGCCGTTGTTTTTCATTATCTCGATCTTTCTTCCATATGTGGGAAGGCGTGTCAACTGCCGTCGATTCTATCCAAGTTTTGCTACCATCCGATGCGAAATTCGCCCGGCTGGCCGCAGCCAAGACGAAAAAAGGCTGCATGCCCACGAAATCGAACAGCAACAAGCCGCCGCGATTGCCAGAACCGTCGTGCCGCTGGTAAAAGTCGGCGCTGGCGGGACGGCGTAGCTGGAACGACGCCAATCCAGAATAGAACTTGCTCGACAATCGGCCAATGTGCTACGGTGTAGTTGTCATGTAACACATGGGGTCAATGCAATGACAATGAGCGAAGCAACTTTTACCTTCCGGGTCGATGCAGGATTGAAAGATGAGTTTTCCACGGCCGCGAAGTCCCGTGACCGCACCGGCGCGCAGCTCCTGCGCGACTTCATGCGTGATTTCGTAAGGCAGCAACAGGACGCCGCCGAGCATGACTCATGGTTCCGCCGCCAAGTGCAGACCGGACTGGATGCAGCCAATGCCGGCGACGTAATTTCAGCCGAAGAAATCGAGGCGGAAGCCGCCGCCTGGCGCATGGAGACGCGGCGCAAGATGGCCGACGTCGGCCTGTGAGACTGGTTTGGACGCGCCCGGCGAGTGCCGACCGGAAAGAGATTCGTGAGTACATCGCGCAGGACAGCCCAGCCGCCGCGCTGGCTCTCGATGAGCTATTTTCGAGGAAAGCTGGCCGCCTGGTCGATCATCCCGGCCTGGGCCGTCCGGGACGCATCTCTGGCACCCGCGAGCTGGTAGCGCATCAAAATTACATCCTGATCTACGACACAACCGCCGACTTGGTGCGTGTCCTGCGCGTACTGCACGCTGCCAGGCAGTGGCCGCCGACACGGAGCGGCACCTTATAATCGGCGCTGTATTTTTCCTGACCAAGCCACCATGCCCAGCGCCCCTGTCAAAGTCCTCGAAACTTTCCCCAATCCGGCTCCGCGGAGGGATTACCAGATTCACATGGAAATCCCTGAATTCACCTGTCTGTGCCCCAAGACCGGGCAGCCGGATTTCGCCGTGCTGACGCTCGACTATGTGCCGGACAAGCTGTGCGTCGAACTGAAAAGCCTGAAGTTCTACATCTGGAGCTTCCGCGACGAAGGGCATTTTCACGAAGACGTGACCAACCGCATACTCGACGATCTGGCCAAGACCCTGAAGCCCCGCTTCATGCGCCTGACGGCGCGCTTTTTCGTGCGCGGCGGCATCTTCACCAACGTCGTCGCCGAACATCGCAAGAAGGGCTGGCAACCCGCCGCACCGGTTCTTCTGGACGAATTTCCCGCCCAGTCCAATACACGATGAATCATAACTTTCATGGTCGATAGCGCCACCCCCAGCCACGCGGCTGCGGCGCATCGACGCCTTCTGTCAGTCGCTTTGAAATAATCACAAGGAATCCGCCATGCACGAACTGCAAACCCTCATCGACCAGGCCTGGGAAGACCGCGCCAACCTGAAACCGGGCACTGCTCCCGCCCGCGTCGGCGCGGCGGTCGATCATGTGCTGGACGAACTCGACCGCGGCACCCTGCGCGTCGCCGAGAAAATCGACGGCCAATGGGTAACGCACCAGTGGATCAAGAAGGCGGTGCTGCTGTCCTTCCGTCTTGAAGACAACGTGCTGATGGATGGGGGTGCATCGCGTTTCTTCGACAAGGTGCCGACCAAGTTCGCCAACTACGATGCCCATGACTTCCAGAAAGGCGGCTTTCGCGTCGTGCCGGGCGCCGTGGTGCGGCGCGGCTCCTTCATCGGCAAAAATGCCGTGCTGCTGCCCTGCTTCGTCAATATCGGCGCTTATATCGGCGAAGGCACGATGGTCGATACCTGGGTCACCGTCGGCTCCTGCGCGCAGATCGGCAAGCATGTGCATTTGAGCGGCGGCGTCGGCATCGGCGGCGTGCTCGAACCCATGCAGGCCAACCCGACCATCATCGGCGACAACTGCTTCATCGGCGCGCGTTCCGAGGTCGTCGAGGGCGTTATCGTCGAGGACAACTGCGTCATCTCGATGGGCGTGTTCATCGGCCAGAGCACCAAGATTTTCAACCGCGCCACCGGCGAAGTGACTTACGGCCGCGTGCCGGCCGGCTCGGTGGTGGTCAGCGGCAGCCTGCCATCGAAGGACGGCAGCTACAGCCTCTACTGCGCGGTGATCGTCAAGCAGGTCGATGCGCAGACCCGCTCCAAGACCAGCATCAACGAGTTGTTGCGCGACTGACAATGGCCCCCCACGCTCGCAAAACCGGCTCGCTGCCCCCCACAGGGGGGCGCATGCCTCCTTGGGGCGGCCCTACGGAGGCATGACCACCATGGGATCGATGCACAGGCTCTTCCAGTTGATGGCCGATAAAAAGGCCTCGGACATCTTCGTTTCGGTCGACGCGCCGATCAACATCAAGATCAATGGCGTGGCCGTCGCCGTCAACCAGCAGATCATGGATGCCGCCACCATCATGGGCCTGCTGCAGGAGGTGCTCACGGATCTCCAACTGCGCGAATTCGAGGAAACGCTGGAGCTGAATACCGGCTATGCCCTGGCGGGCGTCGGCAACTTCCGCATTTCGGTGCTGCGCCAGAAAGGCACGCCGGCATTCGTCGTGCGCTACATCCCGACGGAAATTCCGCTGCTGGCGGATCTCGGCATGCCGCCGATATTGGCCGACATCATCATGGAAAAACGCGGGCTGGTGCTGATGGTCGGCGCCACTGGGTCGGGCAAGACGACGACCATCACCGCCATGCTGGACCACCGCAACGCCCTGTGCACCGGCCACATCCTGACGCTCGAAGAACCGATCGAATTCGTCTTCAAGAACAAGCGTTCCATCGTCAACCAACGCGAGATCGGCGCCGACACGCGCGACTTTCGTATCGCGCTGAAAAATGCGCTGCGGCAGGCGCCGGACTGCATCTTCATCGGCGAAATCCGCGACAAGGAAACGATGACCCAGGCCATCGCCTACGCCCAGACCGGCCATCTGTGCCTCGCCACGCTGCACGCCAACAACAGCTATCACTCGCTCTCCCGCGTCATCAGTTTTTATCCCCTGGAAACCCGCCCCGCGCTGCTGGCCGACCTGGCGGCAACCTTGAAGTGCGTCATTTCCCAGCGGCTGGTGAAGCAGCCCGACGGCGCCCGCACCCCCGCCTCCGAGGTGCTGCTCAATTCGCGTTATGTCAGCGAGCTGATTGAAAATGGCGACCTCAGCGGCATCAAGGAAGCGATGGAACAAAGCCTCTCGCCCGGCTCGATCACCTTCGAGCAATCGCTGTTCGCGCTCTACAAATCCGGCGTCATTACGCTCGAAGAAGCGCTCGGCAACGCCGACTCGGCGAACAACCTGCACTGGCTGATCAACAACGCCAGCGCCGACAAACAATTTGGCGACGGCCCCCGCACGCCGCTGGCGCCCGCCGAAGCCGAAGCCAGCACCTCGGCGTCCGGCGCTTCATTTTCCAAGTTCACGATGAAGATGGATTGAATGACCCCAACGCTTGAATTAGCCAAAGCCCTCATCGCGCGCCGTTCGATCACCACGGAAGACGCCGGCTGCCTCGACCTGATCGCCGCCCGCCTCGCCCCGCTGGGCTTCGTTTGCGAACGCATCGACAGCACCGGCCCGACCGGCCATGTTTGCAATCTCTGGGCGCGGCGCGGCACGGCAAAACCATTGATCGTCTTCGCCGGCCACACCGATGTCGTGCCACCTGGACCGGTCGACAAGTGGCAGTCAGATCCTTTCGCGCCGACGCTGCGCGACGGCATGCTTTACGGCCGTGGCGCGGCCGACATGAAAACCTCGGTCGCCGCCGCCGTCGTCGCCGTCGAGCGCCTCTTTGCAACGACGGAACCCAAAGGCTCGATCGCTTTCCTGCTCACCTCGGACGAGGAAGGCGACGCCACCGACGGCACCGTGCGAGCGGTCGAAATGCTAGCGCAGCGTGGCGAAACAATCGACTGCTGCATCGTCGGCGAGCCGACCTCGGTCAGCATCCAGGGCGACACCATCAAGAACGGCCGGCGCGGTTCGCTGTCCGGCAAGCTCGTCGTCAAGGGCATCCAGGGCCACGTCGCCTATCCCGAAAAGGTGAACAATCCCATCCACCGCGCCGCCCCAGCGCTGGCCGAGCTCGCGGCGTCCCAGTGGGACGAGGGCAACGAGTTTTTCCCGCCCACCAGCTTCCAGATCTCCAACATCCATGCCGGCGCCGGCGTCACCAACGTCGTGCCCGGCACGCTCGACGTGCTGTTCAACTTCCGCTTTTCCACCGCCAGCACCGCCGACGGCCTGCAAAACCGCGTGCATGCGATTCTCGATCGTCATCAACTCGAATACGACCTGCATTGGACACTCGGCGGCCGCCCCTTCCTCACCACGCCCGGACGCCTGGTCACGGCGCTCACCGCCGCCATCCGCGCCGAAACCGGCATCACGCCCACACTCTCCACCACCGGCGGCACCTCCGACGGCCGCTTCATCGCCGCCATCTGCCCCGAAGTCGTCGAGTTCGGCCCGCTCAATGCCACCATCCACCAGATCGACGAATGTGTGCGGTTGGACGACATCGAGCCGCTGGCGCGCATCTACGAACAAACCTTTCGGCGCTTGCTGACCTGAAAAGTCGGCGCTGACGACACGGCGATCCAAATGACCGACTCCATCCTCGACGACCTCCACACCCTGCGCGACTGGCTGCGCTGGGGCGCCAGCCGCTTCAACGAAGCGAAACTGTTTTTCGGCCACGGCTGCGACAACGCCCACGACGAGGCGGCCTGGCTGGTGCTGCACGCGCTGCACCTGCCGCCCGACCGCCCGGAGCAGATCGCCCTCTATCTGGACGCCCGCCTCACACGCCACGAGCGTCTCGCGGTGCTCGAACTGCTGCAGCAACGCATCGCCCGTCGCGTGCCAGCCGCCTATCTCACGCACGAAGCCTGGCAAGCCGGCCTGCGTTTTTATGTCGATGAGCGCGTGCTGATTCCGCGTTCCTATTTCGCCGATCTGCTGGTCGACGGCTTCGCGCCCTGGATTGATGACCCTGATGCCATCGAGAGCGCGCTCGATCTATGCACCGGCTCGGGCTGCCTCGCCATCCTGATGGCGCACGCCTTCCCCAACGCGAAGATCGATGCCGCCGATATTTCCAGTGACGCGCTCGAAGTCGCCCGTCGCAACGTCACCGATTACGATCTGCAAAAACGCGTCAAACTGGTGCCAGGCGACCTGTTCGCCGGTCTCGGCAAACGCCGCTACGACTTCATCCTGAGCAACCCGCCCTACGTCACCGGAGAGGCCATGCGCGCACTGCCGCCCGAATACCGCCACGAACCGGAAAACGCGCTGGCGGCGGGCGAAGATGGTCTGGACATCGTGCGGCGCATTCTCGCCGGCGCGGCAAACCACCTCAAGAAAAACGGCCTGCTCGCCGTGGAAATCGGCCACAACCGCGCCATCGTCGAAGCCGCCTTCCCCGCGCTGCCGCTCACCTGGCTCGATACCCCAAGCGGCGAAGGCAAGCTGTTCATGCTGCGGCGCGATGATCTGGCCTGACCGTTAATACTCGCCGATCACCTTGTCAATGGCGGGCTTGATCTTGGCGCGGTCGGCCATGCTCAACATGCCCACGGGCTGTTTCAACCGCGCGACATCAATGGCGAATAGCTCGTCGGCGGACAGCACGAACGCGCCGACGCCAGGCACCTCGACCAGCGGCGCCATGATCTCGACCGGCCGGGCATTGGCACGCAAGGGAATGACCACGCAGGCACCCGTTCGACTGGTGATGTGATCGTTCTGCACCGCGACCAGATAAGGGATCGCCGCCGACTTCGCGCCCGGATTCGGGTAGATGTGATACTGGGCCAAACGTCAGACCCGCTCGAACTCTTCGCCCGCCAGCCCGGTGGTGGCGATGTCGCGTCCGTGCGCTGCCAATGCTGCCGCATTGCGCTCCGCCCAGGCGCGATTTTCGATCTCTTCGAGCATGCCGGATAAAAATTTCTCGGCCTGCGCGGAAAGATTGATCTGCTGCTTGTAAGGCTCCAGACGGTCGAGCAGGTTCTGGTCGATTGACAAGGACAAGCGACCTTTTTTGCTTGGTGAATCGAGTACATTCAGCATCGACAGATATCCAGCACATGAACATGCGTAGAATCATACGCACTTACGCATCGAGGCGTCAACCGCTAAAACCCCTCATCCGCCCTTAAATACCGCCACTGCCCCAGCGGCAGGTCGCCGAGCATCACCCGCCCGATCCTCACTCGCTTGAGGCCTGTGACCCGCAGGCCCACCAGTTCGCACATGCGGCGAATCTGGCGCTTTTTGCCTTCTTTCAGGATGAAGCGCAGTTGGTCTTCGTTCTGCCAACTCACCTTGGCGGGACGCAGTGGCTGATCATCGAGGCTCAAGCCATGATTCAACAAGGCCAGTTGTTTTTCATCCAGTGCGCCTTCGACGCGCACCAGATATTCCTTCTCGATATTGCTATCCGCGCCGATCAGTTGCCGCGCCACGCGGCCGTCTTGCGTCAGAATCAACAATCCGGTCGAATCGATGTCGAGTCGGCCGGCGGGCGCCAGTCCCTTCAGGCAACCGGGCTGAAAACGGCGCGGGTCGCCGGCCATCTGGTTATCCGGGACGACCAGAACAATCGCCGGCTGGTGGCCGTCCTCGGCCTGGCCGGACACATAGCCAATCGGCTTGTGCACCAGGATCGTCGCCAGCCGCGCCTGCTCGGTGCGCGCCGCCGTCGCCAGGGTGATCTCGGCGTCCATGGCGGCGCGCGTGCCAAGTTGCGTCACCTGTTCGCCATTGACATAGACCAGCCCGCGCTCGATATAGGCATCGGCCTCGCGGCGGGAGCACAGGCCGCGCTCGGCCATCAATTTCGAGATGCGCACGCCGGTTGGCGCGGTTACCGTGGCAGCTTCCGTGGCAACGCGTCTGACAACGCGGCTTTTCGCTCGGGGGGTGGGGGTATCATTCATGCCGCACATTCTATCCCCCTGCCCTTCATGCTCAGCTACCGCCACGTCTTCCACGCCGGCAATCACGCCGACGTTCTCAAGCACACCGTTTTGCTGGCGGTGCTGGCCTATTTCAACCAGAAAGACAAGCCTTACTGGGTGATCGACACGCACGCCGGGGCGGGCGGTTATCGCTTCGACGCTGGCCGGGCGAAAGACCATGCCGAATACCCGGACGGCATCGGCCGGCTGTGGTCGCGCGCCGACCTGCCGCCGCTCCTGGCCGATTATGTATCCGCCGTGCGCCGCGACAACCCGGACGGCCAGTTGCGGCGCTATCCCGGCTCGCCCCTGCTGACGCTCTCCATGATGCGTCCGCAGGATCGGCTGCGCTTGTTTGAACTGCATCCCGCCGATGTGCGCCTGCTCGGCGAGGCCGTCGCCGCCGTCGCGCCCGACGCTATCAAGCGCGTCGCCATTCGCCAAGAAGACGGTTTTGTGGGCCTGCAAACCCTGCTGCCGCCGCCCTCGCGGCGGGGTCTGATCATTATCGACCCGGCCTACGAGGACAAGCGCGACTATGCCCGCGTCGTCACTGCATTGCGGGAAGGCCTGACACGCTTCGCCACCGGCACTTACCTGATCTGGTATCCGCTCCTGCAGAAGAACGAAAGCCTGCTGCTGGCCGGCCGGCTGAAGAAGCTCGCGCCGGACTGGCTGAATATCACGCTGACCGTGCAGCCGCCCGCTGCCGACACCAGTGGTGGTTGGGGTATGCACGGCAGCGGCGTATTCATCGCGAACCCGCCGTGGACGCTCGCCAATGATTTGCGTGAAATTCTGCCCTGGCTGGCCAACGCTCTTGCCATTGATGACGACACTGCGCGCGGGACGACGCGTGATGAGAACGCTACGCGCGGGACGGCGCGCGTAAAAGTCGGCGCTGGCTGGACGGCGGACGTCAGCGCACCCTGAAAATACGCAGGCTACGGCGCTGGCGGGGCGACGGCGGACATGCCGTTAGCATATCTTGACCCGGATCAAGAGGAACAGTGATAATCTGGCGTCAACGGCGATCGAGACCTGGAACGCCCGCCGGCGCGCCAGGTATCCAGCCGCGTAGCCCACCGCCATGACCACGCCAGACACCGCCCCGACGTGCTGGTGCTGGGCAAAGCCCCATTTGTTTTTGAATTGCGACCTCAGGTGCTATAGTTTTCCGATGAACCCAATCACTGTTTCCGACGTTCTCGAACTCCCCGTCCAGGATCGCATTCGACTGGTGGCAGACATCTGGGATAGCATTGCCGAGGTTCCCGAGGCCGTTGAGTTGTCAGACAGCCAGCGCTCCGAACTCGATAAGCGTTTGGGCGCGTACCATGAAAACCCATCACTTGGTTCGCCTTGGTCGGAGGTTCGCGCTCGTATAACGCAAGCATGAGTCTTGGTCTCATCGTTCAGCCAGAGGCTGAGCTTGACATCAAAGACGCCCACGCTTGGTACGAAGCGCGATCACCAGGTCTCGGGGCGCAATTCCTCGATGCCATTGATGAAGCGCTGCTGCTCGTCTCCCGCGAACCGAAAATATTTCAGCGCGTGCATCGTTCGGTGCGGCGCGCCTTGATTCATCGCTTCCCGTACGGAATTTTTTACACGATCGAACCGAACAGAATCGTGGTCTTTGCCGTCATGCACACCGCGCGGCATCCTGCCAAGTGGAAGCAACGTTCCAAGGGCTGACATTGCGGTCAAGCGGGACGGCGCACGCCCTTATGCGGAAAGCTCTGCCCGATTGCGGAAGTATTCGAGCGCCTCGGGATTCGCCAGCGCCTCGCGGTTCTTCACCGGGCGGCCATGCACCACCTCGCGCACGGCGAGTTCGACGATCTTGCCGCTCTTGGTGCGCGGAATGTCGGCGACTTGGAGCACCTTGTCGGGCACGTGGCGCGGCGTGGTGTTGGCGCGGATCGCTTCCTTGATGCGCTTGGCGAGCGCCTCGTCGAGGCGCAGGTTTTCCTGCAGCTTGACGAACAGCACGACGCGCACGTCCTGTTCCCAGTCCTGGCCGATGACGATGGATTCGAGCACCTCGGGC
>JAUXWU010000045.1 GCA_030680085.1 Rhodocyclaceae bacterium | reverse complement strand
GCCGACAGGCTGCGATCCTTGGTGACGATGGTCCAGCCGTCGGGCAGTTCCGATACGGCGGCCTTGCCGGCGTTGATCATGGGCTCGATGGTGAAGGTCATGCCCTGTTCGAGCCGGATGCCGTCGCCGGGCTTGCCGTAGTGCAGTACCTGGGGTTCTTCGTGAAATTTGAGCCCGATGCCGTGGCCGCAAAATTCACGCACCACCGAAAAACCATTCGACTCGGCATGGCGCTGGATGGCCGCGCCGATGTCGCCGAGCCGGGCACCCGGCTTGACCGTGGCGATGCCGAGCCAGAGACATTCATGGGCGATGGCAACCAGTCGGTTGCCGAGAATGGAGGCCGTGCCGCCAACGCTGAACATGCGGCTGGTGTCGCCATGCCAGCCATCCTTGATGGTGGTGATGTCAAGGTTGACGATGTCCCCCTTTTTGAGGGTGCGGTCGTTGGGCAAGCCATGACAGACCTGATGATTCACCGAGGTGCAAATGGACTTGGGATAGGGCTGGTAACCCGGGGGTGCGTAGTTGAGCGGCGCCGGAATGCAGCCCTGGACGTTCACCATGTAGTCGTGACACAGCCGGTCCAGCTCGGCCGTGGTGGCGCCGGGGACGACAAAGGGCGCGATATAGTCCAGCACCTCGCCGGCCAGGCGGCCGGCGACGCGCATGTACTCAAGTTCTTCAGGGGTCTTGATGGTGATGCTCATGGGCAGCTATATGGGCTGTGATGCGGGGGATTGAACGCGATAATTCTAACCGCTGCGCCGCGATCGCGTTATCGGCTTGGAGTTTGCTGCATTTCGCCGCTATAATCGTCGGCTTGTCCTGATTTGAAGGACAAAATTCACACACCCGGCGCCGAGTGGGTGCTTCGCCAATCCTAGCGGGTTGGCAAGGCTAGCGGCCGGGTGGCGGATATAACCCATATCGGAGAACTGTTATGAGCACAACCATGCGTCAAATGCTGGAGGCCGGTGTGCATTTCGGCCACCAGACCCGTTTCTGGAACCCCAAGATGGCCCCGTACATTTTCGGCCATCGCAACAAGATTCACATCATCAACCTTGAGAAGACGCTCGCCAAGTTCAACGAGGCGACCGATTTCATCAAGAAGCTGTCCGCCAAGAAGGGCAGCATCCTGTTTGTCAGCACCAAGCGCCAGGCCCGTGAAATCCTCGCCGAGGAAGCGCGACGCGCCGGCATGCCCTACGTCGATGAGCGTTGGTTGGGCGGCATGCTCACCAACTTCAAGACCGTCAAGCTGTCCACGAAGCGCCTCAAGGACATGGATCAGATGGCCGAGGACTGCGCCTTCGAAAAAATGCCGAAAAAAGAGGCGCTGATGCTGCAGCGCGAACACGTCAAGCTGAAGAAGAGCCTGGGCGGCATCAAGGATATGGCCGGGCTGCCCGATGCGATTTTCGTCATCGATGTCGGCTACCACAAGATTGCCGTTACCGAAGCCAAGAAACTCGGCATTCCGGTGGTCGGCGTGGTCGATACCAATCACTCGCCCATCGGCATTGATTATGTGATCCCGGGCAATGACGACTCGTCGAGCGCGATTCGTCTGTATGCGCGTGGCGTTGCCGATGCCGCCCTCGAAGGCCGGAATCAGTCGATGAACGAAGTGGTGCAGCAGATGGCCGGTGACGACGAGTTCGTCGAGGTCGAGGAAGGGGCGGAGGAGTAAGGCGCATGGCTGAAATTACCGCGAGCATGGTGAAGGAACTGCGCGAGAAAACCGACGCGCCGATGATGGAATGCAAGAGGGCGCTGACCGAGGCTGGCGGCGATCTCGCCAAGGCCGAAGAAGTTCTGCGCGTCAAGCTGGGCAGCAAGGCAAGCAAGGCCGCGAGTCGCATTGCCGCCGAGGGCGTGGTCGGCATGTATCTGGCCGCCGACGGCAAGCTCGGCGCCGTGGTCGAGGTGAATTCCGAGACCGACTTTGTCGCCAAGAACGACGAATTCATCGCCTTGGCCAAGGGTTGCGCCGAACGTGTCGCGTTGCAGAATCCCGCCGATGTGGCCGCGCTGTCCGCGCTGCCGATGGGCGATGGCACGGTGGAGACCACGCGCGCCGCGCTGGTCGGCAAGATCGGCGAGAACATGACGCTGCGCCGCTTTGTGCGCATGGCGGCCGTGGGCAAGCTGGCGTCCTATGTGCATGGCGGCTCGAAGATTGGCGTGCTGGTCGATGTGACCGGCGGCGATGATCAACTGGCCAAGGATCTGGCCATGCACATTGCCGCTTCAAAGCCCAAGTCGCTCGACGCCTCGGGCGTGCCCGCCGCGCTGCTGGATACCGAACGCCGCATTGCCATTGAAAAGGCGAAGGAATCTGGCAAGCCGGAGGCGATGCTGGAAAAAATCGCCGCTGGCACCGTGCAGAAATACCTCAAGGACGTGACCCTGCTGGGCCAGGTGTTCGTCAAGGCGGCGGACGGCAAGCAGACCATCGAGCAGTTGTTAAAGGCTAACAGCGCCCAGGTCAATAGTTTCGCCTTGTACGTCGTCGGCGAGGGCATCGAGAAGAAGGTCAACGACTTCGCCGCCGAAGTGGCCGAACAGGCTGCGGCGGCTGCCGCCAAGAAGTAACCGCCATGACCGCCGCAACGCCTCGCTACAAGCGCATCCTGCTCAAGCTGTCGGGCGAGGCGCTGATGGGTAGTGATGCTTATGGCATCAACCGCGAGACGCTGGGACGGATTGTCGGCGAGATCAAGTCGGTGACCGATCTTGGCGTCGAGGTCGGGGTGGTGATCGGCGGCGGCAATATCTTTCGCGGCATGGCCGGGGCATCTTCCGGGATGGATCGCGCCACCGCCGATTACATGGGCATGCTCGCCACGGTGATGAACGCGATGGCGCTGGCCGATGCCATGCGCCAGGCGGGGATGAACGGTCGCGTGCAATCGGCGCTGAATATCGAGCAGGTCGTCGAGCCTTACATTCGCGGCAAGGCGATTCGCTATCTCGAAGAGGGCAAGGTAGTCATCTTCGGCGGCGGCACGGGCAACCCGTTCTTCACCACCGATACGGCCGCCGCGCTGCGGGGTTCGGAAATCGGCGCCGAGATGGTATTGAAGGCCACCAAGGTCGATGGCGTGTATACCGCCGATCCCAAGAAGGATCCGACCGCGACGCGCTTTGCGAAAATCAGTTTCGACGAGGCGATCAGCCGCAATCTGGCGGTGATGGATGCCACGGCGTTTGCCCTGTGTCGCGACCAGAAATTGCCGATCAATGTGTTTTCGATCTTCAAGGCCGGGGCGTTAAAACGAGTTGTGCTGGGCGAGGACGAAGGCACCTTGGTCTATTGCTGAGGTTTATTGCCGAGGTCCATGGCCGAGACGTACGTTTAGGAGTTTTTCATGATTGCCGAACTCAAGAAAACCACCGAGCACAAGATGCAGAAAAGCCTGGAGATGCTCCGGCTGGATCTCGCCAAGGTGCGCACCGGCCGTGCCCATACCGGCTTGCTCGATCATGTCCAGGTGGACTATTACGGCACGCCGATGCCGATCAACCAGGTCGCCAACGTCACCTTGCTGGATGCCCGCACCATTGGCGTGCAGCCCTGGGAAAAGCCCATGGTTGCCAAGGTCGAGAAGGCGATTCGCGATGCCGATCTGGGCCTGAATCCAGCTACTCAGGGCGATGTGGTGCGCGTACCGATGCCGGTGCTGACCGAAGAGCGGCGCCGCGACCTGATCAAGGTCGTCAAGCACGAGGGCGAGGACGCCAAGATTGCCGTGCGCAATCTGCGCCGTGATGCGATCTCCCACCTCAAGGATGCCCTCAAGAAGCACGAGATTCCCGAGGATGAGGAGCGGCGTGCCCAGGACGATGTGCAAAAACTCACCGACCGTTATGTCGCCGAGGTGGACCGGATGCTCGCTGAAAAAGAAAAGGATCTGATGGCCATCTAGGCCATCTGTTCAATTGCGCCGGCGATGGCGGCAAACCCGAGCTTGATGAGCAGTTCAACCCGCACCATCCCGCAAGTCCGGGATGTGCCGCGCCATCTGGCGGTGATCATGGATGGCAATGGCCGCTGGGCGAAGCAGCGTTTTTTGCCCCGGGTGGCCGGCCACCAGCAGGGGGTCGAGACGGTCCGGCAGACCGTCAAGGCCTGCATCGAGCGCGGCATTGAATATCTGACGCTGTTTGCCTTCAGTTCCGAGAACTGGCGTCGCCCGGCCGAGGAGGTCGGGTTTCTCATGAACCTGTTTGTCATGGCGTTGCAGCGCGAGGTGGGGCGCTTGCACAAGAACGGCGTGCGCCTGCGCGTTGTCGGCGATTTATCCGCCTTCGAGCCGCGCCTGATCGATCTGATTCGCCGTGGTGAAAGTCTGACGGCGGGCAATGACAAACTGATCCTGACGATCGCCGCCAACTATGGTGGCCGCTGGGATTTGATGCAAGCTTTCAATGGTCTGGTACTGGCGCATCCCGACAAAGCCGGAACCTATACAGAGGCTGATCTCGAGCCTTTTCTGGCAATGAGTTATGCCCCCGAACCCGACTTGTTCATCCGTACCGGCGGCGAGCAGCGCATCAGCAACTTCCTGCTCTGGCAACTGGCCTACTGCGAGCTGTTTTTTACCGACCGTTTTTGGCCGGATTTCGACGCCAGCACGCTCGATGCGGCCATCGCGAGTTATCGGCGGCGCGAGCGCCGCTTCGGGCGGACCAGCGAACAATTGATCGCCGCCCCCAGACACGCAGCGGCTTCGGCAAACGCCGTCCCCATGCACGCAGCGGATCCGGCTGACGCCGTCCCGCCAGCGCCGACTTTCACTGTAGAAAAAAACGATGCTTAAAACGCGGGTGGTCACCGCGTTGTTTCTGGCTGCCGGTTTTCTTGCTGTTTTATTTTTGCTGCCGGATACGCTGGTCGGCTTTGTCTTTGCCGTGATTGCCGCGCTGGCTGGCTGGGAGTGGGCCGGCTTGATGAACCCCGGCAAGGCTGAATCTCCAGTGCGTCTCCTGTTTGCCGCGCTCATCCTGTTGTTGTGCGTGGCGCTTTGGGTGATGCCGGATGACTATTCCCCGTTGCTCTGGTCGTTGTCCGTGTTTTTCTGGCTGTGCATCGCTCCCGTTTGGCTCGCGCGCGGTTGGCGGCCCGGCTGGGCGGGGTATGGGCTTGGCCTCGTTTTGCTGGTGTCCACCTGGGCGGCGCTGACGGCCTTGTATGCGCATGGCCCGTTCGTGCTCCTGGCCGTCATGGCGCTGGTCTGGGTTGCCGACATTGCCGCTTATTTCACCGGCCGCGCATTCGGCCGGCATAAACTTGCGCCAGCCATCAGCCCGGGCAAAACCTGGGAAGGCGTGGCGGGTGCGGTGGTCGGTGTATTGCTGTATGGCCTGTTCGTGCATATTTTTCTGCCGGGCGCGCGGGATTGGGCGTGGCTGCCGTTCTTTGCCTTGCTGTTGCTGCTGACGGCATTGAGCATTGTCGGCGACCTGTTCGAGTCGCTGATCAAACGCCAGGCCAATCTGAAAGACAGCAGCCAGTTGCTGCCGGGTCATGGCGGCATCCTGGATCGCATCGACAGTCAGATCTCTACCCTGCCGCTGGCGGCATTGACGTTGCATTGGTTGCACTGGATATGACAAAGCAGAAACTCACCGTGCTGGGCGCGACGGGTTCGATCGGCGTCAGTACGCTGGACGTGGTGGCGCGTCATCCCGATCGCTACGAGGTCGTTGCGCTGACGGGAAACTCGCGCGTCGATGTCCTGTACGACCAATGTGTGCAGCACCGGCCGCGCTATGCGGTGGTTGGCCTGGAGGCGGATGTGGCTGGGCTCGCCGAGCGCTTGCGCATCGCCGGGCTGGCCACCGAGGTATTGGCCGGGCCGACTGCGCTGGAGCGGGTGGCGGCCTTGCCCGAGGTCGATGTGGTGATGGCGGCGATCGTCGGCGCGGCCGGTCTGCAACCGACGCTGGCGGCAGTGCGTCAGGGCAAGCGCGTGCTCCTGGCCAACAAGGAAGTGCTGGTGATGGCCGGCGCGCTGTTCATGGCCGAGGTGCAGCGGCACGGCGCCACATTGCTGCCCATCGACAGCGAGCACAACGCGGTATTTCAGTCCTTGCCGGCTGGCTACGCAGGGGATGCGGCGCGAGCCGGGGTGAGCCATATTCTGCTGACCGCGTCGGGCGGACCGTTCCTCGGCACTCCCCTTGAACGCCTGCAAAGCGTGACGCCCGACGAGGCCTGCGCCCATCCCAACTGGGCCATGGGGCGCAAGATTTCGGTGGATTCGGCCACCCTGATGAACAAGGGGCTGGAGGTCATCGAGGCGCGCTGGCTGTTCAATCTTTCGCCCGAGCAGATCGAGGTGGTCATCCACCCGCAAAGCGTCATCCACTCGCTGGTGCAGTATGTCGATGGCTCGGTGCTGGCGGAGCTCGGCAACCCCGACATGCGGACGCCGATCGCCTACGCGCTGGCCTGGCCGGAGCGCATTGCGGCGGGCGTGGCGCCGCTTGATCTGCCGGCCATCGCCCGACTCAGTTTCGAGCGGCCGGATTTCGTGCGCTTTCCCTGCCTCGCCCTGGCCTATCGCGCCCTCTTGGCGGGCGGAAATGCCGCGACGGTGCTGAATGCCGCCAACGAGGTCGCGGTGGAGGCCTTCCTTGACGGGCGCATCGCCTTTCTCGCCATTGCCGAAATCATCGCGGCCACGCTGGACGCCGTGCCGATCCGACCCATGCCCGACCTGGCGGCGATTCTGGCGGAGGACACGCATGCCCGCGCCGTGGCCATTGCCTTGCTTGAGCGGCAGGCGGCATGACGGCGCAAGGTTTTCTCTGGGTTCTCGGTGCATTCCTGCTCGCGCTGGGCCTCTTGATCGTCATCCACGAACTGGGGCATTACGCCGCGGCGCGGCTGTGCAACGTCAAGGTGCTGCGTTTTTCCGTGGGCTTCGGCCGACCGCTCTGGATGCGGCGCTGCGGGCGCGATGGCACCGAGTGGGCACTGGCGGCCTTCCCCTTGGGCGGCTACGTCAAGATGCTCGACGAGCGCGAGGCAGGGGTGGAGGGAGTAGCGGAACACGAGCTGCCGCGCGCCTTCAACCGTCAGAGCGTGGGGCGGCGCAGCCTGATCGTGGTGGCCGGGCCGCTGGCCAACCTGTTGCTGGCCGTGCTGCTGTACTGGTTCCTGTTCATGAGCGGCGTGGAAGAACCGCGTCCGGTGTTTGCCGCGCCCCCGGCGGGCACGCTGGCGGCCGAAGTAAAAGTCGGCGCTGGCGAGACGGCGCGTGCGGTGTCGGGCACGCCGGTGAACACCTGGACAGAATTGCGCTGGGAACTGCTGCGGCGCGTGCTGGATCGTGAAACCGTGGTACTCGAAACCATCGATGCGCGCGGCCATATCGCGGTGTATCGCCTCGAAGCCGGGCGACTGGACAGCGCGGCGCTGGATGTGGACGTGATGCAGGCGCTCGGCCTGCATCTGCTGCGCCCGGACTTGCCGGCGGTGCTCGGCACGGTGCAGGCGGGCTCGCCGGCAGCCGCTGCCGGATTGCAGCCGGGCGACAGGATTCAAGGTCTCAACGGGCGAGTGGTGAGTTCCTGGCACGAACTGGTGCGGGGCATCCGCGAATCCGGGGCAAACCCGATCGAGCTGGACGTCTTGCGTGGCGAGCGGGCATTGTCGGTGCGGTTGGTGCCGGAAATGGTTGAAGAAAAGGGCGGCAAGCGGGTTCCCCGCATCGGCATCGGGGTGCGGGATGATCCGGAACTGCGCAAAAGCGCACTGGTGACCGTGCGCTATGGCGTGGGCGAGTCGCTGCAGCGCGCCCTGACGCAAACCTGGGAGGTTTCCGTGCTCAGCCTGCGCATGATCGGGCGCATGCTGACGGGCGAACTTTCGGTCAAAAACATTTCCGGGCCGGTGACGATTGCCGATTACGCCGGCCAGTCCGCACGGCTGGGCGTCGACCACTATCTGCGCTTTCTGGCGCTGATCAGCATCAGTCTCGGCGTGCTCAATCTGCTGCCCATCCCGGTTCTGGATGGGGGGCACTTGATGTATTATCTGGCCGAAGTTATCAAGGGTGGACCTCTCTCCGAGCGTGTCATGGAAATCGGTCAGCAGATCGGTTTTGCGCTGCTGTTTTTGCTGATGGCCCTGGCGTTTTATAACGACATTATTCGCTTAGTGTCCAACTGAGTTTCCGTCTGACGCATGAAACGTAAACGTAATCTTCTCGCCGGCCTTGGCGCTGTACTGAGTGCCGCGCTGTTGGCCTCAAGCGCCGTCGCTTTTGATCCCTTCGTGGTGCGCGATATTCGCGTGGAAGGCATCCAGCGCACCGAAGCGGGCACTGTTTTTAGTTATCTGCCGGTCAAGGTGGGTGACACGCTCACCGACGACAAGGCCGCGCAAGCGATCAAGGCGCTGTTCGGCACGGGATTTTTCAAGGATGTCCGCCTGGAAGTCGAGGGCGGCGTACTCGTGGTGCTGCTGGAAGAGCGGCCGGCCATCAGCTCTCTCGAATTTGCCGGCGTCAAGGCCTTCGACAAGGAGCAACTGCGCAAGGGCTTGCGCGAAGTCGGTCTTGCCGAATCGCGTATTTTTGACCGCTCGCTGGTCGAGCGCGCCGAGCAGGAACTCAAGCGCCAGTATCTTTCCAAGGGCCATTACGCCGCCCAGATCACCACCACGGTGACGCCGCTGGAGCGCAACCGCGTCGGCATTACTTTCGCTGTCGACGAAGGCGAGGTCGCCACGATCAAGCAGATCAATATCGTCGGCGCCCAGGCCTTCAAGGAAAAGGATCTGCTCAACCTGTTCGCGCTGCGCACGCCCGGCTGGCTGACCTGGTATACCAAGAACGACCAGTATTCAAAACAGAAGTTGTCCGGCGACTTGGAAGCCCTGCGCTCGTATTACCTCAACCGCGGCTACATCGAATTCAACATCGAATCGACGCAGGTGTCGATCTCGACCAACAAGCAGGACATTTACATCACCATCAACGTGACCGAAGGCGAACCGTATGCGGTCTCTTCGGTCAAACTGGCCGGCGAGCTGCTGTTGTCCGAAGCTGAATTGCTCAAGCTGGTGACGATCAAGCCGGGCAAGCTGTTTTCGCGCGAGCAGGTGACGGCGACAACCAAGGCGATCAGCGAGCGTCTGGCCAATGAGGGTTATGCCTTTGCCAACGTCAACGCCGCCCCCGAGATGGACAAGGAAAAGAAACAGGTGGCCTTCACCTTGTTTATCGATCCGGGCCGTCGCGTCTATGTGCGGCGTATTCAGGTTTCCGGCAACACGCGCACCCGCGACGAGGTGATCCGTCGCGAGATGCGCCAGATGGAAGCCGCCTGGTATGACGGCGAGAAAATCAACAAGTCGCGCACCCGCGTCGACCGGCTGGGTTATTTCGACGAGGTGACGGTGGAAACGCCCGCCGTGCCTGGCACCACCGATCAGGTCGACCTCAATATCGGCGTCAAGGAAAAGCCCACCGGCAACCTGATGATCGGCGCCGGCCTGTCCAGTTCGGAAGGCCTGGTGTTTTCCGGTTCGCTGCAACAGCAAAACCTGTTTGGTAGCGGCAAGCATGTCGGGGTCGGCTTCAACACCAGCAAGATCAACACACTGTATTCGTTTTCCTACACGGATCCTTTTTACACGGTTGATGGCATCAGCCGTGGGTTTGACGTGTATATGCGCGACACCAACACCACCTCGCTGACCGTGGCATCTTATGGCACCAAGTCGCTCGGTGGCGGGGTGCGTTATGGCATTCCGATCGGCGAGGACGACACCATAAACTTTGGCCTGGCTTTCGACTCCACGCAGATCAAGAAGACCGATCTCACGCCGAAGAAATTCCTGGATTTCATCGATAAGCATGGCGACACCTTCTCCGGGCCGATCGCCACGCTGGGTTGGGCGAAGGACACCCTCGACAGCCGCATCTATCCGATGAAGGGTCACGTGGCGCGCATCGGTGGCGAACTGGCCTTGGGTAGTACTCTGCGCTATTACCGCACCAATCTTCAGTATCAGCGCTATGTCCCGATCAGCCGGGAGTACAGCCTGATGCTGAATGGCGAGTTCGGTCTTGCCGATGGCATGGGCGGCCGACCGTTGCCTTTCTACAAATACTATTACACGGGGGGTGTTGGCTCGGTGCGCGGCTTCCAGGCGGGTTCGCTCGGCCCTGTTGATTTGGCGACCGGGGATCGGTTGGGCGGTGATCGCCGCGTGCTGGCGAATGCCGAGTTTCTCTTCCCGATGCCTGGTGGCGGACAGGATAAATCGCTGCGTCTGGGGGCTTTTGTCGATGCAGGCCAGGTCTACGGCATTGGCGATAAATTCGACATCGGCCAACTGCGCTACAGTACGGGCCTTTCACTGGCTTGGGCGTCGCCGCTCGGGCCGCTAAAATTCAGCCTCGCCCAACCGCTCAACAAGAAGGATGGCGATAAAACCCAACGCCTACAGTTCCAGATGGGCACCCTATTCTGAAGCAGGAGAGATAATGAAATACGTATTCAAAGCCCTGGTTCCCGTATTGCTGGCGCTCGCCGTGACGCCGGCGCTGGCCGAATTCAAGCTGGGTTTTGTCAATGGCCAACGGGTCGTGAACGAATCGCCACAAGCGGTACGGGCGAAAAAGAAGATCGAGAAAGAGTTTGAAAAGCGCGACCAGGAACTGCAAAAACTGTCGAAGCAGTTGCAGACGATGCAGGAGGCCCTGGAAAAAAATGCGGTCACCATGGCCGAGGGCGAGCGGCGCAACAAGGAGCGCGAATTCAACGATCTCAACCGTGACTTCCAGCGCAAGCAGCGCGAGTTCCGCGAGGATTTGAATCTGCGCCAGAACGAGGAAATGGCCGCGATCTTCGAGCGCGCCAACAAGATCATCAAACAGATCGCCGAAGCCGAAAAATTCGATCTGATTGTGCAGGAGGTGGTCTATTTCAGCCCGCGCATCGACATCACCGAGAAGGTGATCAAGGCCCTGGGCGACGGCGCTGCCGCCAAGTAATTCTGTCGCATTTGCCAAATGTGCGACGTGATTTGGTGACTTGATGACCCGCCGCCTTGAGGAGATCGTCGCCCGCTTTGGCGGCAATCTGCGGGGAGACGGGTCGCTTGCCATCAACGGGCTGGCGACGCTTGAGACCGCGACAGCCGGGAAGTTAAGCTTTCTGGCCAATCCCAAGTATCGCGGACAACTGGCGACGACTCGCGCCGCCGCGGTCATCCTCTCGGCCGAAATGGCCGAACACTGTCCGACAGCGGCCATCATTACGCCGCAACCCTATCTTTATTTTGCCTACGTTTCGAAATTCCTGGCCGAGGGGCCGCTGCCACCTGCGGGTATTCACCCTTCAGCCGTGGTTGAGTCAGCTATTCCGGCCAGTGTCAGCGTCGGTCCGCAAGTGTGGATTGGTCAGGATGTCTGCCTGGGCGAAAACACCGTGATCGGCGCGCAATGCCGAATCAGTGCTGGCGCGTGGATCGGCGCGGACTGCCAGCTTTATCCGGGCGTCACGGTGTATGCCGGTAGTCGCATCGGCTGCCGGGCAATCATTCATTCCGGCGCCGTGATCGGCGCCGATGGTTTCGGCTTCGCGCGCGCGCCGGACGGGGCGTGGGTGAAAATCGCCCAGACCGGACGCGTCGTGATCGGCGACGATGTCGAAATCGGCGCCAATACCACCATCGATCGGGGCGCGCTGGAGGACACGATCATCGGTGACGGCGTCAAACTGGATAATCAGATCCAGGTCGGCCACAACGTGCAGATCGGCGCCCATACGGCCATGGCCGGCTGCGTCGGCATAGCAGGAAGCGCAAAAATCGGTGCGGGCTGCACGGTGGGCGGTGCGGCGGTCATCCTGGGTCATCTGACGCTGGCGGATGGCGTCAATGTGTCTTCCGGCACCCTGGTGGGCAAGTCAATCTCGACGCCCGGCAGCTACACCGGCACGGTGCCCTTCATGGCCCACGACGACTGGCTGAAGAACTTTTCACGGCTGCGCCATCTCGACGCAATGGCCGATAAAATACGCGCCCTCGAAAAGCGCCTGGCTGAATTGGAGAAAATATGACCGCCGCTCCCCTGACCCCCATGGACATCCACCAGATTCTCGAACATCTGCCCCACCGCTATCCCTTCCTGCTGGTGGATCGCGTGCTGGATGTCGTGCCGGGCGAGCGGATCGTCGCGCTCAAGAATGTCAGCATGAACGAGCCGTTCTTCCCGGGCCACTACCCGCATCATCCGGTGATGCCGGGCGTGCTGATCGTCGAGGCGCTGGCGCAGGCGGCCGCCATACTTTCTTTCAAGAGCCTGGGTGGCAAGCCGGATGACAAGTCGGTTTATTATTTTGTCGGCATCGATGGCGCGCGCTTCAAGCGGCCGGTCAGCCCGGGCGACCAGTTGATCCTCGAAGTTGCCGTCACGGCCAACAAGCGCGGCATCTGGAAATTTTCCGCAAAGGCCAAGGTGGATGGCCTGATCGCCTGTGAAGCCGAGCTGATGTGCACCGTGCGCAAGCTGGATTAAGGCTACGAAATGTCCGCAAGCATTCATCCGACCGCGCTGATTGACCCGGCGGCTCGGCTCGGCGAAAGCGTCAGCATTGGCGCCTATTCGGTGATCGGCGCGGATGTCGAAATCGGTGACGGCACCTGGATCGGCCCGCATGTCGTGATCAATGGCCCGACCCGCATCGGCCGCGACAACCGCATTTTCCAGTTTTCATCGCTCGGCGAAGCGCCGCAGGACAAGAAATACGCCGGCGAGCCGACCCGCCTGGAAATTGGCGACCGCAACACCATCCGCGAGTTCTGCACCTTCAATCGCGGCACGATGCAGGACGCCGGCGTGACGCGCATCGGCAATGACAACTGGATCATGGCCTACGTGCACATCGCCCACGACTGTCAGGTGGGGGACCGCACCATTTTCGCCAATAACGCGCAACTCGCCGGTCACGTGCAGATCGGCGACTGGGCGATTCTCGGCGGTTTTACCGTCGTGCATCAGTTCGTGCGCATCGGCGCCCATTGCATCACCGCGATGGGCACCATCTTGCTGCAAGACGTGCCGCCCTATGTCACCGCCGCGGGCAATCCTTCCGCGCCGCACGGCATCAACAGCGAAGGGTTGAAGCGGCGCGGGTTTTCGCCCGCCGCCATTGCCGCGTTGCGGCGCGCCTACAAAACACTTTATCGCAGCGGACTCAAGCTGGAAGAAGCCAGTGCGGCGATTGCCGCCACGGTGCATGAGGAGGCCGCACTGTCACCTTTGGCTGACTTTCTGGCAACGCCCGGTCGCGGCATCATTCGTTAATGACGCGCATTGCGCTGGTAGCCGGCGAGGCCTCGGGCGACCTGCTGGCCGCGCACCTGATTGAGGCGCTCAAGCGCCGTCTCCCCAGCGCCGACTTTTGCGGCATCGGCGGGCCGAAGATGCAGCGCGCCGGCTTCGATGCCTGGTGGCCGGCGGAAACCCTGGCGGTGCGCGGTTATGCCGAAGTGCTGCGCCATTACCGCGAAATTGCCGGCGTGCGGCGCGCGCTGCTCAAGCGTCTGCTGGCGGAAAAACCGGATGTCTTCATCGGCGTCGACGCGCCGGATTTCAACCTGTGGCTGGAAGCGCGTCTCAAGCGCGCCGGCATTCCCACGGTGCACTACGTCAGTCCCTCGGTCTGGGCCTGGCGCGGCGGGCGCGTCAAGCGCATCGCGCGGTCGGTCGATCATCTGCTGGCGCTGTTTCCTTTCGAGCCGCCGCTCTATGAAAAGACCGACTTGTCCGTCACCTATGTCGGCCATCCCGTGGCGGATGTAGTGCCGCTGGAAGTCAGTCGCGGCGAAGCGCGCGAGCGGCTCGACCTGCCTGCCGACGCCCGTCCGGTGTTCGCCCTGCTGCCGGGCAGCCGCCAGTCGGAAGTGCGCTGCATGGCCGCGCTGTTCATCAAAACGGCGGGGCTGCTGCGGACACGTTTTCCCGATGCGCTGTTTCTCGTGCCGCTGGTTTCGCGCGAGACGCGCAATCTTTTTGAAAACGAAATCTGGGCGCAAGGCGCCCAGGAATGGCCGATCAAGCTGCTCTTCGGCCATGCCCAGGATGCTTTGGCGGCCTGCGACGCGGCGCTGGTGGCGAGCGGCACGGCAACGCTTGAAGCCGCCTTGTTGAAAACTCCGCTGGTGATCACCTACCGCATGTCGCCCTGGTCATGGTGGCTGATGAAGCGCATGCACTACCAGCCCTGGGTCGGCCTGCCCAATATCCTCGCCGGTCGTTTTGTCGTGCCGGAGTTCCTGCAGGACGATGCGACTCCGGAGAATCTGGCGCAGGCACTGGGCAATCTGGTGGTGGATACCGAGGTCAGAAAACGCCTGACAAATTGTTTCACCGACATGCACCGGCAGTTGCGGCAGAACACCGCTGAAAAGGCTGCTGGTGTGATTTTGTCGGCGTTGCCGCAATGATTTGCGGCGTCGATGAAGCCGGTCGTGGCCCGCTCGCCGGCCCGGTGGTCGCGGCGGCGGTGATTCTCGATCCAGCGCGGCCGATTGTCGGTCTGGCCGATTCAAAAAAACTGTCCGCCGGCCGACGCGAAAAACTGGCGATCGAAATCCGCGAAAAGGCATTGGCCTGGTGCGTGGCCGAAGCCTCGGTCGAGGAAGTCGATGCAATCAACATTCTCCAGGCGACCTTGCTGGCGATGCAGCGCGCGGTGGCCGGCCTATTGCTGACACGGCTGACGCCGCTGGAAGTACTGATCGACGGCAACCGCTGCCCGCAACTCGACTTGCCGGCGCGCGCCATCATCGGCGGCGATGCGACGGTGGCGGAAATCTCCGCCGCCTCGATCCTTGCCAAGACAGTGCGCGACGCCGGTATGCTCGATTTGCATGCGCGTTACCCGCAATATGGCTTTGATCGCCACAAGGGCTACGGTACCGTTGCCCATCTGGAAGCCCTGCGCTTGCATGGCCCATGCGCCGTGCATCGCAGCAGCTTTGCGCCAATCAGGGATTTGCTGCGTTGAAATCCATTTCAGCACGCGATAACCCGACACTGAAAGCCTTGCGCGCGTTGGTGGGTGACCCGCGTCGGCAGCGCAGCGCAGGCCACACGCTGATCGAAGGGCCGCATCTCGTCACTGCCGCGCTCGATCATGGCCATAAGCCCGATCTCCTCGCGGTGAGCGAGAGTGCGGCGGCCAACCCGGAAATCGCCGCGTTGCTGGCACGCGTTGGCAAAGTCGAAACGCTCTGCCTGCGCGATGCGTTGTTCAACGAGATCAGCGAACTCGCCACGCCGGTCGGCATCCTGGCACGCATCGCCATCCCCGCCGAACCGGAAGACAGGACGGTGGGCGATTGCCTGTTGCTCGATGCGGTGCAGGATGCGGGCAACGTTGGGACGCTGCTGCGCACGGCGGCTGCCGCTGGTGTGCAGGATGTGCTGCTCGGTCCCGGCTGCGCGGGCGCGTGGACGCCGCGTGTGCTGCGCGCCGCGCAGGGTGCGCATTTCGCGCTCGCCATTCGCGAGCAGGTCGATCTGACGAATTTCCTGAAATATTACGCAGGCATGTCCATCGCCGCGGTTGCGCATGACGGCGTGTCGCTCTACGCGTGCGACTTCGCGCAACCGACCGCCTGGCTGTTCGGCAACGAGGGTGGCGGCATTGCGCCGGAGCTCGTGTCGCTGGCGACAGTGCGCGCCACAATTCCGCTCGTCGGCGGCAGCGAATCGCTCAATGTCGCCGCCGCTGCCGCGGTGTGTCTCTTCGAAATGCGCCGGCAACGTAGAATGTGAAAGTCGGCGCTGGCGGGACGGCGTCATATCGGGAGACAGCAATGGAACTTGCGTGGTGGCACTGGGCGGTGGGTGGCATCGTCCTGATCGTCGCGGAACTGGCCGTGCCATCTTTCGTGCTGATCTGGTTCGGGCTGGGTGCGTTGGTGGTTGCCGTGGCGGTAAGTTTGACCGCGATCGGCATGACGACGCAACTGGCCCTCTGGCTGGTCGTGTCGCTGGCGCTGGTGGCCGGCTGGTTCAAGGTGTTCAAGCCGAACATGCACAAGACGAAGATCGGCATGGCCTCTGCATCCGTGCTGGGCGAGGTCGGCATGCTGGTGCATGACGTCGCGCCATTCGAAAAGGGCGAGGTGCGCTTCCAGAAGCCGATTCTTGGCGCGGATGTGTGGGAGTGCATCGCCGATGAATCCATCAAGAGCGGCGAGCGGGTGCGCGTCGTCGCCGTCGAAGGTAGTTTCCTGAAAGTTGCGAAAATCTAAAGGAGGAGTGAACCATGGAAGCAGGTCTGATCTTTGTCATTGCACTGCTGGCATTCGCGGGCATCACCCTGGCGAAAGGGGTGCGCATCGTGCCGCAGGGCCAGGAATGGATCGTCGAGCGCCTGGGCAAGTATCACAGCACGCTATTCCCCGGCCTCAACATCATCATTCCCTATCTCGACAATGTTGCCTACAAGCTCGTCACCAAGGACAACGCGGTGATCCTCACCAATGCCATCGCCTTCATCAAGGTCACCGACCCGATCAAGGCGGTGTATGGCGTGACCGATTTCTCCGAGGCGATCCGCAACATGATCATGACCACGCTGCGCTCCATCGTCGGCGAGATGAACCTCGACGAGGCGCTGTCGAACCGCGACAAGATCAAGGCGCGGCTGCGCGAATCGATTGCCGATGAAGCCATCGACTGGGGACTGACCGTCAAGTCGGTCGAAATCCAGGACATCAAGCCCTCCCCCTCGATGCAGAAGGCGATGGAACTGCAGGCGGCCGCCGAGCGCGAACGCAAGGCGATGGTCACCAAATCGGAAGGCGAGAAGCAGTCGATGATCCTGCAGGCCGAAGCGCGGCTCGAATCGGCGCGCCGCGATGCCGAGGCGCAGGTGATGCTGGCCGAAGCCAGCGCCGAGGCGATCCGCCGCGTGACGGCGGCCATCGGCGATCAAGAGGCGCCGATGCGCTACCTGCTCGGCGAGAAGTACGTCATGGCGATGACGAAGCTCGCCGAGTCGAGCAATGCCAAGATGATCCTGATTCCCGGCGACCTGCAGGAAACGCTGCGTTCGGTGCTGGGGCGAGTGAAAGCCTAAGCAACCGCGGCGCGCTGGCGCCGCAAGGCCCAGGCGCTGCCGAACAGCATCACGCCGATCAGGGCCGAAGTCAGCGCCAGCGGCAGGAGCGTGCCGTCATGGCTCATGCCCACCCAGGTGCCCGTCAGCAGTGCTGCAAACATGGTGAAAAAGCCGAGCAGGCCGGCGGCAGCGCCGGCCTCGCGCGGGAAGGGCGCCACTGCACCGGCCTGGGCGCAGGGAAAATTGATGCCATGCGCGCCCATTGTCAAAAATTGGCACAGCAACACCACGGCCCAGTGATGGATGCCGGCCAGCGCCAGCGCCGCGAACAGCAAACCGGAAAACAGCGAGAGGCTGACGCCGACCGTCAGCGCTCGCTCCATGCCGATGCGGCCGAGCAGCCGACGGCAGAGCAAAGTGCCGAGCAGATAGCCCGAAACGCCGAAGGCGAAGCAGTAGCCGTAAATCTCGGTAGACACGCCCAGCACGTTGATCAGCACGAAAGACGAGCCGGAAATGTAGACGAAGATCGCCGCGTACGACAATGCGCCAGGCAGCGCCCAGGCCCAGAAAAAGTCGGCGCTGGCGATACGGCGATAGGTGGCGAGCAGGCCGCGCAGACGGATCGCGGCCGGGTTCAAGTGCTGATTGGTTTCCACCAGCAGGCGGTAGGCGGCAATGGCGAGCACGACACAGAACAGCGTATGAAAGACGAAGGCGGCGCGCCAGCCGTACCAGACCTGCAGATAGCCGCCCAGGATCGGCCCGAAGAGCGGCGCCAGCGACAGCAACGAACTGGCGCGGGCGATCATCTTCGCGCCATCGGCGGGGGCATACACGTCGCGGATCAGCGCGCGGGCGACGACAATGGCGGTGCAACAACCGATGGCCTGGACAAACCGGGCGCTGATCAGCAGGTTGAGCGTCGGCGCCAGCGCGCAGGCCAGGCTGGCGCCGACATAAACGCCCAGCCCCCACAGCAATACCGGTCGCCGGCCAAAGCGGTCGGAGAGCGGGCCGCTGATCAACTGGGCGACGCCAAAGCCGATGACGAAAAGGGACAGAGTCTGCTGCACCGCCGCCGGCGTGACGCCGAAATCGGTGGCCAGATGGGGCAGAGAGGCGAGATAAAGGTCGGTCGACAGCGGCTGCAACATCAGGCAGCCGACGATCAGCCAGAGCAGGGCGGACGGTGACATCAGGTCTTTCTGCACATCACCGATTTTTTTCCTTCATGATCTGGCTTTTCTCTCTCACCCAATCGCGCTGCTTATCGGTTTCCCGCTTGTCGAACTGTTTTTTGCCCTTGGCCAGACCGATTTCCAGCTTGATGCGACCCTTGGTGAAATGCAGGTTGATCGGCACCAGCGCATAGCCGGCGCGTTCCACCTTGCCGATCAGCTTGCCGATCTCGCGTTCGTGCAAGAGCAACTTGCGGGTGCGCACGGGATCCGGGCTGATGTGCGTCGACGCGGTGGTCAGCGGGCTGATATGGCAGCCGATCAGCCACAGTTCGGCATTCTTGATAATGACGTAGGCTTCCTTCAATTGCGCGCGGCCGGCGCGAATCGATTTGACTTCCCAGCCTTCGAGCACCAGGCCGGCCTCGAAGCGTTCCTCGATGAAATAGTCGTGGAAGGCTTTTTTGTTTTCGGTGATGCTCATGGTGGCGTGGGCGTTAAAAACTCGGCGCGCGTTAGAATCCGCCCATTCTAATGCAGCGCCCTCAGTGCAGCCCTCAGTACAGTCCTCTCATGGCCCTTGTCGAAAAGTCGGTATTGATCCCGCGCACGCCACAGCAGATGTTCGATCTGGTGGATCGTGTCGAAGACTATCCAAAATTTCTGCCCTGGTGCGGCAGCGTCGAGCTGCTTTCCCGCACCGCCGAACATACGGCCGCGCGCATTCATGTCAATTACCATGGCATCAAGATTCATTTCGCCACCGAAAACCCCAAGGATCCGCCGCACTGGATGAATCTTGCCCTGCGCGAAGGCCCGTTCCGGCGTCTCGATGGCGGCTGGCGTTTTATTGCCCTGGGCGATGCCGGTTGCAAGATCGAGTTCAGGCTGCACTACGAATTTTCCAGCAAGGTGCTGGAAAAAGCGTTGGGGCCGGTGTTCGGCTTTATCGTGAATACTTTTGTCGATTCTTTTGTCAAGCGCGCCCATCATGTCTACGAGTGATGCCATTCGGGTCGAGGTGACCTATGCCCACACTGAGCGGCAGGATGTCATACCGCTCACCCTGCCCATCGGCGCCACGCTGCAACAGGCCATCGAGGCTTCAGGTTTGCTGGCGAAATACCCGGAGATCGACCTTGCCAAGAGCAAGTTGGGCATTTACAGCAAGCTGGCGCGGCTTGATACGGCATTGCGCGACCTTGATCGCGTGGAAATCTACCGGCCGTTGATTGCCGACCCCAAGGAGGTGCGCAAACAGCGCGCCGCCGCTGGCAAGGTGATGAAGAAGGGCGGCGGGCCGACTGAAGAATAACTATTTCGCCTCCCGCCGGGCCGCCCCAAGGGGGGCGACGCCCACTGTGGGGGCAGCGAATGAATTGAGCGTGGGGGCCGCTATTTTGCCGGCGGCTTGCACCAGGAGCCGACACTGTTTCTGGCCTTGCCGAGTTCCGCTTCGCGCACCGCGCCATCCAGGGCAATGCGTTCGCCCTTGGCATCCATGACGAAGCGGATCTGCCCCGATTCGAGCGCGGCCAGCGTGGATTTCGCCTGACGGCAATTTTCCTCGCGTTGCTTGGCGGCGGTCTGCTCTTCCGCGGATTTGGCGGCGGATTCCTTGGATTTCTCCTGCTTTTCGCGTTCGGCCAGTTGTTTTTCGGCATTGGCCTTGCGGGTGGCCTCGACATCCACGGCTGGCGGGGCGGCCAGCTTGCGCGACTCGGTCTGGCGTTCGACGGGTGGGCGATCCCCATAGTGAATCTTGCCGTTGGCGTCTTTCCAGGAGTAAACCTGGGCCAAACCGATGGTCGGCAACACGGCAAGCAGCACTAGTGTGAGCAGGGAAGCGGGGCGGTGTGCATTCACGTTTTTTCCCTCATGTCTTTCTGCCGGACTGGTAGTATTTTCCAATTCAGGTATGAGCCTGAAGGGGGATGGGAAACCGTGGAAGCAGTGATGCGGGCTGATGGTTGTAAAAGGCCAGTCTACGCGAAAGCGTTGATCGTGATGAGGCGGTTGCGCCGGCGGGTTTTGGGTTTGGATTTTCCAGGCATGGATATGCCGGTTTTACGCCTTGCCGCCCGCAGGGCTTCGGGCGGTCGGATTGCGCAGCAATTCGACTGTCTGGCAAGCGCAGCGCGGCAGGGAGCTCCGCAGTAGCGTCAGGCTCGGTGCCGGGATTTGGAGAAACTGGCGAACAGATCGCTCTTGGCACGCTGCATGGTCTGGGCGGCCGCCAGATCGGTTTGTGCGCGCGCCTGCGTCATTAACGCCGCCAGAGTGACGCCGGGTTTGAAGGTGACCAGATTCTTCGCCGCCAACTGCACCAGGCACTCCAGCGGCGTCTGCACATCCTCATGCCGGTAGCGTTTCACGATCTTGCCCTTCGGGCTGGTGACTGCGGTGGCAAACAGGCAGGGGCGGTGCAGATTCAGCCACGGATTGAACGTCTCCGCGTAGAACACATTGATCGGGTTGGCGTACTGCTGCGGAATATGCGAATAGCCCATGTGCTTACGCACCACGCTCGCATTCTTGCTCTCGGCCAAGGCGTTATCGTTGCTGTGGCGCGAGCGTGACTTGGTCTGCTCGATGCGCAGTTTCTCCAGTAGCTTCGCCACCTGATGGTTGATGTACTCCGAGCCGTTGTCTTCGTTACAGCCCTGCACCACGAACGGAAACTGCGCGATGATCAAGGCCAGCACGGGCAACAGAAACGCCTCGCTGATGCCCTGCACACACGCCTGCACCTGCCACTGGCTCACCGCGTCGACGCAGGTGATGTGATACACGCCCTTGACGCCGTCCTGATCGCCCTGATGGACCGTATCGATGCGGACAAAGCCGGCCCGGCCCTCTGGGCTTGGGGCTTTGCGTACGCCGATGGCATTCTTCACCGGCCGGGTCGAGGTAAAGCTCTTGCGCTGCGCCTGATAGCCGACGCTCTTGCGCAGGTTGTAAAGATGCGAAACGGACAACTGCGCCAGGCGCTCATAGCGCGGGTCGCCATACGTCCGGTGCGCGCGTTGCAGCAGGTGCGCGATGGCAGGCCCACAGACGTCCTCGTTGGCTTTGTCCATCTCGACCAGGAGGTCGATGTCGGCCGGGGTGTATTTGCGCGCAAACGGCACTGCGGGAGCGCGGTAGCGCTTGGCCAACGGCACCGCCGCCAAGCGGTTGCACTGCCAGCGGCTCACCAGCCGGGTGATCTGCGCCCGGCGGTAGCCGCTGGTGTGCCGCAGGTAATCCAGCAGCACGCCGCGTTCGCGCTTGGGGCACCCTGGGTAGTCAAATCGTTTGAGAACGCGGCTGATATGGGCATAGCGCTCGCTGTCGTCGCCGCTCGCCGTGAACTCGATAGGCGCGCTGGCACTGAGGAATTGCTCGATCTGTTCAATCGTTTCCAGCCGTGTTTCGTTCATGTTGATCACCATCCTCCGGATGATCAACCCACGCCTCGCTTTACCCGCAGTTTCTTTCCGTCAGGCTCATTCTCGGTTGGAAATACACGCCTCGCTCAGGCTCATACCTCGTTGGACAAGGCTCTGTCCGTGGCCGCAGCCCCGGTTGTCGCGTCGGGTTTGTCCAGCCCCAAGCGGCGCATCACCGCTTCCTCGCTCAGGTGCAGCAGTTCGCCGATCGCCTTGTAGTCGTCGGGCAAGGCGGCATCGTCCCAGCCGTTGGCCGAGTGTCGCGCCAGGTCAACCGCGAGCTTGACGTTCCTGGCGCGCGGTTGCGCGGCGTTGTCGTGATTCATCAGGGTAGTCAGCAACTCGGGCAGATGCCAGGACTGGGCCAACGCCAGTTTGATTTGATGGAGCGGGACATTGAATACTTCTGCTTGGACTGTGACCGAGCGTAGCGTCCGGTCGGCCTGGAGCCTTTCAGCGACCTGTATGGTAAGTTTCGGTGCAAAACACCACATGAGAATCTCGACGAAATCGTAAAGCAGGGTGGCCACGACGATTTCATCGACGTCGAGGTCGTGCCGATAGATCGCCCAGTCGCGCGCCCACTGCGCAGCCTTGCGCGCGCGGTTGATGGTCTTGAGCAGGCCGAGCAGGGCGCGCGGATGCGGCTTCAGTTGATCCTCGATCAGCGGCAGTTCCTGAAAGTCGCGGAAAAATGGCTCCATGCCGATCATCATCAGCGCGCGCTCGATGGTGGTGATGTCGGTGTCGCGGTTCTTGTTGCGTTTGGCCTCGATGTAGGCCAGCACGCGCAGCGTCATCAGCGGGTCGTGAAGAATCACCGACGATATGACGCGCGCGTTGGATTTGTTGGCATTGGCGCGCAATTCGGCCAGGCGTTGCTCGGTGTGGCGCAGCACGGGAATATTCGCCTGGCTGAAAAAAACCACCCAGGCGTCGAGATCGGGGAAAGGTTTATCAATCATCGGTGCATTATCGGCGCTGGTGCTGGCGGAAAAATACGGAGTAGGCGGTTTTCATGCCCGCACATCACCTTGTATTGTCGGTTCGTTCCAGATAAAATCACGCCCCTTTCATCCTTGCCCCACCCGAACTGCATGCGGGGGGGCTTCACCCAACCCAAAAGGAGCGTGCATGCGACATTACGAAATAGCTTTCATCGTCCACCCGGACCAATCCGACCAGGTTCCCGCCATGATCGAGCGTTACAAGACGCTCGTTACTGGTGATAACTGCGGCAAGTCCGGCGTCATTCATCGCCTGGAAGATTGGGGTCGTCGCCAGATGGCCTATCCGATCCAGAAAGTGCACAAGGCGCACTACGTGCTCATGAACATCGAGTGTGATGGCGAGACCCTGGCTGAACTGGAAAATTCCTTCAAATTCAACGACGCCGTTCTGCGCCACCTGACCATCAAGGCAGACAAGGCCGAAACCGCGCCTTCCCCAATGATGAAAGAGGAGAGGTCGCGCTCGTTCACCGCGCCTGGTTCGTCGATTGCGTCCGCCGATGTCAAGTCTGCGGAGATCAAGCCGGCCGAAGTCGCGCAGGTCCCGGTTGCCAACTTGGAGGCTGCCGCCTCAGTTGGCTAACCGGTTGGCTAACCGCACCGAGCTTGCAGGTCGGTTGCTGGAGCGAGGCATTCTGCGTTACACCCCGGCGGGTGTCCCGGCGATCGAATTCCGGGTCGTCCATGCGTCGGAGCAGATGGAAGCCGGAACCTCCCGCAATGTCGAATGCGAGCTTGCCTGCGTAGCCCTTGGCCCAACCGCCCTGCTGCTCAAGGAAGCGTCACCCGGTACGGAACTCACTGTCAGCGGTTTTCTTGCCGCGAAGAGCCTGAAACAGAAGATGCCCGTGCTGCATGTGACCATGATCGAATTTGCAGAAAAAATTTGATAAAAGGATTTTGATATGGCTTTCAAGCCCAGTAGCAAAAAGAAAGACGACAAGACCAAGAACAAGAACCGCAACATGTTCAAGCGCCGCAAGTTCTGCCGCTTCTCCGCCGAGAAGATCGAACAGGTGGACTACAAGGACGTTGACCTGCTGCGTGACTTCATCAGCGAAAACGGCAAGATCATGCCGGCGCGCATTACCGGCACCAAGACGCGCTTTCAGCGTCAGTTGTCGACCGCCATCAAGCGCGCGCGTTTCCTGGCGCTCTTGCCCTACACCGACCTGCACCAGTAACGAGGAGATAACCCATGCAAGTGATTCTGATGGACAAGGTGGTTAACCTCGGCGGTCTCGGCGATGTCGTCCGCGTCAAGGAAGGTTATGCCCGCAATTTTCTGATTCCCAAAGGCTTCGCCAAGCGCGCCACCCCCGAGAACATGAAGGTGTTCGAGGCGCGCCGCGCCGAGTTGGAGCTCCTCTCCGCCGACAAACTGACCGCGGCGCAAGCCGTGGCCGCCAGGCTGGAAGGCCTGAAGGTCGAGATCGCCCGCAAGGCCGGCGTCGATGGTCGCCTGTTCGGTTCGGTGAGTCCCGCCGACGTTGCCGAAGCGCTGACCGCGCAAGGCGTCGCGACCGACAAGAGCGCCGTGCGCATGCCGGAAGGTCTCTTGAAGACCATCGGCGAGTTCGTCCTCGAAGTTTCGCCCCACGCCGATGTCGTGGCCAAGGTGACGGTGACGGTGGTCGGCGAGCAGTAAGCCAATCCTTGTTTCACTCGAAAAATGGGCTGCCTGCGGGCGGCCCTTTTTCGTGCACCTGTCCTTGCCGGCTTAGAATCGCCTTGTCATGCTGCACCTTCACCTAAGCAATCGCCCCGACACGCTGGCCCTGGCGCAGGCGGCGCTGTTGCGCGCCGCGCCGCTGCCTTTGCTGGAAACCGAGCAGGTGGTCGTTCCGTCCACGGCGGTGGCGCGCTGGCTGGGGTTACGTCTTGCCGACGAATTGGGGATCGCCACCCAGATTGCTTTTCCGTTTCCCGCCGCTTACGCCTGGCATTTGTTTGGGCGGGTGCTGGCGGAAGTTTCTGCGGTCAATCCGTTTGATCGCCCGGCGCTGCAATGGCGTCTGCTGCGCCTGCTGGGCGAGAGCGCTGCACCGGAAGTGCGGCGTTATCTGGCCGGCGATGATGGCGTCAAACGCTATGAACTGGCCAGCCGTCTGGCTGCCCAGTTTGATCGCTATCTCGTCGAGCGTCCCGACTGGATCGAGGGTTGGCGTGCGGGCAGGCTGCTGGGGCTCGGGGCGGACGAGGTCTGGCAGGCCGGCTTGTGGCGCGCCTTGATGAAAGAGTTACCGGAAGTTAGCGCCGAGCATCCGCAGACGCGCTTCATGGCGCAATTGCGGCGGGACGCCGCTGCGCAACCGGGCCATGAAGCGCGTCTGCCGCGGCGGATCAGCCTGTTTGCCGTCGAAGCCATGCCCGCGCTCTACTGGGAAGTGTTTCTCGGACTGGCCGAATGGGTCGACCTGCATGTCTTTGTGCTGACGCCCTGCCGCGAATACTGGGGCGACATCGACCGGGAGCGCGTGCGGCTGCGCATGACCATCGAAAATCCCGCCGCGGCCGCGTTGCTCGAAGCGGGACACCCCCTGCTGGCCTCGCTGGGACGTGCGCGTCAGCATGTGGTTGCCCGGCTTGCCGAGGCGGGTGAGCGCCTGCCGACCCGGGAGCATCAGTATTTCATTGGTCCGCCGACTACGCTGCTGGGGCGCTTGCAGGAGGATATTCTCGACCTCGAGACTAGCGTTGATGTGCCGCTCGATGCTTCACTGCAAGTGCATGCCTGTCACGGCCCGCTGCGCGAAGCCGAGGTGCTGCACGATGCGTTGCTGGCGCTGTTCGAGGCCATGCCCGACATCTCTCCGGCGGACATCCTGATTCTCACTCCCGACATCGAAACCTATGCGCCGGCCATCGAGGCGGTGCTGCTGCATGCGCCGGCAAAGCGACGCATTCCCTGTGTGGTGGCCGATCGCCCGCGGGTTGCCGCGCCGTTGTGGCGCGCGCTGCGTCGTCTGTGCGCGGTGGCCGAGAGTCCACTCGACGCCGAAAGCGTCATGGGCCTGCTGGAAGAGCCGGCCGTGCGGCGCGCCTTTGACCTTGCCGAAAGTGAATTGCCACTGTTGCGCGACTGGGTCGCCGCAGCGGGAATCCGCTGGGGCCTGGATGGCCACGCGCGCGCGCGGCGCGGCTTGCCGGCGGAGGATGCCCATACCTGGCGGGCGGGGCTGCAGCGTTTGTTGTTGGGCGTGGCGCTGCCAGATCTGCCCGAGCAAATGTATGGCGAGGTGTTGCCGGTGCCCGGCATCGAGGGTGGCCGCGCTGAATTGCTGGGCCGGTTTGCCGACTATCTCGAAGCCTTGTTCGCGCTTGTTCAGAAAGTCGGCGCTGGCGAGGGGTTTGGGCGTCCCGCCGAAGCGCCAAAAGTCGGCGCTGGCGGGACGGCGTTGAAATGGGTCGATACCTTGAGTGAGGCGCAGGAACGCTTCCTCGCCCCGACCGAAGCCGAAGAAGACGAAGCGCAACGCATCCGCGCCGCGATCAAAGCATTGGCAGCGCATGCGCGCGCGGCCTGCTGCGAAACCCGGTTGCCGCTGGCCGTCATGCTGCGCGAACTTGACGCCGCGCTGGCCGAACTGGCGAGCGCGCGGGCCTTTGCGTCTGGCGCGGCGACGATCGCCGCCTTGCAGCCCGGTCGACCGTTGCCGGCGCGGGTGTTGTGCCTGGTCGGCATGAACGACGGCGCCTGGCCGCGTCCTGACGCGCCGACCAGTTTCGATCTCATCCTCCGCCATCCCCGGCTGGGTGATCGCAACCGGCGCGGCGAGGAACGGTATGCGTTTCTTGAGGCGCTGCAGTGCGCTGGCGATGCTCTCGTCATTACCTACGCCGGACGCGATCCGCGCAGCAATGTCGAATTTCCGCCCGCCGCGCCGCTGGCCGAATTGCTCGACACACTGGTCAGGATGACCGGTCGGGCAGCCGCGGCACTGGTCGTGCAACATCCCTTGCAGCCTTTCAGTCCGGCGTATTTTGATCAGTCCGCGCCGCCGCTGTTCAGCTTCGATGCCGAGCAATGCAATGCCATCCGTGCAGAACGTGCCGCCAGCCCGTTTCTGGTCGAGACGCCGGCCCGTGAGCCAACCGATACGTCCGCTGAACTGGAATTGCCGCGCCTGCAACGATTTTTCGACCACCCCGTGCGCTTTTACCTGCGCGAGCAACTGGGCATTCATCTCGAAGAAAGCGAAGAGCTGCTCGAAATTCACGAACCCTTCATCACCGACCATCTCGACAACTACCGCCTGCGCGAAGCGCATTTTGCCGGACTCAAGTCAGGCGCGACGGCTGACGAAACCACGCGCCTGGTGCGGGCGAAGGGCTGGCTGCCGCATGGGGTGGTTGGGGAAATTGCCAGCGAGGCCGCACATGACGAAGCCCGCGCGCTCTGGCAATCCGCCCAGCCTTTCGTCACGGCCGCTGCCTTGCCGCCGCTGGAGGCGCGTTTCGACGACGGGCAGACGATACTCTCCGGCCGGCTTGATCAGATCACGGCAAACGGACTGATGCGGCTGCGCTTTGGCAACATCCGCCCGCAGGATCTGCTGCGCTTGTGGATCGATCATCTGCTGTTGCAACTGGCCGCGCCGCCCGGCGTGCTGAAGCAAAGCGTGCTGCTCGCCAACAATGGCGTGACGGTGCTCAGTCCCCTCGATGCAGCGTCCGAGCACCTGGGAGAGCTTCTTCTGCTGTATCGACAGGGCCAGCACGCGCCGCTGCCGTTCTATCCAAAAACCGCCTGGGCCTGGCTGGAAGGCAAAGCGGCCTGGCGCAGCGCCTGGACCGGCCTTAAACGCCCGCCCCGCCCCGGCGAGCGTGATGATGCCTATCTGCACCTGGCCTTGCGCGACCGGGCGGACGATCCGCTGAATGGTGGCGGCCCGCTGGGCCAGGACTTCCAGCAAATGGCGCGGCAGATTTTCGGGCCGCTGCGGCAGGCCATGGGGAAAGCCGGCGATGCTTGAGCAGCGGCCCCCCTTTGATGTGACGCTCGCCGGCGTCGGCCTGGTCGAGGCGGGTGCCGGCACGGGCAAGACCTGGACAATCACCGCGCTGGTGTTGCGCCTGTTGCTCGAACAGGAACTCACGATCGGCCAGATTCTCGTCGTCACCTACACCCGCGCCGCCACCGGCGAGTTGCGCGGGCGTATCCGCAACCGCTTGATTCAGGCGCTGGCGGCATTCGGTGCGGGCACGACTGATGATGAATACCTGCAAGCGCTGCTGCTTCGGCATGATCCAGAACAGGCCGCTGCCCGGCTGCGGCTCGCCATCGAAAGCTTCGACGAAGCCGCCATCTACACCATCCACAGTTTCTGTCAGCGGGCGCTGGCGGAAACGGCCTTCGCCGCCGGACAGCCATTCGAGCGCGAACTGCTCGCCGATCAGCAGGACATGCTGGCCGACGTGGCCCGCGATGTCTGGCGCAAGTTGATGGCAATGGCATCGGAGTCCTGGGCGCGCTGGCTGATCAGCGCGTTGGGCGGACCGGAAGGGCTGGTCAGCCGGGTGCGGTCGCATGTCGGCCGTATCGATGCCCTGACACTGGCACCGGACGAAGATGATCCACAAGATGCAGAACAGGCCTTTGCCGCCGCCTTCGCCACGGCGCGCCTGCTCTGGCAGGCCGATGCGGCGAAAATTTGCGCGTGGCTCGCCAGTGCCAAACTGCACCAGGCCAGCTATGCGCCAGAAAAAATGCAGCCTCGGATTGATTGGCTGGGGCAACTGTTCGCCGGCGAAACCCCGCTGTTTCCCTTGCCGGATATCGTGGAGTTTTTTGGGCTGGCAAAGATCACGGCAAAGCGCACCAAAACCAGCCCACAACCCGAGCATGAATTCTTTGGTGCGGTCGACGTGCTGCTGCAGACGGCCGGGCGTCTCGAAGCCGCGTATGAAAATGCCACGCGCCGGCTGCTGCATGACTTCCTGCTCACGGCACGTCTTGAGCTCGCCGCCAGAAAACGCCGCAGCGGACAGATGGCCTACGACGACCTGCTCGCCGATCTGGCCCATGCGCTGCAAGGGCCGGCCGGTCCCGCGCTCGCCGGCAGTCTGCGCGAACGCTACCGGGCGGCGCTGGTCGATGAATTCCAGGACACCGATCCGCTGCAACTCGATATATTTTTCGGAATATTCGGCCAACAAGCTCACCCGCTGATTTTCGTCGGCGACCCCAAGCAGGCGATCTACGGTTTTCGCGGCGCGGACGTGTTTGCCTATCTGACGGCGCGGCAGCAGGCCGATGCGCGTTACGCCCTGCTGGAAAACCGGCGCTCCGTCCCGCCCTTGCTGACGGCCGTGAATGCCCTGTTCGCGCGTCCCAATCCCTTCCTGCTCGACGACCTGCCATTCGAGCCGGCCAGGGCGGCGACCATGGAACGCAAGCTTTGCCGCATTGACGATGGCCTGTCCCCGCTCACGCTCTGGTCGATGTCGAAACCAGGCGACGAGAAAAGTTTTACGAAAGAGGCGGCGCTCGGGTTGGCCGCCACGGCGGTCGCCACTGACATAGCGCGCCTGCTGGCCCTGGCGGCGACGGGACGCGCCACGCTTGGCGCAGGGAAGGGAGGCGCGCGGGACGACGCGCGCAGGCTCGGCGGCGGCGACATTGCCGTGCTGGTACGCAAGCATCATCAGGGCGAGGTGGTGAAGAATGCCCTGGCGCGGCGTGGCATTGCCAGCGTCACGCTGGGCGGCGGCAGCGTCTGGCATAGTGCCGAAGCCGAGGAAATCGAGCGCTGGCTGCTCGCGGTGGCCGCCCCGTCGCGGGCCGGTCTGGTGCGGGCGGCGCTGGCGACGGTGCTGCTCGGCGCGGATGCCGGAGAACTCGCGGCCTGGGCTGACTCTGATCCGGCCTGGAGCGCGCGCCAGGGATCATTCCATGACGATCTGCTGCTGTTTCGCGAGCGCGGCTTCATGG
>JAUXWU010000030.1 GCA_030680085.1 Rhodocyclaceae bacterium | reverse complement strand
CGAACACCCACCAGATGCCGGCCATCAGGAACAGTCCGATGGCGGCCTTGCCCTCGGGCGAGAGGTTGAAAACATTGCCCGCCGGGTCAATCGCGTCCGGCAGGGGGGGCATGAAATAAAAGCCCAGGAAAATGGCCAGCCCGCCCAGCAGCGCCAGCCATCTTTTCCAGTCGAAGGACGATTCAGACGGGTCGAGGGAGGTGGTCGCGCTCATGCTTTTACCACCTGTTCGCTGAGAATTTCGCTGGTCACCTCATCGATGATGGCAACCAGTCGCAACACGCCGATCACCCGCTGCCCATCGGTTACCGGCAACAAATTGACGGCTGCGGTGGCGAAGATGAATACCGCCTTGACCAGCGGGTCGTCGGCCTGGATGGTGTTTGGCAAAGGCACGACATGGTCGCGGACGAAAATCTTGTGGGCCGAGTGGAACGCCTCGACACAATCGTCCTGCCACAGTGCGGCCAGGGCGCTCAGGTCGTCTCCGGCACCCTGAAATTTGACCGAGCTGCGCAGGTAATCCGGCAGTAGCGCATGCAGAAGGTTTTTCAGTCCCAACATGCCGACCAGCCGGTCGCGCTCATCGACCACCAGAATGCTTTTGAACAGCTCGGCCGAACTGCAACTGGCATGCAACACGGCAAAGACGTCGCGCAATGTGGCGTCGCTCTTGACGTGTGGGTAATCGGCCAAAGGGATATAAAGCTCTCGGACGGTGCCGGTGATTGACATGAAGGTCTCCTCGTGGATTTTTTGTGGGTAACTGTCTCAATCACGCAGCCGGGTCGCCAGGGAATTGCTGCGCGGCGGTGGCTTGAACGGGTCATCCTCACCGGCGTATTCGGCGCGCGAATAAATCGCCTGGAGTGCCTGCTCCGAGGTGGCGAAGAAGCGCCGTGCACCGATTTTTTCCCAGAGCCCGGTGGCCCGTATCACGTCGAGAACCTGCTTTTTGAGACCGGCGAACAGCACGACGGTGCCGTTCTCGTTGAGACGCTCGACAAGATGGTGGATAACTTCCTCGCCCGAGGCGTCGATGTCGTTGATGCCGTTGCCGACGATCAGCAGATAGGGTGCGTCTGGATTGGCCGCCACGGCCTCAAGAATGGCATCCTCGAAATGGGAAACGTTGGCGAAATACAGGCGGCCGTCGAAGCGCACGGCGGTGATGACGTCGGAGGCCGGCAGGTTGTTCACCTTGGCGTCGCGCAGCGTGCCGTCCTTGTAGCGGCCGAGAATGGCAACCCGCGGCGACATGGTGTGGTACAGATGCAGCAAGATGGCCAGCGCCGCGCCGATCATGATGCCCTTGTCGAGATGCGGCGCGAAGGCGAGGGTGGCGACGAAGGTGACCAGCGCGGCGATGCCGTCGAATCGGCTGGCACGCCAGGTGTGCCGGAGCGCGGCCGGCGTGATCAGGCCGGCCACGGCCAGCAGGATGATCACCGCCAGCACGGCCTTGGGCAGGTGATAGAGCAGGGGCGTCAGGAACAGCAGCGTCACGGCGACGAACAGGCCGTTGAAGACCATGGCGAAGCCGGTCTTGGCGCCCGCCTGCAGGTTGATGGCGGAACCGGTGAAGGAGCCGCAGGCCGGGTAGCACTGGAAGAATGCGCCGCCAAAATTGGCCAGGCCCTGGCCGATCAGCTCCTGATTGGGATCGACGCGCTGTTTGGACTGGGCCGCCATGGCCTTGGCCATGGAAATCGATTCCATGAACGCGACCAGCGCGATGATCAGCGCCGCCGACAGCAGCGACAAGATGGCGTCGAGACCTAGCGTGGGCAGGCGGAAGGCCGGCAGGCCCGTCGGCACCTTGCCGATGACGTCGCCGCCGCCGACCAGTTTCAGGGCGCCCTCCTCGATTTTTTTGATGTGCCACTGGCGGCCGTCGGTTTCGACGCCAGCGGGTACCTGACCCGCCAGATAGAGCATTGCCGCTTCGTCCTCCGGCGCGCGACCGCGCTCGAAGCTGACGCGACGCAGTTGATGCATGCGCTTCTTGTTCTGTTGCTCCGCGCTCGCCAGCTCGATGTGCAGCAGATCGATCTGGTGCGACAGATTGACGGCAGCGCGCTCGCTGTGTTCCTTTTCCGCCGCCCGCAGAGCGGCCGCGCGGGCCGTAATGACACTGCCGAGCGCCGCGATCTGCGCATCGGTCTGAATGTAGCCGGTGACAAAGGATCGCGTGGTGGGATCGGCGATCTCCTCGGGCGCCCCATGGGATTTATGTTCAAAGCCGATGGCATAGCTGACCAAGGTGGTAATGATCACGGCGATCAGGATGCTGGGCTTCGACAGAACGGGAATTTTTTCAGCACCAGCATCAGCACGAGGGCGAAGGCCGACATGGCGAGCGTGGGCAGGTGGGTCAGCGGCAGGTAGGCCGCCATTTCCCAGATGTCCTTGAGGAAGGAGTCGCTACGGCCCTTGGGGATGCCCAGCAGCAAATCGAGTTGCGACAGGGCGATGATGATCGCCGCCGCGTTCATAAAGCCGAGAATCA
>JAUXWU010000027.1 GCA_030680085.1 Rhodocyclaceae bacterium | reverse complement strand
TCGGTGCCGCCTACGGCGTCAGGACCGGCATCCATGTCGGCGTCGATGTGCTGATCAACCAGATGTCCGACAGCCGGCGTGGCAAGTTCATCGTCTTCGGCCTCCTGGCCGGCGCGTGCTTTACCGGCATCATTGGCAGCCTGGGGGCGCATTTTGTCTGGGAGAACGGCGCCAACTACAGCATTTACAAGGCGCTGGGCATTGCCACCGGCGATCTTTATGCCGGCCCCACCACCCCCGATCTCGAATGGCCGACCTGGATTGTCTATTCCGCGATTCCGCTCGGTTCCTATCTGATGTGCTTCCGTTTCCTGCAGGTCATGGCGAATTTCAGGCGTACCGGCGAACTACCGCACCACGATCACGGCCATGTCGAAGGTATCGAGGAGGACCGCGTACCGGTGGAGGTTAACCCCTACAACATGGACGATGACTTGCACCCGCATGACCTCAAACATCACCCGGACGGCAGCCGGGGCAAGCAGGCGGAGAAAAACCCATGAGCGCCGCCATCATCTTTATCCTTCTCGCCACGCTGATGCTGACCGGCATGCCGGTGTCGATCTCGCTGGGCCTGACGGTGCTGATCTTTCTGTTCGGCTTCACCGAGGTGCCGCTCGAGGCGGTGGCGCTCAAACTGTTCACCGGCATCGAGAAGTTCGAGATCATGGCGATCCCGTTCTTCATCCTCGCCGGCAACTTCCTCACCCATGGCGGCGTGGCGCGGCGCATGATCAATTTCGCCACCTCGATGGTCGGCCATTGGCGCGGTGGCCTGGGTCTGAGTTCGGTGTTCGCCTGCGCCCTGTTCGCCGCGGTGTCCGGCTCCAGCCCGGCGACGGTGGTGGCGATCGGCTCGATCATGTTGCCGGCGATGGTCAGGGCCGGCTACCCGAAACGCTTCGGTGTCGGCGTCATCGCCTCCTCTGGTGGTCTGGGCATCCTGATCCCGCCCTCGATCGTCATGGTGATGTATGCGGTTTCCACCAACAGTTCGATCGGGGCGCTGTTCATGGCGGGGGTGATTCCCGGCCTGTTGCTGGCGCTGTTTCTCGGACTCACTACCTGGTATCGGGCCTGGCGCGGCAATTATCCGCGCGAGCGGGCGCATTCCTGGGGGGAGCGCTGGCAGGCGTTTCGCAAGTCGGTGTGGGGCCTGTTGTTGGTTATCGTCGTCATGGGCGGCATCTACAGCGGGCTCTTTACGCCGACCGAGGCGGCGGCGATGAGCGCTGTCTATGCCTTTGTCATCGCGGTGTTCGTCTATGGGGATCTCAAGTTCTCCGACGTGCCCAGGGTGCTGCTCAACTCGGCCAACATGAGCGCGATGCTGCTCTACATCATCACCAATGCCGTGTTGTTCTCCTTCATTCTCACCAATGAACAGATTCCGCAGGGCGTCGCCGAGTGGATCCTGGCATCGGGCCTGGGCGTGATCGGCTTCCTCATCGTGGTGAACATCCTGCTGCTCGTCATGGGCAGCTTCATGGAGCCCTCGTCGATTATTCTCATCACGGCGCCGATCCTGTTTCCGATTGCGATGAAGCTGGGGATCGATCCGATTCATTTCGGCATCATGATCGTCGTGAATATGGAAATCGGCATGATCACCCCGCCGGTTGGCCTCAATCTCTATGTCGCCAGCGGCATCAGCAAGATGGGTCTGACCGAGACGTCCATATCGGTATTGCCGTGGTTGTTTACCATGCTGGTGTTCCTCATGTTGATCACCTATGTGCCGGAAATTACGCTCTGGCTGCCGCGCACGCTGGGCATGCTGTAGCGCCCGCCGCCCCTCAAAGCCCGGCAATGCCGGGCTTTTTTCTTTGGCGGTCGCCGGATGGGTGTCCAATCTGCGATAAAATCGCTACCCTTTTGTTTTACTTACCAATCTGCTGGAGAAAAGAATGGCAACTGAGCGCACCCTGTCGATCATCAAACCCGATGCCGTGGCCAAAAATGTGATCGGCAAGATCTATTCCCGCTTCGAGACCAACGGCCTCAAGATCGTCGCTTCGCGCATGGCCTGGCTGTCCGAGCGCGAAGCCGGCGGCTTCTATGCCGTGCACAAGGATCGCCCGTTTTTCAAGGATCTCGTGCAATTCATGAGCTCCGGCCCGGTGATGATTCAGGTGCTCGAAGGCGAGGGCGCCATTGCCAAGAACCGCGACCTGATGGGCGCCACCGATCCCAAGAAAGCGGCAGCCGGCACGATTCGCGCCGACTTCGCCGACAGCATCGACGCCAATGCCGTGCATGGCTCCGACGGCCCGGATACCGCCAAGGTGGAAATTGCCTATTTCTTTCCGGCACTCTCTGTCTTCTGATTTATCGCATGGTCAATCTGCTCGATTTCGATGTTGAAGGCTTGACCGCCTGGTTTGCCGAGCGGGGCGAAAAGCCGTTTCGCGCGCACCAGTTGTCGCGCTGGATGCATCGTTTCGGGGTGGATGATTTTGGCCAGATGACCGATGTGGCCAAAACGCTCCGCGCCAGGTTGGCTGCGGAAGCCGAAATTCGCGGCCCGCAGCCGTTGCGCGACAGCATCGCCGCCGACGGTACGCGCAAATGGCTGCTGGATGTGGGTAATGGCAACGCCGTTGAAACCGTATTTATCCCGGAAGCGAATCGCGGCACCCTGTGCATTTCCAGCCAGGTCGGTTGCGCACTCGAATGTTCGTTTTGCTCGACCGGCAAGCAGGGTTTCAACCGCAACCTCTCCACCGCCGAGATCATCGGCCAGCTCTGGCATGCCAACCGCGTGCTGGGCGCGGTGAAACAGCCGGGCGTTGATGACAGTGGCGAACGGGTCATCAGCAATGTCGTGCTGATGGGCATGGGCGAGCCGCTGGCGAACCTCGACAATGTTTCTGCCGCCCTGCGCCTGATGCTCGACGATCATGCCTACGGGTTGTCGCGTCGACGTGTAACGGTCTCCACGGCCGGACTGGTGCCGGCCATCGATCGGTTGCGCGATAGCGTGCCGGTGGCGCTGGCGGTGTCCCTGCACGCACCGAATAACGCGCTGCGTGACGAACTGGTGCCGATCAATCGCAAATATCCGCTCGCCGAACTGATGGCGGCGTGCCGGCGTTATCTGGAAAAAGCGCCCCGCGATTTCATTACCTTCGAATACGTGCTGCTGGCTGGCATCAATGACAGCGACGCCGATGCCCATGCCTTGCTGCAACTGACCCGCACGGTTCCCTGCAAGTTCAACCTGATTCCGTTCAACCCATTCCCCGGCTCCGACTATCGGCGGCCGAGCGCCGAGCGGGTGCGGCGTTTCCAAGAAATATTAATGAATGCCGATGTCGTTGCCACGGTGCGCAAGACGCGCGGCGACGGTATCGACGCGGCCTGCGGGCAGTTGGCCGGACAGGTTCAGGACCGCACCCGGCGGAGCGCGAAGTCGGCCGGCGCGCCGCTATCCGGCACACGCACGATCATTCCGATTGCGCAGGAGGTGCATGCATGATGCGCAAACCGGGCTTATTTTTACTGGTCCTGTTTTTGACGGGTTGCGCCGGCGCCCCCGTCGGCGACGCTGATGTCGGCAGCGTCGAGCAGGCCGTTTCCCGCCAGGCGGCGACGAGCGATGCGGGCCAGCGCGCCAAGGTGCATACCGAACTGGGCCGCTACTACCTGCAGGCAGGAAACTACGACATCGCACTCGAGCGGGCGCGTATCGCGATCGACGCGGAGAGCGGTTATGCGCCCGCCCACAATCTGCTGGCGCTGGTTTATATGGCCTTGGTGCGCAATCCCTTGGCCGAGCAGAGCTTCCAGCGGGCCTTGCAACTGGCGCCGGGCGACCCGGAAATCAACAACGACTACGGCTGGTTTCTCTGCCAAACCGGCAAGCCGAAGGAGTCGCTGGTCCATTTCCGGCTGGCCATCGGCAACTCGCTCTATCAGGCTCCCGGCAAGGCACTCACGAATGCCGGACTGTGTGCCCTGATGATCAAGGATGACCGGCAAGCCGAGGATTTCATGTCCCGTGCGCTGCGCATTGATCGCGCTAACCTGACGGCATTGTTCTGGCTCGCCGACATCGCCTACCGCGGCAATCGGCTGGCCGATGCGCGGCAGATCGTCAAGGAACTGCATGCCCGGCTGGACCCGACCGCGGAGTCTGCCTGGCTGGCGCTGCGGATCGAGCGCAAGCTGGGCGACCGTGAAGCCGAGGCGCGCTTTACCGGCATCCTGCACCGCAAATTCCGCAATTCGCCCGAGCAGCAAAAATTGTCGCGCGGGGAGTTCGATTGAACCCCATACCGCAAACCTCCGCCGATGACGCGGTAAAAGTCGGCGCTGGCGAGACGGCGTCAGCCGGAACGCCGCGTGAAATGGAGACGGCGCTAGCCGGCTCGCCGGGTGAAAGGGATGCGGCGGCTGCCCCTGCCACAGTCGGCCAGCGACTGCGTGCCGCACGCGAGGCGGCCCATCTGTCACTCGTCGAGGTGGCCGATTCAATCAAATTCAGACCGCGTCAGATCGAACTGCTGGAGGCCGATGATTACGCCGTCCTGCCTGGCGCCACCATTGTGCGTGGCTTCGTGCGCAGCTACGCCCGCTTGCTCAAGCAGGACGCCGATGAACTGCTGCACATGCTTGACGCAGTCGCATCCATGGCGCCAGCCGAAGTGCGCGCCCCCGGCAACATGGGCGTTGCCAGCGAGTCGGGCAAGCGCCAGTTTTCACCCCTGGTATCGGCGACGATAGTCCTGGCGCTGGCCGCCATGCTGCTGGGTTTGTGGCATTTCCTGGTCCCGCCGCTGGCGACGGAAACGGTTGTTGCGGCAGGTAGCCGGCTCTGGTCGGCGCCGCGCGCGTTGTTGTCGCCAGCCCCGGCCACCGAACCCGTGCCTGCCGCCACCGTGCCGGCAGTCGCAACGCCAGAATCAAGCGCGGTGGTTTCGCCAACGGCGGCGCCGCTTTCCGCCGAAGCCAGCCCAGCACAGGCTGCAGTTGGCGAAATCACGCTGCAATTTATTTTTCATGGACGCTCCTGGGTCGATGTCGGCGATGTCACCCGGCAGAAGCTGCATTCCGCCGAGAATCCCGCCGGCAGCCGTTTGACGCTGAGCGGTCGTCCGCCTTTCGATATCGTCATCGGCAATGCCGGCAAGGTTACCCTGACCTCCGCAGGTCGTCCGATCGACCTGGCACCCTACACGCGCGCCGAAGTGGCACGGCTGACACTCGAATAATGATTGCTACGGACACTCCTGTGCGTCGGTCGACGCGCCGCGTCATGGTCGGGAACATCGCCGTCGGCGGGGGATTGGACGGCGCGCCCGCTGCTCCGGTCGTCGTCCAGTCGATGACCAACACTGATACCGCCGATGTCTTTGCCACCAGTCAGCAGGTGGCGGAGCTTTACCGCGCCGGCTCGGAGGTGGTGCGCGTCACCGTGAATACGCGCGAAGCCGCCGCCGCCGTGCCGAAAATCCGCGATCGGCTGGCGCAGTTGAATATCGACGTTCCCCTGGTCGGCGACTTCCATTTCAATGGTCACAAGCTGCTCGCCGAAGTGCCGGAATGCGCGGCGGCGCTGGCCAAGCTGCGCATCAATCCCGGCAACGTCGGCAAGGGCGCGCGGCGCGATGAACAGTTCGCCAAGATGATCGAAATTGCCGGCAAGTACCAAAAGCCGGTGCGCATCGGCGTGAATTGGGGCAGCCTCGATCAGTCCTTGCTGGCGCGTCTGATGGACGAGAATGCCCGGCGCGCGGAACCCAAGGACGCGACCGGCCTGATGCGCGAGGCGATGGTCGCCTCCGCGCTCGAATCCGCCGCCCAGGCCGAAGCGCTCGGCTTGCCGGGCAATGCCATCATCCTGTCCTGCAAGGTCTCCGGCGTGCAGGACCTGATCGCGATTTACCGCGATCTGGCCAGGCGCTGCGACTATCCGCTCCACCTCGGACTCACCGAAGCCGGCCTGGGCAGCAAGGGCATCGTCGCCTCGACCGCCGCGCTGGCGGTGTTGCTGCAGGAAGGCATCGGCGACACTATTCGCGTCTCGCTCACGCCCGAACCTGGCGGCGAGCGCACGCGCGAAGTCATCGTCGCCCAGGAAATCCTGCAAACCATGGGCTTGCGCGCCTTCGTGCCGATGGTGATTGCCTGTCCCGGCTGCGGTCGCACCAGCAGCACCGTGTTTCAGGAACTCGCGCAGGATATCCAGACCTATGTGCGCGAGCGCATGCCTGCATGGCAATTGCATCATCGCGGCGTGGAAAACATGACGCTCGCCGTGATGGGTTGCGTGGTCAACGGCCCTGGCGAAAGCAAGCATGCCAACCTCGGCATTTCGCTGCCCGGCACGGGGGAGGAGCCGGTCGCGCCGGTCTATGCCGACGGCGCGCGCATCACCACATTGCGCGGCGAGAACATTGCCGCCGAATTCAGAAGCATCATCGAAAACTACGTGGAACGCAGCTATCCGTTGCTTGCCGAATCATGAGTCAAACACTGCAAGCCATCCGCGGGATGAACGACATCCTGCCCGCCGACGCCGAGCGCTGGGAGGCCTTCGAAGAACTCGTGCGCGACTGGCTGACGGCCTACGGCTACCGGCCGATCCGCATGCCGCTGGTCGAGCCGACCCCGCTGTTCGCCCGCGCCATCGGCGCCGTCACCGACATCGTCGAAAAGGAGATGTACTCCTTCACCGACAGCCTGAATGGCGAGCAACTGACGCTGCGCCCCGAAGGCACGGCCTCCTGCGTGCGCGCCGTGCTGCAGCACAACCTGTTGTATGACGGCCCGAAGCGGCTCTGGTACATCGGCCCGATGTTCCGCCACGAACGGCCGCAGAAGGGCCGCTACCGCCAGTTTCATCAGGTCGGCGTCGAAGCACTCGGTCTGGCCGGCCCGGACATCGACGCCGAGCAGATCATCATGTGTTCCCGGCTGTGGGACGATCTTGGGCTGAACAGCGATGGCAGCATCAAGCTCGAAATCAACTCGCTTGGCCAGTTGGACGAGCGTGCAGCGCATCGCACCGCGCTGATTGCCTATCTGGAAAGCCACGCCGACCAGTTGGACGAAGAAGCCCGCCGCCGCCTGCACACCAACCCGCTGCGCATTCTCGATACCAAGAACCCGGCGATGCAGGCTCTGGTCGAGGGGGCACCCCAACTAATTGACTACCTGGGCGGCGACTCGCTCAAACATTTTGCCGGCGTACAGCAATTCCTCAAGGATGCCGCGATTCCCTACCGCATCAATCCGCGCCTGGTGCGTGGGCTCGACTATTACAATCTCACCGTGTTCGAATGGGTGACCGAGCGACTCGGCGCGCAGGGCACGATATGTGCCGGTGGCCGCTACGATGGCCTGGTTGAGCAGCTTGGCGGCAAGCCCGCTCCCGCCTGCGGCTTCGCGATGGGCATCGAACGGCTGATGGCGCTGCTCGAAGAGAAAGAAGGTTTCATCGAGCCGCCCGCGCCGGATGTGTATGTCGTGCATCTGGGCGAAGCTGCGCAGCGGCAGGCTTTCCGCGCGGCCGAAATGCTGCGGGATAGTGGCTGTGCCGTGTTGACCCATATGGGTGGCGGCAGCTTCAAAGCGCAATTCAAGCGCGCCGACGCATCGGGCGCGCAACTGGCGGTGATTATTGGCGACGACGAAGCCGCAGCGAACGCGGTGACGCTCAAGCCATTGCGCGTGGCAGCGGAGCAGCAGCGCGTGCCGCTCGATGAACTGACGATCCGTGTCGGCGAATGGCTTTACGGCGCCGACGAAAATAACTCCGAGGAATAAAACATGGCAACCTACGATCTTGAAGAGCAGGAACAAATCGAAGAACTCAAAACCTGGTGGAAGCTGCACGGCTCGCTGATCACGACGGTAATCGCGGCGCTTGCCATTGCCGTGGTTGGCTGGCAGGGTTGGCAGTGGTGGCAGAGGAGCCAGTCCGTGCAGGCTGGGCAGTTGTATGGCGAATTGCAGCGCTCCCTGGTGCAGCAAGATGCCAAGCGCGTGCGTCTGCTGGCCGGCGAGCTGATCGACAAGCATGCGGGGACGGCCTACGCCGGCATGGCCGCCATGCTGTCGGGCAAGGTGCTGGTCGATGCGGGCGACCTCAAATCGGCACAGGCCCAGTTTGGCTGGGCGGCAGAGCATGCCAAGGACCCCGGCCTGCGCGATCTGGCGCGCCTGCGTCAGGCCATCGTGCTGGCCGAGGAGGGCAATCATGATGCAGCGCTGCAGCGACTCGCCGTCCCGCCAGCGCCGACTTTCAAGACACGCTATCTCGAAGTGCGCGGTGACATCCTGATGGCGCAAGGCAAGCCCGCCGAAGCGCGCGCCGCCTATGACGAGGCGCTCAAGCTGTTGCCGGCCGATGCCGCCGGCTCGCCCTATCGTGAAATTCTCGAAGCCAAACGGGATTCAGGGGGTGTGGCGTGACGGCGAACTGGCGTGTTGTCTTGACTTGTGCCGCGCTGCTGGGCGCCGGCGGTTGCTCGACCATCAGCTCGACGGTTGACAAGCTCAACCCTTTTTCCTCGTCCGCGCCCAAGGCGAAGCCTGCCGAACTGGTGGCGATCAAGCCCAGCGCCGAGATGATGCGTCTCTGGCAGGCCAGTATCGGCAACGCCGGCGAGTTCGTGTTCACGCCTGCCGTGGTCGGCAATAGCGTCTATGTCGCGGCCAAGGACGGTGCGCTGGCGCGCTTTGATGAGGGTCGCCAGATCTGGAAGATCAGCGCCGGTCAGGCGATCTCGGGCGGCGTCGGCGCCAGCGACAAGCTGGTAGTGGTCGGCACCGCCAAGGGCGCGGTGCTGGCATTCCATGCGGCGGATGGCCGCCCGGCCTGGACGGCGCGCGCGAGTTCCGAGATTCTCGCCGCCCCGGCGGTGTCCGCCGATCTCGTCGCGGTCAGAAGCGGGGATGCGCGCATCTTCGGATTCGAAGCAATGGATGGCAAACGCCGCTGGGTCTATCAGCGCAGCACGCCCGCGCTGGCCCTGCGCTCGCCGGTCGGCGTCACGCTGACTGAAAGCGCGCTCTATGCCGGCTTCCCCGGCGGCAAGCTGGTGGCCGTGGCGCTCAACAATGGCGCGGCGCTGTGGGAGAGCGCCGTTGCCCTGCCGCGCGGCGTTACCGAACTGGAACGGATTGCCGACGTCGCGAGTGATCCCGTGGTGGATGGCAGGAGCGTCTGCGCCGTCGCCTATCAGGGGCGGGTTGCCTGTTTCGATACCAGCAATGGCGCCTTGCAATGGGCGCGCGACGTGTCTTCCATCAATGGTCTCGACATCGGCAGTCGCGCCCTCTACGTCACCGACGAGAAAGACGCGGTGCACGCTTTCGACCGCGGCAGCGGCGCCAGTCTCTGGAAGCAGGACAAGCTCGCCCTGCGCGGGGTGTCGCGTCCGCTGGTCGTGGGACGCCATATTGCCGTTGCCGACTTTCAGGGCGTGGTGCATCTCCTGTCCGCGGAAGACGGCGCTTTTGCCGCGCGGCTCACCACCGATGGTTCGGCGGTTGTCGCTGCGCCAAGGCGTTTAGGCAGCGCGGACGACAGATTTGTTGTGCAGACGAAAAATGGCGCCGTTAATGCCATGGCAATAAAATAGATGCTCCCCACACTGGCCATCGTAGGCCGCCCCAACGTCGGCAAGTCCACGCTCTTCAACCGGCTGACCAAGACGCGCGATGCGCTGGTTGCCGACCAGCCGGGCCTGACACGCGACCGTCATTACGGCCACGGCCGACTCGGCGATCGCGCGTTTCTCGTCATCGATACCGGCGGCTTCGAGCCGCAGGCCACCGAAGGGATCGTCCATGAAATGGCGCGCCAGGCCGAGGCGGCGATTGCCGAGGCGGATGCGCTGTTGTTCATCGTCGACTGCCGCTCCGGCCTCTTGTCGCAGGACCGGGTGATCGCAGAACGGCTGCGCAAGACCGGTCGGCCGCTGCATCTGGTCGTCAACAAGGCCGAGGGCATGAACCGCGACGTGGTCGCCGCCGAATTCCACGAACTGGGCCTGGGCGAACCGCGCGTCATCTCGTCGGCCCACGGCGAGGGCGTGCGCGAATTGCTCGAATTCGTGCTGGCGGATTTTTCGGCCGAGGAGCGCGCGGTGGACGACAGCGGTGGTCCGCGCGTCGCCATCGTTGGCCGCCCCAACGTCGGCAAGAGCACGCTGATCAACACGCTGCTCGGCGAAGAGCGCATGATCGCCTTCGACATGCCGGGCACCACGCGCGATGCCATCGCCACGCCTTTCGAGCGGAACGGCAAGAGCTATACGCTGATCGACACCGCCGGCCTGCGCCGCAAGGGGCGCGTCTTCGAAACCATCGAAAAATTCTCGGTGGTCAAAACGCTGCGTGCTATAGAGGCCGCCAACGTCGTCGTGCTGATGGTCGATGCCAGCCAGGACATTTCCGATCAGGATGCGCATATCGCCGGTTTCTGCATCGAGGCTGGTCGCGCAATGGTGCTGGCGGTAAATAAATGGGATGCCATCGACCAATATCGCCGCGAGCAGGTCAAACTGGACATTACCCGCAAGCTAAATTTTATGGGTTTCGCGCGCGTCCATCACGTCTCCGCCCTGAAAGGGCAGGGCGTGGCGGGCGTGCTGCAATCGGTCGATCGCGCCTACGCCGCCGCGATGGCCAAGCTGACCACGCCCAAACTCACCCGCGTGTTGCTCGATGCCGTGCAAAAGCAGGCGCCGCCCCGGCATGGCAATGTCCGCCCCAAACTGCGCTATGCGCATCAGGGCGGCAGCAACCCGCCGATCGTCGTCATCCACGGCAATGCACTTGAACATGTGCCACCCGCTTATGTGCGTTACCTCGAACACGTTTTTGTCGAGACCTTCAAGCTGCAAGGCACGCCGCTGCGCATCCAGTTCAAGGTCACCAAAAACCCTTACGTCGACAAGAAATGATGATGGGCTGAAGCGATGACCTATGTGGTGACGGAAAACTGTATCAAGTGCAAGTACACAGATTGTGTGGATATCTGTCCAGTCGACTGCTTCCGCGAGGGCCCGAACTTCCTGGTCATCGATCCCGACGAGTGTATTGACTGCACCCTGTGCGTGCCCGAATGTCCCGCCGAGGCGATTTTTGCCGAAGAAGATGTTCCCGCGGCGCAACAGGACATGATCGCCTTGAATGCCGAACTGGCCAAGCAATGGCCGTCGATCATCGAACGCAAGGAACCGCCGGCGGATGCGGACGCATGGCTGGGGAAGCCGAACAAACGCAGTCTGCTCGACCGCTGCGGATAAAGTCGCGTGATAGACTGAAACCACTGTTTTCTGACCACTGACCACTGAACCCTGATGTCCGGCAACACCATTGGCACGTTGTTTAGCGTGACTTCATTCGGCGAATCGCATGGTCCGGCCATCGGTTGCGTCGTCGATGGCTGCCCGCCCGGTCTGGCGCTGTGCGAGGCCGACATCCAGGTCGAGCTTGACCGGCGCAAGCCAGGTACCTCGCGCCATGTGACGCAGCGGCGCGAGGATGACAAGGTCGAAATCCTCTCCGGCGTGTTCGAAGGCAAGACCACCGGCACGCCCATCGCCCTCCTGATCCGCAACACCGACCAGCGCAGCAAGGACTACGGCAACATCGCCCAGAGCTTCCGGCCGGGCCACGCCGATTACACCTACTGGCAGAAATTCGGCATCCGCGACTATCGCGGCGGCGGCCGCGCGTCGGCGCGCGAGACGGCGGTGCGCGTCGCCGCCGGCGCCATCGCCAGGAAGTGGCTCTTCGAGCGTTACAACATTACGCTGCGCGGCTGGATGAGCGAGTTGGGTCCGATCGCCATTCCGTTCGTCGATGCGGCCGTCATCGACAGTAATCCGTTCTTTGTGCCGAACGCCGCCATCGTGCCCGAACTGGAAGCCTACATGGACCAGTTGCGCAAGGATGGCGACTCGGTGGGTGCGCGTATCGAAGTGGCGGCGACCAACGTGCCGCCGGGCTGGGGCGACCCGGTCTATGGCCGGCTCGACGCCCAGATCGCCTATGCCATGATGGGCATCAACGCCGTCAAGGGCGTGGAGATCGGCGCTGGTTTCGCCTCCGTCGCCCAGCGCGGCAGCGAACATGGCGACGAACTGACGCCGCGGGGCTTCTTGAGCAATCATGCCGGCGGCATTCTCGGCGGTATTTCATCCGGGCAGGATGTCACCGTCAGCATCGCCATCAAGCCGACGTCGAGCATCCGTCTGCCGCGTCGCTCGATCGACCTGGCCGGCCAGCCGACCACTGTGGAAACCCATGGCCGCCACGATCCCTGCGTCGGCATTCGCGCCACGCCGATTGCCGAGGCGATGCTGGCGCTGGTGCTGATGGATGCGGCCCTGTTGTACCGGGCGCAGTGCGCCGATGTGCGCTGTCCGACACCGGCCATCCCAAGCAAGTTAGCCGCCAAGCCGTCCGACCTTGGCTGATAGAATTCGGCCATCCATATCCAAAAACACGACAAACTCGGGAGGCAAGCCATGCACGTTGATCACCACGACCTTTATACCGAATTTCCGGAAATGCGCGCTGCGCTCGACGCCCTCAAGGCGGCGAGCGGTCATTTCTCCGGACTATGCGCCCGTTACGACCGACTGACCGGCAAGGTCGAGAATCTTGAGGCGCATGACATGCCAGTAGCCGACTTTACGCTCGAAGACATGAAAAAGATGCGCGTCAAGCTGAAGGACGAGATCTATCAGTTATTGCTGGTGTTTCGTATCGGCCAGCAGCATCCAGTTTGAGATCTCCCCTGGGGCCATTGCCACGGCTGGCCGCCTGGTACTTTTTCTATTTTGCTTTCGTCGGCGCCTTTGCGCCGTTTTTCACGCTGTATCTCCAGGACGTTGGCCTTTCCGCCTGGGAAATCGGTGTGCTGATGTCGGTGCCGCAGGTGATGCGTCTCCTGGCGCCCAATCTGTGGGGCTGGTTGGCTGACCATTTAGGCCATGGCAGCCATCGGGTTGGAATTGTCCGTCTGGCCGCCTTGTTTTCCGTGCTGGGGTTTGCCGGCTTCTTCTTCACCCGGGATTACGTCCCGATGCTGCTGGCGATGGCCCTGGTCTGGTTTTTCTGGAGTGCCGCGTTGCCATTGGTCGAGGCCATGACACTCGACCATCTGGCGGAGCATCCCGACCGCTACGGACGGATTCGCCTCTGGGGCTCGGTCGGCTTC
>JAUXWU010000022.1 GCA_030680085.1 Rhodocyclaceae bacterium | reverse complement strand
AATCTCTTTTTTGGCAGGAAAACTTTCCACAGGGACAAACAGCGGCTGATTTACCGCTGCCTTCTTCAAGTCATTTTGATACTCACGATACAGAAAGGTCAATTGCCCATCGGCATATCCGGTGAATACCAGTTCTCGCTTTACCGGTTGTGCCTTGCCACGGGCTAATTCTTCGCCCTCATACGGAATGGAACGACCGATTGATTCTTCACGCGCATAAGCAACGCCGTCTACTATTGGCATAACTGTATCAACTTTTCCAGTTCTTCCCGTATCTAGAAAGCAAGAAATCGAGTGTGGCCCAACCAATCCATCTATGTAAGTTTTAGAACGAGAGCACAGAACCTCTTTTTGATTCAAAACACCCCGGTACAGTGGCTCCTGGCGCGTCACAACAAGCTTGCTCAAGCCAAACACAAAGCGCATTTCCAAAGGTTCTTGCAGCCGGTAAATGATCAGGCTGTCGTAATCGTAATGCAGATATACCGGTTGCCCTTTAGCTGCCGTACTCACTATTTGAGGTGCGGGGTGCCGAATGTCTTTAGGCGAGAATTGTTCAAATTTTGGCAGGCCTGCACACCCTGTAAGGGCAAGGATTGCAGCAAAGCAAGTGATGCGCCAAACAAAGATAAGGGTATTTTTCATGTACATATCCACCAATTTATTTAGAAAAAATAGGAGCCACGCGAAATACTGTGTGGGTTCTGCCCAACGTAGAAGTCACCGGCGCTGCGCGGCTTTATCGCGCAGCGTCCGTGTGGACTGCCGGGTTGGAACCCAGCGCTGAGTACCGACTTACGAGAGTCATTCCTTCGCGCTCGCCTCTTCATTCGGCTGGTACGAAGTAAGCGTGGCCTTCAACTGGTCGGCATGGTTGAAGATGTCGTCAATGCTATCGAGCGATACTTGCACTTCTTCCTTCTTGTCGTTGAATACACCCAGACGCAGTTTTTGCGTGTTGTTGAAGCGCAGGCGGCAAATTGGCTTGCGGTTGTTGTCGTCCAGCAGGATTGCGCAGTAGCTCTGGGCATCGCGCATCATGATTCGTTTTGGGCTTACGAGGCTACGGAGAATGGCGCGCACCGTGTGGAAGCCTTCAAGCTCATCGGGCGAAGTGACGACTTGTGGTTGAGAGGTGTTTTCCGCCGCCATCACGGGAGCATCGGTTTCCGCTGCCGGTGCTGACTCGGGAGTCATTGCACCTTTGAGCCGTTCATTGATTCGTTCGCCGACGAGCTGTTCGAATGCGCGCTTGGTGATCAGCGTGAACTGATCCCTGACTGCCGGCCTAAATTGCTTGTTTCCAAGCAAGTCGGAGGAAACGAGACGAACAAACTCTTCGGATGGACTTGTCATCCATTCGGCCAATCGATTCTGAATTGCACGTGTGTACTTCAAATCGTTCGCAGTGGTCAGAATCGTGTCGAGATTGAACGCAGTTTTAGCGAATTTCTTGAGTTCTTCTACATCGCGCTCCTTGAATTCGAGAATGTTGAATTCGAAGAATGGTTTCGCGTCCATCTTGTTCGGCTGCTCAAGGTCGGAGAAGAACTTGTAGACGAGACCATTCGTCAGCACGCCAAACCGTGCCTCGGTGACATGAAAGTAGCGGAAGAGCTGGCTGGCGTGGTTGACATGAAGGTCTGCACCAGACTTTTTGCATTCGAAGAGGATGATTGGCTTTCCATCCTTCAGGATCGCGTAGTCGACCTTCTCGCCCTTCTTCGTTCCCACGTCGGCGACTAGTTCTGGTGTCACTTCGAGCGGATCAAAGACGTTGTAGCCAAGAATCTGGATCAGGGGCATGATCATTGCGTTCTTGGTCGCTTCCTCAGTCTGGATATTGTCCTTGTTGGCCGCGACACGCGACGAAAGCACACGAAGGTGATCAATGAAGTCCACGGGCATTCTCCTCTTTGAGTTTGATGGTGCGAATTTGTATCACTACGCGGGATAGGCTAGCTTGTTTTGGGTTCCAACGTTGGAGTTGAGCACCTTGACGCCCGAAGGGCGGCGAGTGTGCTCGAACGAGCAGTTGGACGAGAGTGGGGGCGGTCAGTCAGCACAGTTGCTCGGCCTTGACCGCAACCCGCCGGAAACCTGAACGCCATGCCTTTATTCCGAAGTGTTTTCTGCGCGTGTGTATTAACGCTCGCGTTATACATCCGCTCATAAAACACTTCGCTATTTAGCATATTTTTCGACCTTTATACAGCCGTCAGTTTCGTGGTACGCGCAGCCAACCTCAGACTTCAGCGGTAGCCACCAATCTGGTGCAACGAGCTTACGGTGGCAACGGATGATTATGACCCCTTCTGTGACACCTGAAACCACCTCCCCGCCAAAGCTGCTCGACTAGTAGTCAGTCACGCTAAAACGCATAGACAAGACGTAGGGTGGATAAGCGAAGCGCATCCACCTTTTTCGATGGTGGCACGGTGGATGCGCTTCGCTTATCCACCCTACGGTTATTCATTTAATTCATGATGACTGACTACTAGGTCCGTGCGCGCATCAGGGTGAAGCATTACAGCATTCGCACCGAAACGCAATATGTTCATTGGATTAAGCGGTTTATTTTGTTTCATGACAAGCGCCATCCGCGCGAGATGGGCGCGCCGGAGGTGGAGGCGTTTTTGACCGATCTGGCGGTGGTGGGTGGGGTTTCGGCCTCGACGCAGAATCAGGCGCTTTCGGCGCTGTTGTTTCTCTACCGCGAGGTGCTGGAGGTTCAGTTGCCCTGGCTGGATAACGTCACGCGCGCCAAGCCGTCGCGGCGTTTGCCGGTGGTGCTGACGCCAGCCGAGGTGCGCGCGGTGCTGGGTCGCATGGAGGGCGTGCATGGGTTGATGGGGCGGCTGCTCTACGGCACGGGCATGCGCTTGATGGAATGCGTGCGGCTGCGGGTGAAGGATGTGGATTTCGGTTGCAACGAGATATTGATTCGCGACGGCAAGGGTGGCAAGGATCGGGTGACCATGCTGCCTGCCGCGCTGGCGGTGCCGCTGACCGAGCATTTGCAGCGCCGCCGGCTGATTTTTGAGGACGACCTTGCGGCGGGCAAGGCCGAGGTGTGGCTGCCCGATGCGCTGGTGCGCAAGTATCCGAATGCGGCGACGGCGTGGGCCTGGCAGTTCGTGTTTTGTTCTGGCAGCCATTCGACCGATCCGCGTAGCGGGCGGGTGCGTCGTCACCATATTGATGAAAAACTGTTGCAGCGGGCGATGAAGAAGGCGGTTGTGGCGGCGCGTCTGGCGAAGCCGGCGACGCCGCACACGTTGCGGCATTCGTTTGCGACCCATCTGCTGGAAAGCGGGCAGGATATTCGCACGGTGCAGGAGTTGCTCGGTCACTCGGATGTCTCGACCACCATGATCTACACCCATGTGTTGAACAAGGGCGGGCGCGGCGTGACGAGCCCGCTCGACCGCTTGTGAAAGTCGGCGCTGGCGGGACGGCGGTACCTTGGCACAGGCTACGCCGTTAGTGTAGGATTAAATCCTATTTAATCGTGACGGGAGCCGATCATGCGTACAACCCAGCAATTCAGCATCACGCTGCCGAATGAAATGGCAGGGTTGGTGAAGTCGATGGTTGCAACGGGTGCCTATGCCACTGAAAGCGAAGTGTTTCGCGACGGTTTGCGGGCATTGATGGCACGCGAACGTGCCACCGAGCGCTGGCTGTTCGATCAGGTTGGACCAGCCCATGATGCGCTGAAAGCCGATCCATCGCGTGCCGTGAGCGCCGGGCAGGTGCGGGCGCGGATCGCAACCGAGCACGATACCGCTACTGGCAAGGCGTAATGTCATATCGGGTGGTGTTTTCGCCGGAATCGGAGGAGCAGCTTGTGGCGCTGTATCGTTATATTGCGGGCGCGGCGACGCCGAGTACGGCGGAACGCCACGTCAATGCGATCATCGACTATTGCGAGAGTCTGCAGACGTTCCCGTTACGCGGCACCCGGCGCGACGATATCCGCCCCGGCCTGCGCGTCACGAATTACAAGGGCCGCGCCGTGATTGCCTTCGACGTGGATGCGGAACAGGTTGCCATCATCGGCGTGTTCTATGGCGGGCAGGATTACGCTACCGCGCTCCAGGATGACCCGGACGAGGCAGAGTAAAAGTCGGCATGACCGAAGGGAATTCCTTTTTTCGGCGCTGGCGGGACGGCTCTTCCGATGATTCTTGACCACATCTGGGTGATGCTATTGTTTGCGCCGACCGGCCATGTGATGTGGGCGCTTGGGCTGGGCATGGCGGTTTGCAACATCGCCGGCGCGCAGCTCGGAGCGCGGATGGCGATTCGTCACGGCAGCGGCTTTGTGCGCGTGGTGTTCCTGGCCATGACGACATTGCTGATTGCGAAGATTTGCTGGGACACCTTGGCGGGGTAGGGTGTCTTACTGTTTCACGTGAAACTTCGCTGCGTGATGTTTCACGTGAAACAGAAGCTGGGTTGGTGTTTGATGAGGGGCGGCGTATGATTGCGCCTCTTTTTGATTTCGCCTGACGCCCGCTTTCCATGCAATCCCAAGCCCGCTTTGATGTGATCGTAATTGGTGGCGGCCATGCCGGCACCGAGGCGGCGCTGGCGGCCGCGCGTAGCGGCGCGCGCACCTTGCTGCTGACGCACAACATCGAGACGCTGGGCGCGATGTCGTGTAACCCATCGATTGGCGGCATCGGCAAGGGGCATCTGGTCAAGGAAGTCGATGCGCTGGGCGGCGCGATGGCCAGGGCGACCGATCTGGCGGGCATCCAGTTTCGTATCTTGAATGCCTCGAAAGGCCCGGCGGTGCGGGCGACCCGCGCGCAGGCCGACCGGTCGCTGTATCGGCAGGCGATCCGCTATAAACTGGAAAATCAGCCGAACCTGACGCTGTTCCAGCAGGCGGCCGACGACATCACGATGATTGGCGATCGGGTGACCGGGGTGGTAACGCAGTTGGGCGTGCGCTTCGAAGCGGCGACGGTGGTGCTGACCGCCGGAACATTTTTGAACGGACTGGTGCATGTCGGCCTGGAAAGTTACCGGGCCGGCCGTTTTGGCGACCCGCCTTCGCTCTCGCTGGCGGCGCGGCTGCGCGAGTTGCAACTGCCGGTAGGGCGGCTCAAGACCGGCACGCCGCCACGGCTGGACGGCAAGACCATCGACTTTTCCGTGATGCAGGAGCAGCCTGGCGATACGCCGGTGCCGGTGTTTTCGTTTCTTGGCCAGCCGGCGCAGCACCCGCGCCAGGTGTCGTGCTGGATCACCCACAGCAATCCGCGCACCCACGACATCATTCGCGGCGGGCTGGATCGTTCACCGATGTTTACCGGCGTCATCGAGGGCGTCGGGCCGCGCTACTGTCCGTCCATCGAGGACAAGATTCATCGCTTCGCCGGCAAGGACAGCCACCAGATTTTTCTCGAACCCGAGGGTCTCGACACCCACGAGATCTATCCGCAGGGAATTTCGACCAGCTTGCCATTCGATGTCCAGCTTGACCTGGTGCGTTCGATTCGCGGCCTGGAAAACGCCCACATCACGCGCCCCGGCTACGCCATCGAATACGACTATTTCGATCCGCGCGGCCTCAAGGCGTCGCTGGAAACACAGGCGGTGCGGGGCCTGTTCTTTGCCGGCCAGATCAATGGCACCACGGGTTACGAAGAGGCGGCCGCCCAGGGACTGCTGGCCGGCATCAATGCCGCGCTGCAGGCCGCTGGGGCGGAGGCCTGGTGGCCGCGCCGTGACGAGGCTTATCTGGGTGTGCTGGTCGATGACCTGATCACGCGCGGCGTGACCGAGCCCTACCGCATGTTCACCAGCCGCGCCGAGTTCCGCCTTTCCTTGCGCGAGGACAATGCCGACCTGCGCCTGACCGAAACCGGCCGGCGGCTTGGGCTGGTTGATGATGTCCGATGGGATGCCTTCAATCGGAAGCGGGATGCCATTGCCGCCGAGACGGTGCGACTGAAACGCACGGCGGTCAATCTTGACGTGCTGCCGGTGCGCGAGGTCGAGCGGGTGCTGGGCAAGTCGGCCGAGGATGAGGGTGGCGGCGCAGGGCAGGCTAAGCGCGGCGGGCGCCGGCAATATGCCTTGTTCGATCTGCTGCGGCGTCCCGCAGTAAGCTACGCCGAGCTGATGACATTGCCTGGTGCTGGTGAGTCGGTCAGCGCAACTGCTGTGATCGAGCAGGTGGAGATTCAGGCCAAGTATCAAGGCTACATCGAGAGGCAAAAGGAAGACGTAGCCAGGATGGCGGCGCAGGAAGATGCGCGGATTGCCGATGATTTTGACTACGCCGCCGTGCCGGGGCTGTCGCACGAGGTGCGCCAGAAACTGGCGCAGCAACGCCCGCAGACAGTGGGCCAGGCAAGCCGCATGCAGGGCGTGACGCCGGCGGCCATTTCTATTTTGCTGGTGCATCTAAAGAAGCTGCGGGGGCGGGGGTGAATCTGGCTGAAGGCCTCGCTGCGCTCGATCTCGATCTGCCCGCCGGGGCCGGGGAAAAGCTCGCCGCTTATCTGGCGCTGCTCGCTAAGTGGAACCGCACCTACAACTTGACCGCGATCCGCGATCCGGAGGAGATGGTGACGCATCATCTGCTTGATTCTTTGGCGGTTTTGCCGTTTATCCAAAAGTCGGCGCTGGCGGGACGGCAAGAATTCAATCTTGCCGACATCGGCAGCGGATCCGGCTTGCCCGGTCTGGTTCTGGCGATTGCCAGGCCCGACTGGTCGATTACTTCAATCGAAACCGTCGACAAAAAGGCGGCTTTTCAGCGCCAGGCCAAAATCGAATTGGGCCTGACCAATGTGAGCATTCACTGCGGCCGGGTTGAGGATGTCAACGCGACTTTCGCTGCAGTTATTTCGCGGGCCTTCGCCAGCCTGGGCGATTTCGTCCGGCTCGCCGGGCATCTGTCGTCCTGTCTCTGGGCGATGAAGGGCGCGTATCCTGCCGACGAGATTGCCGCCTTGCCGGCGGGCTGGCGCATGTCCGCCAGCCATGAACTGCACGTCCCCGGCCTTGACGCCCAGCGTCATTTGCTGCAACTGGAGAAAATCTGAATGCATATCTTTGCCATCGCCAACCAGAAGGGCGGGGTCGGCAAGACCACCACCACGGTCAATCTGGCCGCCGCGCTGGGGCAGGCCGGCCAGCGCACGCTGCTGGTCGACCTCGACCCGCAGGGCAATGCCACCATGGGCAGCGGCATCGACAAGCGCGGCTTGACGCGCTCGGTCTATCAGTTGCTGGTCGGCCTGCAATCCTTGGCCGAGGTGCGGGTAACGTCGCCGTCCGGCGCCTTTGACGTGCTGCCCGCCAATCGCGACCTGGCCGGCGCGGAGGTTGAACTGGTCGATCTGGAGTTGCGCGAGATGCGCCTCAAGGCCGCGCTCGCCGCGCATCGCGCCGACTATGACTTTGTGCTGATCGACTGCCCGCCGTCGCTGTCGTTGCTGACGCTCAACGGCCTGTGCGCCGCGCATGGCGTCATCATTCCCATGCAATGTGAATATTACGCGCTGGAAGGGCTGTCCGACCTGGTGAACACCATCAAGAAGGTGCATGCCAACCTGAATCGCGACCTGAAGATCATCGGCTTGCTGCGCGTCATGTTCGACGCGCGCTCGACGCTGTCGAACCAGGTTTCGGCGCAACTCGAACAGCATTTCGGCGAGAAGGTTTTCAAAACGATCGTGCCGCGCAATGTGCGGCTGGCCGAGGCGCCCAGCTATGGCGTGCCGGGCGTGTTGTTCGACAAGTCGGCGAAAGGGGCGGTGGCCTATCTGGCCTTTGCGCAGGAAATGATCGCGCGCGTCAAACAATGGGATTCGGGAGCGGCAGACAAGGGAGGGCAGGCGACATGATGCAACGCAAAAAAGGACTGGGCCGGGGGCTGGAGGCGCTGCTGTCCGGCGACGAAGGCGGGGCAGAGGCGCAGCGCCAGGCCATGCTGCCGATTGGCGACCTGCAGCCGGGCAAGTATCAGCCGCGCACGCGCATGGATCCGGGTTCGCTGGAAGACCTCGCCGCATCGATCAAGGCGCAGGGCCTGATTCAGCCGATTTCGGTGCGCCCGGTCAGCCCCGGCCGCTACGAAATCATCGCCGGCGAGCGGCGCTGGCGGGCGGCGCAGATCGCCGGGCTCGCCGAGGTCGCGGTGCTGATTCGCGACATTCCCGACGACGCCGCGCTGGCGATGTCGTTGATCGAAAACATCCAGCGCGAAGATCTGAATCCGCTCGAAGAGGCGGCGGGTCTGCAACGCCTCATCGATGAATTCAGCATGACCCATCAGCAGGCCGCCGATGCCGTCGGGCGCTCGCGCTCCGCCGCGACGAATCTGCTGCGTCTCTTGCAACTCGCCAAGCCGGCGCAGGATCTGCTGATGGCGGGCGACATTGAAATGGGCCACGCCCGCGCGCTGCTCGCCATGCCGAAATCCGAGCAGGGCCGGCTGGCCGCCGAGATCGCCGACAAGGGCTACTCGGTGCGCGAAACGGAACGGCGCGTGGCGCGCGAACTCAAGCCGCCGGAACACAAGACGGCAGCGGCGGAGAAGGGGCGCGACCTGGTGCGGCTGGAAGAGGATTTGTCCGACGCCATTGGCGCCACGGTAAAAGTGAGCGCTAACCGCAAGGGGGCGGGCACGCTCGCCATTCGGTTTGCCAGCCTCGACCAGCTCGATGGCATATTAAAACGGCTGCGCGGATGAAGCGCCAGGCCGCGCCAAAATGACAACGAACAGCATTATGAAGAACGCCATAAAAAGCCTCCATGAACAGGCAATTGACTTATCACTTTAATCGCTCTATGTTTCGTGCCCTGTGCGGTAACGCGAAGTGCAAGCCGGCTGAATCGGCTTGCACCACGATAAGAATGAAGTTGCGGTAGAAAGGCTTCCGGGGCATGTTCAAGACTCTCTTGCTCCAGGCGGTGGCGATTCTGGCAGTGGCTGTAATGGCTGCAATAGCGGCGGGCATGCTGGCGGGATCGGGGGGGGCGAGTTCGGCCGCGCAGTCGGCTTCATTGTCTGCTCTGGCCGGTGGCGCTGCCTACTTCCTGCCCAATCTGCTGTTTGTGCTGCGGCTGCGTCTCTCCATTGCGACGCGGCAGGCGGGCGCGGCGGGTTTTCTGGTCGGCGAGGCCGTCAAGCTGTCTGCTGTCATAGCGTTGCTGTTGTTTCTGCCACGCCTGATTGATGTGAATTGGCCGGCGCTGCTTGCCGGATTGTTTGCTGTGCTGTTTGTTAATCTTTTCGCACTCTTGCTTAAGACTTGAAAACATGGCCACCGCGCACGCACCGACTGCATCCGAATACGTCAGCCACCACCTGGGCCACCTGACCAACGTCAAGCAGACCTCGCTGGTCGACTGGTCGGTTATTCACCTCGACACCATGTTTTACTCGATCGCGCTGGGTCTCCTGGCGGTGTTCGTCATGGCGCGCGCGGCCAAAAGAGCCACCTCCGGCGTGCCGGGCCGCTTTCAGGCCGCCGTCGAAATCCTGGTTGAAATGGTCGCCGATCAGGCCAAGGGCATTGTCCATTCCCCCGAGTCACGCAAATTCGTCGCGCCGGTGGCGCTGACCGTGTTTGTCTGGATCTTCCTGATGAACGCCATGGACCTCCTGCCGGTCGATATGCTGCCCGCGCTCGGCGCGCTGGTCGGCATCAACTACTTGCGCGTCGTCCCGACCGCCGACCTGAATGCCGCGCTCGGCATGTCGCTCGCCGTGCTGGTGATGTGCCTTTACTACAACATCAAGATCAAGGGCTTCGGCGGCTGGATGCACGAACTGTTCACCGCGCCCTTCGGCAACCACTTCCTGCTCTATCCGATCAACTTCGCCATGCAGATCATCGAGTTCGTCGCCAAGACGGTCTCGCACGGCATGCGGCTGTTCGGCAACATGTACGCGGGCGA
>JAUXWU010000019.1 GCA_030680085.1 Rhodocyclaceae bacterium | reverse complement strand
TTGGTTTTCACCAAGCCCCCGCCGGCTTTTCTTTGATTACAAGGCTCAAGCAGCCTCGGCATAGGCCTTAAGCGGCCAGTGCAAAACGCTCATCGTTGGCGTTTAGAGATTTGCTTCATTAACGTCGATCGCCTGACGAGTTGCCTGCTCACCTTTGTTCGCCCTGTCGAAGCCAGTGCACCCCCACCTAAGACTGCTATGCCGCTAACATCCTTAGGTGGAGGTGAGGGGAATCGAACCCCTGTCCAAAACGTCTCCAGCTCGCCGGAATTACAACTATGCACGTATTATCGGGGCAGACCATCGGAAAAACAAGCTGCTTGACGCTTCAAGTTGATTTGGATTCCAGAAGATGGACGCTGCACAACCGGCGTTTGTCCGCGAACGCCCCAAGTCTTGCCATGCACCGTGTCGGCACGGAATCCGGATTCATCCCAGAAGAAGATTTCAGCGCTTTCCGCCTTGGCCCGCCCGGCAATGGCGGGGAAGGTTTCACGCTGCCATTTCTCAATGGCTTCCGGGTCGCGTTGATAGGCGCGCTGCAACGGCTTCTGCGGTGTCAGACCCAGTCTCGCCAGCAATTCGCCGACGGCGGTCAGTCCCAGCTTTACGCCAAACCTCTTCTCGATCAACTCCACCACCACGGTGCGCGTCCACAAGCCAAAGTCCAACCCGTATTGGCGCGGGTCTCGCCCGTTGACCCATCTGAATACCTGACTCTCCTGTCTCGGCGGCAGCGTACGTGGCCGCCCCGTCGCTTTCGTCGAGCGCAATGCCCGAATGCCAAGACCAGGCCGCAACGCCGCCTGCAGCCACTTGTAGATCGTGGTGCGGTTGAATCCGTAGGCCTCAATCACCTTCGCCGCCGGTTCGCCATCGCGCACCCGCTCAACCGCCATGAGCCGAATCTCCTCCAGCGTTTTGCGGTCAAATGTTCGTCCGTCCCGTTTCATGCAGCATGATATCATCATGCTTGACGCAAGCTCCATATCTGTCGACTTATTTTGCGACTAGTGAGTAAGTATGAAACTTCAATCTGTAAGGTCGACTGCCGTCAAGCGGGCGGCGCGCAAAATTTCCAGCGCCGCCTCGTAATCAAAGGCGTCGATGCGGGCGAACAGTTCCTTTGCCGCCGCAGGGAGACTGGCGCGCAACAGCGGTTCCGCGTCTCGGACCAGATCGCCCGCTGCCACGTCGCCGATGGCGAGCAATGCCGCCAGTTGGTCGAGCACCTGTCGCAGCGCGGTCGGATCGGGCGGCGCGGTGTCTGGCGGCGGCGGGATGTCCGGCGGCGTCGGCAGGGCGGCTGCCAGACTCATGATTGCGCGGTCGACGGCGTCCATGGCGGCGCCGAGTGTGGCGTCGGGAAGCGTTGCCGCCGGATTCGCCTTGAGCAGGGCTTCCAGTTGTGCCGCCGCTTGCGACAAGCGCATGGCGCCCAGCGTGGCCCCCGTGCCCTTGAGGGTGTGCGCCAGCCGCTGGGCGGTGGCGTGGTCGCCGCCCGCCAGGTGCTCGGCCAGCCGGGTCATGTCGGCGGCGTGCGAATCGACAAAGCGGTGCAGCAGTCCCAGGTATTTGTCGGCATTGCCGCGCAGCATGGCCAGCCCGCTCGCGACATCGAAGCCGGGCACGTTGGACAGCGAGGCCAGCGCCGCCGATTCGTCCGTTACAGCAAAAGTCGGCGCTGGCGGATTATTGGGCGTCCCGCCCGCGCCAAAAGTCGGCGCTGGCGGGACGGCGTGCGGTGGAGGAAAAGGGGCCTGGTTCGAATTAAGCGCTTCATTTAATTCGAGCCTGGCCCCTTTTCCGTGGCCCGGCAGCCACTTCAGCAGCGCCGCATACAGCGCGGCGGGCTCGACCGGCTTGGCGATGAAGTCGTCCATGCCCGCCGCCGCGCAGGCGCGGCGATCCTCGTCGAAGGCATTGGCGGTCATCGCCAGGATGGGGATGTCTTGCCAGTGCGGCAGGGCGCGAATGGCGCGGGTGGCCTCCAGGCCGTCCAGGTGGGGCATCTGGATGTCCATCAGCACAAGCGCATAGGGTTGGTGTTGCGCCATCGAAACCGCCTCAAGGCCGTCTTCCGCCGTATCCACCGCCAGCCCCACGCCATGCAGCAGTTCCATGGCGACTTCGCGGTTGATGGGGTTGTCTTCGGCCAGCAGGATTCGCATGCCGCTGCAACAGTGGCGCAGTTGCGCCTCGACATCGGCCGCGTCGGCCACGTCGGCCGCCGAGATGGCCGGCATGATGCCGTGGCCGCGCTTGAGCCGGGCGGTGAACCAGAAGCTGCTGCCGACGCCCGGCGTGCTCTCCACCCCGGCGTCGCCGCCCATGATTTGCGCCAGCCGTCGGGTGATGGTCAGACCCAGGCCGGTGCCGCCGTATTTGCGGGTGGTGGTGGTGTCGACCTGTTCGAAGGCGTGGAACAGCCGGTCGAACTTGTCGGCGGCGATGCCGATGCCGCTGTCCGCAACCTCGAAGCGCACCAGCAAGTCGTCGCCGCTGTCTTCCAGCAGGCTGGCGGAAAGGCTGATGTGGCCCCGCTCGGTGAATTTGACGGCGTTGGCGGCGTAGTTGAGCAGGGCCTGGCGCAGCCGGGTGGGGTCGCCGCAAAGCCACGCGGGTACATGATCGGCATCGACCGTGACGGTGAGCCCCTTGGCCTGTGCCGCGTCAAAAATCATCGAGCGCACATGGTCGAGCACGGCGGTCAGGGAAAAGTCGCTCTGTTCGAGTTGCAGTTTGCCGGCTTCGATCTTCGACAGGTCGAGGATGTCGTTGATGATGGCGAGCAGATGGCGCCCGGCGTTGTCGATCTTGCCGAGCCGGTCGGCCTGTTCGGGGGTGACGTCGGCCCGCCGCAGCAGGTGGGTGAGGCCGAGGATGGCGTTCATCGGCGTGCGGATTTCGTGGCTCATGTTGGCGAGGAACGCGCTCTTGGCCCGGTTGGCGGCCTCGGCCTGGGTCTTGGCGATGGTCATCTCTGCCGTGCGCAGCAGCACCAGGTCTTCGAGATGGTGGCGGTGCAAATCGAGTTCCGCGCCGAGGCGTTTTTTCTCGGTGATGTCTTCCTTCACCGCGACGTAGTGGCTGACGCGCCCGTCGTCCTGGCGGATGGGGGTGATGACGGCGAATTCGACGTATTCGCTGCCATCCTTCTTGCGGTTGATGAGTTCGCCCTGCCACGGCTGGCCCTGGGTCAGCGCGGCCCACATCGCCAGGTAGGTGTCCGGTGGCGTCTGGCCCGATTGCAGCGTGCGCGGGTTCTGGCCGAGCAGTTCTTCGGCCGTGTAGCCGGAGACCTGCGTGAAGGCGGCGTTGACGTATTCGATCGTGCCGTCAAGGCCTGTAATGACAATGCTCTCCGAGCTTTGCTCGACCGCCTGGGCGAGCTTCCGCAGGGCCAGATCGGCCGCCCGCTCGGCGCTCTGGTCGCGGAACACCAGCACGGCGCCTTGGGTGCGGCCGTCGCCGTCGAGAATGGGCGCGGCGGAATCGGCGATGGGACGCTCCGTGCCGTCCTTGGCGATCAGCAGGGTGTGGTTGGCCAGACCCACCACCACGCCTTCGCGCAGGGCTTTTTCCACCGGACATTCCACATCGAGGCGGGTGGTTTCGTTGATGATGGAGAACACCTCCCGCAACGAACGGCCCAAGGCTTCGGCGCTCGTCCAGCCGGTCAGTGCTTCCGCCAGCGGGTTGATGAAAGTCACCCGGCTCTCGAGGTCGGTGCTGATGACGCCGTCGCCGATGGAAGACAGCGTGATCCGCAGGCGTTCGGCCTCTTGCCGCAGGCTGCCCTGCGCCGCCCCAAGCGTCTCGGCCATGTGGTTGAAGGCGGTGATGACGCGCACGAATTCCGGGCTACCCCGAGGCGGGATGCGGGCCGACATCTCGCCGCTTGCCAGGGCGCGCGCGCCACGGTCCAGCGCGGCGAGCGGCCGCAGACTGCTCCTCAGCACCAGCCAGATGCCAAGAAAATTCAGCGCCGCAACCAGGGCCAGGATGGAAAGGTGCTGGCTCAGACTTTGCCACGCACGGTTGCCCGCCGGTGCGGCGGTGAGCGTGACAAGCAGCGTGCCGTAACGCCGGCCCCCGACGGTGATCGGCGCCTCGCCACTGATGTCGGCGAGTTGGATCCAGGCCATGAACCAGGCCGGCGCGATGAGCGGCACGGGCTGGTCGCCGACGGGTATATGCGCACCGTCGGTGTCAACGTAACGGAGGGCGGCAATCTGGCGGCGGGCCACAGCGGCCTGCATGGTCTGGCGCACGGCGGCGTAATCGCCGATCACCACGGCTTCTGTAATGGCCAGCGGCACTAGCGCGAGTTCTTCATGAAAAGACAGCGCCAGTTCGCGGCCCGCTTTCGTTGCCTCGCCACGCACGGCAACAAAAAGCAGCAACATCCCTCCCACCAGTATGCCCATGCCCAGCACCGCCAGCAGTCGTGCGAAAAACGACAAACGACACCAGATATCGCGGATGGATGGGAGCATCACTCGATATCCTTGACCAAGGTGCGCCGATAAAAATCGGGATAGTTGCGGTAATCCGCCGGGGATGACGGCAGGAAGCCCAGGGGCGGTTTCTGGCCGATGACGCGGGCGGAGGCTTCCAGGATGGCGCGGCCTTCCGCATCGTCGTTCATGCCGGCGATGGCCGCGGCCACGCGGGCGGCCACGGCATCCGGCACGCGCGGATGCGCGGCGATGGGCAGGTTGTGGAAGGGCTGCGACTGCCATAGCACACGGTATTTCACGCCCTCGCGCGATGCAAAGGCGGCCATCACCTGATCATTCACGCCGGCGGCGATCACCTTGCCGGCCACCAGTTGACCCATCACGCCTTCCTGATTGCCACCGAACGCCGACTCCACGGGGATGCCCTGCCGCAGCAGATGATCCATGGGCACGGCATAACCGACGAAGGCCGCTTTCGAGGGAAAGCCCACGGTCTTGCCGGCAAGCTCGGGCAGGTCGCGGATGGGCGAATCCGCCAGGGTGACGATCTGGCCGGTGATGGCGGCGCTCCTGGGGCGCAGGATGACGCGATAGCCCTGGGGCTGGATGGCGGGCGTGAAGATGTGGTTGGAATAGATGAAGTCGTATTCCCCGCGGGCGGCAGCCGCCGCCGATTCGGCCCCCGTGCGGGCGATCTTGAGCGCCAGCTCCACCCCGGCCTTCTTGCCGACGTATTCGAGAATGGGATTCCAGTGCTCGGCCGTGAGCACGGCGGAGCGCTGGGAGAGCACGCCGAAGCCAAAGGTCTCCGCCAGCGCCGCCTGGCCGGACAGGAGCAAGGACAGGAAGGCAAGTGCCGCGATCAGAGATTTCATGGCGGATTTCTTTCGTGTGGAGTTGGATTGCGTCTTAAACATCGGCATGGCGTTTGGCGATGGCGACGAATGCGTCGAAGCCGGCGAGAAAGACGTCGGCCACGTCGGGATCGAAGTGGGTGCCGCGCCCGGCGGCGATGATGTCCCGCGCTTCATCGAAAGGCATTGGTTCCTTGTAAACGCGCCACGAAATCAGGGCGTCAAAGACATCGGCCAGCGCCATGAGCCGCGCCGCGGGGGGAATCGCCTCGCCCGCCAGTCCGTCGGGATAGCCGCTGCCATCCCATTTCTCGTGATGCCAGTGGGCGATTTCCTTGGCCAGCATGAGAAAGGCCAGGGGCTCCCCGCTAGCCCCTTCGGCGCGCTCGATGGCGTCCGAGCCAACCTTGGCGTGGGTCTTCATGACGGCCCACTCATCGACGGTGAGGCTGCCGGGCTTGAGCAGGATGTGGTCGGGGATGCCGACCTTGCCGATGTCGTGCAGCGGCGCGGAGCGCGTCAGCAGTTCGATGTTGTGGTCGGAAAGAAAGTCGGTGAAGCGCGGATGATCCTGGAGCCGTGTCGCCAGCAGGCGCACATAGGTCTGGGTGCGCAGGATGTGGTTGCCGGTCTCGGGGTCGCGGGTCTCGGCGAGATTGGCCAGCGCCATGATGCTGACCGCCTGGATACGTTCGTTCTCGGCCATGCGCCGTGCGATCTCGGCTTCGAGAAAGACGTTTTTGTCCGCCAGCCAGTCGCGCGCGCGCTTGAGTTCGAGCTGCGCCTTGACGCGGGCCAGCACGATCGGCGGCGAGTAGGGCTTGGCGATGTAGTCGGCGGCGCCCAGTTCGAGACCGCGCTGTTCGGCGGCGACATCGGCCAGGGCGGTGAGAAAAATGACCGGAATGTCACGGCTGGCCGGGTCGGCCAAGAGCCGGGCAAGAACCTCATAACCGTCCATCTCCGGCATCATCACGTCGAGCAAAATGAGCTCGGGGCGGGGTTCTTGCAGGGCATAGCGCAGGGCGGTGCGGCCCGAGTTGGCGGCCTTTACACGATAGCCGGCATCACGCAACAGCCCGCCCAGCACCGCCAGGTTCTCTGGCTGGTCATCGACGATCAGCAGCGTTGTTGGGTTCATGGTGGCCCGATTTTC
>JAUXWU010000013.1 GCA_030680085.1 Rhodocyclaceae bacterium | reverse complement strand
AGATTTCCCAGTCAATGACGGCGTCCAGCCGTTCCAGCGGGTCGCCCGCTTCACTCAGACTGGCGTAGCGGTTCTCAAGGTCAAATAGGCTGGTTTGCATGCTGTAAGCATAACATATTTTGGGGATTTATAGAAGTGCCCATTAATAACTTTTTCCAGATGAGAACCGTTCTTATATAATATGAGAATAGTTCTCATCTTTGGAGTTTGTTATGCGTTTCATGCGTTCAGTCACCTGTGTCGTCGTCTTGGCCACCACGGCAGCGGCGTACGCGGCGGATGAAGAATCGACGCCCGACTACGCACACAACACGGCCATCGGCGACCTGGGCGGGCGGCGGGCCGCTCTGTTCAAGCAGGGGCTGTCCGTCGAGGCAGGCTACAAACTCGACCATCTGAGCAATCTGGCCGGCGGCATCGGCCAGGGCAGCGCCAGCATGCGCAACCTTGACCTCAAACTGCGTGCCGACCTTGACCTCCTGCTGGGCTTGCCAGGTGCGACCGCCTATCTGCATGTGCTCGACAATCGCGGCAGCGGCATCAACGCGCGCCATATCGGCAGCCTGATGGGCGTATCGAACATCGAGGTTGCCGTTCCCACCACACGCGTCTTCCATGCCTGGGTGCAACAGACTTTTGTGGAGGAGCAATGGTCGCTGCTGGCGGGTCTTTATCCGATCGACTCGGAGTTTTCGGTGATGGAATCTGCCAGCGTGCTGCTGCACCCCGCCTATGGCCCGCCGGCCGATCTGGCGCTGACACGCGGCCCGTCGATCTTCAACAACGCGGCCTTCGGTCTGCGCCTCAAGTGGCAGTCGCCCGACCGCACGCTCTACGCCATGGGCGCAATTCTCGACGGCATCCCCGGCGACCCGAATCAGCCCAAGGGCACGCATATCCGCTTCGCCAATGGCGACGGCAGCTTCGCCATTGCCGAAATCGGCTGGACGCCCATCGAATTCGGTCATGTCTTCGAACCGGTCGGCCCGACGCGCATGCTGCAGACACCGGAACTCAGGGCGCACGAAAAATACGAGGGACATGGCAAATATGCCGCCGGTCTCTGGCGTTACAGCAGCCAGGTCGCTGACCAGTTGCAGTCCGATGGCGCCGGCAATCCGCTCAAAAAACCGTCCTGGGGCGGCTACCTGTTCGGCGAGCGCAGCCTGTTCAGCATCGGCGAGGAACCCGGGCGCTATCTCACCGGCTTCGCCCGCTACGCCTTCACCGATGGCGATTCGACGCCCATCCGCTCACAGCTCAACCTGGGCGTCAGCCTGCGCGGTCTGCTGGCCGCCCGCACCGACGACATCCTCGCGCTGGCCTGGACGGAAGCACGCCTGGCTCCGAAGTTCCGCGCGGCGCAATGGCGCGACGCTGGCAGCGTAACCACGCGCAACGAAACAGCGCTCGAGCTCACCTACCGCGCCGCCCTCACCCCCTGGCTGAGCGTTCAGCCCAACCTGCAATGGATTCGTCATCCCGGCGGCGTGGCGGACGTGCCCAACGCACGCCTGGCCGGTTTCCGGCTCGAAATACAACTCTGAAAAAAGTCGGCGCTGGCGGGACGGCGCCGCTCAATCGCCGTCATCGTCCAGCGGCCACAACTCATGTGCATCAAGCAGCAAGCGGTAACGCGCCTCGTTGGCGTCGAGTTGTGCCTGCGTCGCGGCCAGCCGCGCCTCGATGGCCTGGCGGCGCGCGGTCTGTAGCTCGCCGAACTGGCCTTCGCCCAGCCGCCAGGCTTTTTCCAGCAGACGGGCGTTGTCTTCCATGCGCGCCGCTACGTCGGCCAGCAGTCGCCACGTGGCGTGGGCGCCTTGCGCCAGACTGACCGTGCGGCGCGCTTCGGCCTCGGCGCGGGCCAGCGCCAGCGCCTCGCGCGCATAGGCGGCATCGGCCTCGGCCGTGCCGGCGCGGGCGCTGGCGGCGCGAGCGGCGCCCGGCAGCGGAATGCTCAGTTGCAACCCGATGATGCGGTCCTGGCCGTCGCGCTCGCTCGCCAGCTTCAGACCCAGGGTGGGGTCAGGCATGCGCTCGGCATCGAGTTGCCGGGCCAGCAATGTAGCGCGCCGGGCGGCGGCGCGCGCCACGGCCAGTTCGTGATTGTGGGCAAGAATGCGTTCGCGCCACTGCGCCGGACTGTCCGCGACGGTCTGCGGCGATGACGGCACGAGCGCTTCCGGCAGCGTGATGCCGGGAAAGTGCTGCGCCAGTTCGTTGGCGGCGCGTGTCCGGCGTGCCTGCGCCTGTATCTGCTGCGCCTCGGCCTGGACGAGTTGGGCTTCCGACAGGAGCGCTTCCAGTTTCGCCGTCTCGCCAGCGCCGACTTTCTTCAGGATGGCCGCGTGCTGTGTGCGCAGCACCGCGACCTGCGCCGCCCAGTCGCGTGCGGCGGCGCCTTCGCGCAGCCAGTCGAACCAGCTTTTCAGCAACAGGCGCGCACTTTCGTGCAGCGCATCACCCAGCGCGAATTGCGCCTGCGCCACGCCCGCCGCGCCGATCTCGGCATCGCGTGCGCTTTTGCCTGGCAGCCGGATGGCCCGCTCGATGCCGATCTCGTGATCACGCGTGTTGCTGTCGGTGGCGCGTTCATTGCGCCGCTGGCTGGCAAGCCTGAGCGCGAATTCGTGCGGGCCGGCCGCGAGCCGGTCGCGGTTGGCGGCTTCGACGCGCAAGCCGGCTTCTGCCGCGCGTACCAGCGGGTAAGTGCGCAGCGCCTGTGCCACCTGCGCCGCAGGCGGCAGATCGGTAAAATCGACGGCAGCGGCCGTCAGCGGCAGCAGCAATAGCAAACTCATTAACCGTCTCATGCGAGGCTCCCGGAATCGAGCACCGGACTCAGCCACCACGCCACGTCGGGGCTGGGCAGAACGGTGCGCAGTTCCTGCAACAGTTCCTCCACGTGGCGCGCATCCATGAGAATTTCGATGCGCAGCCGCTCGGCGCGACCGCGCACCTGCTCGTATGCGCTGGTGATGCCCTCGGGATCGCCGTGGCCCTCGACCCGCGAGACGGTAAACGGGCCGACCCAGACGGGATGCTGCAGGAGGTGATCGAGGATGCGCGCTTCCAGCCCCCTGGTCAGCAGCAGAGTGAGGCAGACATCGAGGCGTTTGGTCATGATTATTTTCCCCAGCGGCGATAGAGAATCGGCAGCATCACCAGCGTCAGCAGCGTCGAGGTGACGAGGCCGCCGATGACGACGATGGCCAGCGGCCGCTGGATTTCCGAGCCCGGGCCGCTGGCGAACAAGAGCGGCACCAGGCCGAAGGCGGCGATGCTGGCCGTCATCAGCACCGGCCGCAGGCGCCGCTTCGAACCCTCGACCACCACGCGTTCGATCGGCATGCCCTGCGCCAGCAGCTGATTGAAGTGGGAGATCAGCACCAGGCCGTTGAGCACCGCAATGCCGAGCAGGGCGATGAAGCCGACCGAGGCTGGCACCGAGAGATATTCACCGGCGATGAGCAGCGCAAACACTCCGCCGATCAGCGCGAACGGGATATTGACGAAGACCATCGCCGCCTGGCGCACGGAATTGAAGGTGGTGAACAGGATGTGGAAGATCAACAGCAACGCCACCGGCACCACCTGCATCAGACGCTTGGCCGCGCGCTGCTGGTTCTCGAACTGGCCGCCCCAGGCGAGCCGGTAACCGGCCGGCAGCTTGACCTCGGCGGCGATTTTGGCTTTTGCTTCCTCGACAAAGCCGACCAGGTCGCGCCCCGTGACGTTGGCCTGGATCACCACCAGGCGCGCGGCGTTCTCGTGGTCGACCTTGACCGGACCGGCGAGGCGCCTGAGATTCGCCACCGCGGACAGCGGCACGCTGGCGCCATTGGACAGCGCCAGGTGGATGCCCGCAAACAGGGCCGGCGACATGCGCACCTCGTCGCTGCCGCGGATCACCAGCGGCGTGCGACGGCCGCCTTCGAGCACCAGCCCCAGCGACTGGCCCTCGACCTGCGTTCGCAAGGCGGTGGCAATGTCCTCGATGGAGAGCCCGAAGCGCCCGGCCATCAGGCGGTCGACCTCCACCGTGAAATACTGCACGCCCTCGTTCTTGGCGGTCAGCACATCCTGCGCGCCGGGCACCGTCTTGAGCAGCGCGGCAATTTTCTCGGCCAGCGCGTTGAGTTCGGCCAGGTCGGTGCCGAACACCTTGATCGCCAGATCGCCGCGCGTGCCCGTGAGCATCTCGGAGACACGCATCTCGATGGGCTGGGTGAAGGCGATGTCCATGCCGCTAAATTCGCTCATCACCTTGCGGATCTCGTCGGTCAGCCATTCCTTGTCGGGATTGCGCCACTCGCTGCGCGGCGCCAGCACCAGGAAGCTGTCGGTCTCGTTGAGGCCCATCGGATCGAGGCCGAGCTCGTCCGAGCCGGTGCGGGCGACGATATCCTTGATCTCGGGAATGCGCTCGAGCAGCGCCTTTTGCACCGCCAGGTCGGTCTGCGCGCTCTGCTCCAGGCTGATCGACGGCAGCTTCGCCAACTGCATCAGGATGTCGCCCTCGTCCATCGTCGGCATGAAGGTCTTGCCGAGAAAAAGGAAGGCGACAACCGTGGCGACCAGCGCCGCCACCGCCATCATGATCACCTTCTTCGCGTTGGCCAGGCTCCAGACCAGCAACGGTTCGTAAAGTCGCGTGGCCTGGCGTGGCAGCCACGGTTCGCGAGGATGCGCGGTGGGCTTCAGCAGATAGGAAGTCAGCACCGGGATCACGGTCAGGGACAGCAGCAGCGACCCCGAGAGCGCGAAGATGATGGTCAGTGCGACGGGAATGAACAGCCTGCCTTCGAGCCCCTGCAAGGTAAGCAGCGGCAGGAAGACGATGACGATGATGGCCATGCCCGACACCACCGGCGCCGTCACCTCGCGCACGGCGCGGTAGATGCGATGGAGGAAGGGCAGCTTGGCGCCCGCCGGATCAGCCAGCTGGCTTTCGATGTTCTCGACCACCACCACGGCGGCATCGACCAGCATGCCGATGGCGATGGCCAGCCCGCCGAGGCTCATCAGGTTGGCCGACATGCCAAACAGGTTCATGAGGATGAACGTCACCAGCGCCGCCAGCGGCAGTACGCAGGCCACGGCGATGGCGGCGCGCAGGTTGCCGAGGAAGGCCAGCAGCAGCAACACCACCAGCACGATGGCCTCGGCCAGCGCCCGCGCCACCGTGCCGATGGCACGATCGACCAGCGCGCCGCGGTCGTAGAAGATCTGCGTCGTCACCCCCGGAGGCAAGGTCGGCGCGATCTCGGCCAGCCTGGCACGCACGCCCTCGACCACGGTGCGCGCGTTGGCGCCGCGCAGGCCGAGCACCAGCCCCTGCACCGCCTCTTCCCGACCGCCGCGGGTGACGAAGCCGTAGCGCGTCAGGCTGCCGATGCGCACCTCGGCGACATCGCCCACGCGGGTGACATGCGGCGGATGCAGCGTGTGCGGATCGGGAATGTTGATCGCCCGCAGGTCGTCGAGCGTCTTGACGCTGCCCTCGACGCGCACCAGCAGCGACTCCTCGCCCTCGACGAGACGCCCGGCGCCGTCGTTGCGATTGTTGGCCTCGATCGCGCGGCGCAGGTCGGCGAGCGTCAGGCCGCGTGCCTTCAGGGCCAACAGGTTAGGCACCACCTCGAAGCTGCGCACCTGGCCGCCCAGCGCGTTGACGTCGGCGACGCCGGGCAGCGTGCGCAGTTGCGGGCGGATCACCCAGTCGAGCAGGCTGCGCTTTTCCGCGAGCGACAGATCGCCCTCGATGGTAAACATCAGCATCTCACCCAGCGGCGTGGTGATCGGCGCCAGCCCGCCCGAGACTTCAGCGGGGAAATCCTTCATCGCGCTGGCAAGGCGTTCCGACACCTGCTGCCGCGCCCAGTAAATGTCGGCGCCATCCTCGAAATCGAGGGTGATGTCGGCGATGGCGTACTTGGCCACGGCGCGCAGTGCCCGCTGCTTGGGAATGCCGAGCATCTCCAGCTCGATCGGCGTGACGACCCGCGCCTCGACCTCCTCGGGCGTCATGCCCGGCGCCTTGACGATGATCTTGACCTGGGTCGACGACACGTCGGGGAAAGCGTCGATCGGCAATTCGCGGAAGGCCATGCTGCCGGCACCGATCAGCAACGCCACGCCCACCAGCACCAGCAGACGCTGGGTCAGTGCCAGTTCGACGAGTTTCTGGAACATGATTTATTCGCCGCCGGCGCCGAGGCCGAGCCAGACGGCCTTGAGGGTCGCCACACCCTTGACCGCCACTTTGGCGGCCGCCGGGAGATTGCCGGAAACGGTCGTTCCGGCGGCGGATTCCTCCAGCACCTCGACGGCTACCGGCTGAAAGCCGTCGGGCACCGCGACAAACACCCAGGCCTTGCCCTGGTGGCGGGTCACGGCAGCAGGCGGCAGGCGCACCGTGCCGGCGGGCAGCGGCCGCGCACTACCGATCACCACCTGCACGAACTGGAAAGGCTTCACGCAGCCAGCCGGCTTGGCCAGTTCGGCGCGAATCAGCAGGGATTGACTGGCCGCCTGCAGATGCGGCGCGATCAGGGTAATCCTGCCGGGTGCGGCGCAACCTGGCACGGATACCCGATCCCCCGGCGCGAGGCCGGCGGCCTGACTGGCGCTGGCCTGGATCTCGACCCAAAGCGGCGTCAGGCGGCCCAGCTTCAGCAAGGGCGTCATCGCATCGACACGCTGCCCCGGCTGTGCCGCTGCTTCGAGGACCACACCGTCGAACGGCGCACGCAGCACGGCACTCCCCGAGAACGCACCGTCCTTGCCCGGTTCCGTAGCGCCAGACAGTCGCAGCGATGCGCGCCGCTCTGCCGCCAGCGCAAGCGCTTGCGTCTCGGCCGCGCGCGACTCGGAAAGACGATTCTGCGCGATGATGCCATCGGCAAAGAGCGCTTCGTCACGCCGCCGTTTCTCGGCGGCCAACTGCGCTTGCGCAGCGGCGCCCGCGTAATCACGTTGCAGTTCCAGCAGTGCGCCGCCCTGCAGGCGCAGCAGGGGCTGCCCTTTCTTCACGGTTTCGCCATAGGCAACATGCACTGCGGCCACCATGGTCGGCACGGCCGCGGCAATCACCTCGATTTGTGCGGGCGGGACGATCACCTGCGCCGGCAGACGCAGCTCGGCAGTCGCTCCGAGCTCGGCCACCGCAGCCACCACCACACCCGCCTTGTCAATCTGCCCGGGGGTAAGCCGGATAACATCGTCGGCCGTCGCGCACAATGGCAGCGACAAAAGAAGAACAAGCAAGTAACGGGTCATGGTCGGCTCTCGAAACAATCGTCCATCATTATCGTCGATGAATATTAAGCCTGGCTTAACCGCGCTGCGGCAAAATGTCGCAGCAAAATGTCGCAGGGCTGGCTCCGCAAAAGTCGGCGCTGGCTAGACGGCGCGCAGCTTCTCCCCCGCCGCCGCCAGCGTCGCCTCATGCTTGGCGAAACAAAAACGAATCAGCCCGTGATCGCTTCCATCGGGCATGAAAGCGGAAACCGGGATCACAGCGACGCCCTTTTCGATGGTCAGCCAGCGCGCGAACTCGCTGTCGGGCATGGCGTTGATCCGCTCATAGCGTGCCAACTGGAAATAGGTACCGTCGCTGGGCAATAGCTCGAAACGCGAGCCGGCCAGTTGCTGGCGGAAAAAATCCCGCTTGGCCAGGTAGAACGCCGCCAGTCCGGCCGCGAAGCCGGGGTCGGCGCGCAAGAAATCGGCGAGCGCGAGTTGCGACGGGTGATGCACGGTGAACACGATGAACTGGTGCGCCTTGCGGAACTCGGTCATCAGTTCGACCGGAGCGACGCAGTAAGCAACTTTCCAGCCGGTGATGTGAAAGGTCTTGCCAAAGCTCGACACGACAAAGCTGCGCTCGCGCAGGTCCGGATAGCGCGCCAGACTCGCGTGCCGCCCGCCGGCGGGGCTGTCGGCGAAAACAATGTGCTCATACACCTCGTCACCCAACAGCACGATGTCGGTGCCGCGCACCAGCGCCGCCAGTTGCGTCATGTCGTCCGCCGTCCACACCGTGCCGGTGGGATTGTGCGGCGTGTTCAGGATGATCATGCGCGTGCGCGGGCCGATGGCGGCGGCAACCGCGGACCAGTCCGGGCGGAAAGCCGGGGGACGCAGATTGATGACGCGCGCCGTGCCGCCTTGCAAGGCAATCGCCGGCAGATAGCTGTCATACACCGGCGCGAAGACGATCACCTCGTCGCCCGGCCGCACGCAAGCGGTGATGGCGGTGTACAGCGCCTGGGTGGCGCCGGCCGTGACGGTAATCTCGCTCTCGACGTCATAATCCGCGCCGTAGCAGGCTTCAAGCTTTTCGGCGATGGCTTCGCGCAGCGGCAGTGCGCCAGCCATGGGCGGATACTGGTTGGCACCAGTGTTAACGCTGGCCATGTGATGCGCGACGCGCTCCAGCAACAGCGGCGGCGGCGAAAAATCGGGAAACCCCTGCGACAGATTGATCGCCCCATGCTCGGCGGCCAGCCGCGACATGACGGTAAAAATGGTGGTGCCGACCTGCGGCAGTCGAGAAGGCAGTGGGTTCATATCAATTACGCTCATTCGGTGATCGAGCCGGAACTCTAAACCAGTACAGGGCACCGTTGGGGTGCCGACTTTCCCGACGGCCGGCCGGCTATCGGCCGGCGAGAAACTCCGCCACCGTCTGGATCAACAGGCCGCTGGCCTTTTCCGGGGCGTTCATCAGGAAACCGAAATCGCGAATGTCGCCCGTCAGCAGTAC
>JAUXWU010000201.1 GCA_030680085.1 Rhodocyclaceae bacterium | reverse complement strand
TACAAATTCTCGACCAGCGGCGGCGCGATCATGGTGCCGGCCAGCATGGTGCATGACGCGCGGCTGCGGCTGGCTTCGCAGGGACTGCCGAAAGGCGGGCTGGTCGGCTTCGAGGTGATGGAGAACCAGAAGCTCGGCATCAGCCAGTTCGCCGAGCAGATCAATTACCAGCGCGGCCTGGAAGGCGAACTGGCGCGCACCATCCAGACGCTCTCGGCCGTGCGCGGCGCCCGCGTGCATCTGGCGATTCCGAAGCAGACCGCTTTCTTGCGGGATGATCTGAAACCCTCGGCGTCGGTGCTGGTCGGACTGCAACCCGGGCGCTCGCTCGAAGCCGCGCAGATCGCCGGCATCGTGCATCTGGTGTCGTCCTCGGTGCCGCAACTCAACCCGGCGCATGTCAGCGTAATCGACCAAAATGGCAATCTGATCTCCCAGCAGCAGGATTCACTCAAGAACGCCAGCCTCAACCCCAGCCAGATCAAGTATGTGAAAGAAGTCGAGGCGCAATATCAGCAGCGCATCGAGACGATCCTCGAACCGCTGGTCGGCCGTGGCAATTTCCGCGCCCAGGTGGCGGCTGAACTTGATTTTTCCAACGTTGATCAGGTTGCAGAAACCTACCGGCCCAACCCGGCGCCAGAGGCCGCCATCCGCAGCCAGCAAACCGCCGAATCGGGCGCGGGCAACCCGCCGGCCATGGGCGTGCCTGGCGCCCTCTCCAACCAGCCGCCCGTCCCCGCCACCGCGCCGATCACCAACCCGCAAGTAGGCATGGCTGCGGGCGCTGGCGGCCAGAACAACAATTACACCAAGAACGCCACCATCAATTACGAGGTCGACAAAACCGTGCGGCACACGCGCGGTCCGCCGGGCATGGTCAAACGGCTGTCGGTCGCCGTGGTGGTCAATCACAAAAAAGGGCCGGAAAAAGACAGCAAGCCGGGCAAGCCGCCTTCCGCCGAAGAGTTGAAGCGCATCAACGACCTGGTGAAGGAGGCCGTGGGTTTCAGCCAGACCCGCGGCGATTCGATCAATGTCGCCGCCGCATCCTTTGTTGCGCCGGAACCCGAGGTGCTGATTGATGCGCCGCTCTGGAAAGACCCGGAATTGATCGCGCTGAGCAAGGAACTCGGCAAATATCTGACCTTCGCGCTCATCGCCTTCCTGGTCTGGAGCAAGCTCATAAAACCGCTCTTTGAAATGCTGGCCGCCGCGCAACGTGCCGAAGCCGAACAAAAAGCGGCGCAGGCAAGCCAGGCGCAAGATACGACGACGACGGAGGATTATCGCGCCACGCCTGTAACGGCCACCTACGACGACAAGGTCAAGGCGGCACGCGAAACCGCGCAGCAGAACCCCAAACTGGTGGCCGAGATGATCAAGGAGTGGATGGGTGCCAACGGGACCTGAAGACGGCCTTGAGAAGAGCGCGATGATCTTGCTCACGCTCGGCGCGGACGCGGCGGCGGAAGTTCTCAAGCACCTCGGCCCAAGGGAGGTGCAAAAACTCGGCCATGCCATGGCCGCCACCAAGTCCGTGCCGCGCGAAAAGATCGAGGAACTACTGACGGAAATGGAGGCGTACACAGCCTTGGGCGTCACGCTGTACGCCGACGAGGACCTGATCCGGGCGATGCTCACCAAGGCGCTGGGCGACGACAAGGCGGCCAACCTGATCGGCCGCATCCTGCAAGGCTACGACACTGCCGGCATCGAGAGCCTGAAATGGATGGACGCAGCGACGGTGGCCGATTTGATCAAGAACGAGCATCCGCAGATCATCGCCACCATCCTGGTGCATCTGGAATACGACCACGCCGGCGAGATTCTGAAATTATTCACCGAACGCCTGCGCAACGACGTGCTGCTGCGCATCGCCACGCTCGATGGCATACAGCCGAACGCCCTGCACGAACTCAACGAGGCCATGACGCGACTCATGGCGGGCGCCTCGGCAAACGTCAAGAAGGCGGCGATGGGCGGCATTCGCCACGCGGCGGAGATTCTCAACTTCGTCGGCCAGGCTTCCGAAACGGCGATTGTCGACAATGTGCGCGAATACGATCCCGAACTCGCCCAGAAGATTCTCGATGAAATGTTCGTCTTTGAGAATCTGCTTGATGTCGATGATCGCGGCATCCAACTCCTGCTGCGCGAAATCCAGTCCGATTCGCTGATCCTCGCACTCAAGGGTTCGTCGCCCGAACTGCGCGAAAAGGTCTTCAAGAACATGTCGCAGCGGGCCGCCGAGATGCTCAGGGAAGACCTCGAATCGAAAGGCCCGGTGCGCCTGTCCGAGGTCGAATCCGAGCAGAAGGAAATTCTCAAAATCGCCCGCCGCCTCGCCGACGTAGGTCAAATCCAGCTCGGCGGCAAAGGTGGCGACAATCAGATGGTCTAACTGTCATGAGTAACCTCACTGCCTGGGAACGCTGGGAACTTGCGAGCTTCGACGAGGCGCGCGGCGGCGCGGCGCCCATGGCTGCGGAGAGTGAGGCGCTTCCGGCCCAATTGCCCACTGCGGCCGAGATAGCGCAAATCCAGGAGCAGGCTCGTGCGGAAGGCTTTCAGCAGGGGCATGACGAGGGCTACCAAGCCGGGCTGCAAAAGGGGCATGATGAAACACATGGCGAGGCAGAGCAGCTCGCGCGGGCCGCCGCCAAACTCGAAAGCGGGCTTGCTGCACTCGATGCCGAGGTCGCCCTGGAACTGCTGGCGCTGGCCATCGAACTCGCGCGCGAAGTGGTACGCCAGGAAATCTCTGCCCGCCCCGACACCCTGCTCGCCGTGGTGCGCGAGGCGCTGACGCAATTGCCGCATCAGCACGCCGCCATTTACCTCCATCCGGAAGATGCCTCTTTGTTGCGCTCCTACATGGGCGACCAGCTCGCCCATGCCGGCCATCGCATCCACGAGGACTTCAAGCTGGCGCGCGGCGATTGCCTGCTGGAAACCGGCGGCAGCCAGGTCGACGCCACCGTGGCGATGCGCTGGCGGCGCGTGCTGGCCGGCTTGGGTATTGCCGCCACTGACGATGCATCCTGAAAAAATCCGCGACTACCTCGTTGATTGCCGACAACGTGTCGCCACCCCGCAACCGTTCCGCGTGGCCGGCCGGCTGACGCGCATCAATGGCCTGGTCATGGAGGCCGCCGGACTCAAGCTGCCGCTGGGTTCGGGCTGCCTGATCGAGGCGCCCGATGGCGGCTCGGTCGAAGCCGAAGTGGTCGGCTTCGCGGGGGAAAAGCTTTACATGATGCCCACCGAAGATGCCTATGGCCTGGCGCCCGGCGCCCATGTCATGCCATTGGAGATTCCGCCCCGGCCGCCGCAACTGGGGCAAGCCAGCGAACCGCACCGCCGCAACCAGGATCGCGCCAAGCATCTGCCCGTCGGCGACGCCTTGCTGGGGCGCGTGGTCGATGGCAACGCCCGTCCGCTGGATGGGCTCGGGCCGCTTGACCCGCGCGAGGACGGCCCGACGCGCTCCCTCGTCGGGCGGCCGTCCAACCCCTTGCAGCGCGCGCCGATCGTGCAGACGCTCGACGTCGGCATCCGCGCCATCAATTCCCTGCTCACCGTCGGTCGCGGCCAGCGCCTCGGCCTGTTCGCCGGCTCCGGGATCGGCAAGAGCGTATTGCTGGGCATGATGGCGCGCTACACCGCCGCCGACGTGATCGTCGTCGGGCTGATCGGCGAACGCAGCCGCGAGGTGAAGGAATTCATCGAGCAGAACCTCGGCGGAGAGGGCCTGCGCCGCTCGGTGGTGGTCGCCGCGCCCGCCGACGTGGGGCCGCTGATGCGGCTGCAGGGCGCCGCCTACGCCACCTCGATTGCCGAACATTTTCGTGAAGAGGGCAAGCATGTCCTGTTGATCATGGATTCGCTGACCCGCTATGCCATGGCGCAGCGCGAAATCGCCCTGGCGATCGGCGAGCCGCCGGTGACGCGCGGCTACCCGCCCTCCGTCTTCGCCCGCCTGCCGCAACTGGTTGAGCGCGCCGGCAACGGCCCGGTCGGCGGCGGCTCGATCACCGCGTTTTATACGGTGCTGGTCGAGGGCGACGACCAGCAAGACCCCATCGCCGACGCGGCACGCGCCATCCTGGATGGCCACTTCGTGCTCAATCGCACCCTGGCCGATGCCGGTCACTACCCGGCCATCGACATCGAGCAATCGATCTCGCGCGCGCTGACCAACTTGATCACGCCCGACCATCTGGCGCGGGTGCGCCGCTTCAAGCAGTTGTATTCACGTTATCAGCGGGCGCGCGACCTCCTGGCCGTCGGCGCCTATGCACCAGGTTCCGATCCCCTGCTGGATCGCGCCATCGCGCTGTATCCCCAACTCGAAACTTTTTTGCAGCAGGATATCGAGGAACGCGCCGACGTCGCGGAAGGCCTGGCCGCTCTCGATGCGCTGTTCCCCGAAGTCTGGTAAGGCCCGCCCGTCTATACTTGGCGCATGACCAAACCGTTTCAACTGCAATCCCTGCTCGACCTTTCCAATTTGCGCCTCGACGAGGCCGCGCAGCAATTGGGCAGGCTGATCGCCGGCGAGCAGGAAGCCGGTCAGCGGCTGGCTTTGCTGATGCAGTATCGCGACGAATACCAGACGCGTTTTTCCACAGCCGCCCAAAACGGGATCGGGCCGGACGCCTGGCGCAATTACCGGCATTTCCTCGATCGGCTCGACCAGGCCGTGGAGCAGGCGCGCGCGATGGTCGATACTTCAAAACAGCACACGGCCACCGGCCAGAAGAACTGGCTTGACCAGCGCGGCAAGGTCAAGGCGTTCGACACCCTGGCAGAGCGCCACCAGGCGCGCGTGGCTTATGGCGAGGCGCGGCAGGAGCAGAAGCAGTCGGACGAGCACTCAGCCCGGCGTTATGGGGTGGCGGTCGCTGAGGATGAGTAGTCATTGCCACTGGCACGCTCCTTGCTTCATGTCGGTGACAAGCTGCATTCACCGCGAGGATTCCTCTCATGTCCGCCACCATCAGCACTGCCCCCGGCCCCGCAGCCGCCATTGCGCCGATCGTACAAGCCACTCTGGCCGGAATAGGCAACCCCGGCGAGCTCGATGCTTCACCTGCATTGCCTGATGCCGGCAACCGTGGGCAATTCACCGCGCTTTTCCAGCAGTTGCTGGGCAAGCAGGTTGCCGCGGACGCCGCGCTGAATCCAGGGGTGTTGCCCGCCGCAACGGCAGCGGATGCAGACCCCGCCGAGCTCACCGACACGCTTCATGCGCTGCTGCCCTTTCTTGAGGCGGCGGGTTTGGTGCAACCCGCGGCAAACAATCCGGCAATATCTGCCGCCAAGGAGCCCGCGCGGAATCTCGGCAATAGCCAGGCCGCTGGATTTACCAAACTGCCAGCGCAAGCCTTGGCTGCGGCGGAGGCCGTCGGCAATAGCACCCGGGCATCCGCCTCCGCCGCAGGCGAGTTCTCCGCCCAACTGACGACCGCGCTCACTGGCGCTGGAGAAATATCCATCCTGTATCTTCCCGGCAACCCGGGCGGACAACCAGGGCTGCATCCCGGCCAGGGCGCCGCCGCCGTGCCGACGCTGCCGGTCGCGCAGACCGTCGGCGCCCCGGGCTGGGGTCAGGAACTCGGCAACCGCATCACCTGGATGGCCAGCCGCATGGAAAGCCGCGCCGACCTGATTCTGACGCCGCCGCACATGGGCCGCATCGAGGTCAGCCTGACGGTTTCGGGCGACCAGGCCAGCGCGATCTTCACTTCCGCCAACCCGGTGGTGCGCGAGGCGCTGGAAGCGGCCATGCCGCGCTTGCGCGAGATGCTGGCCGACGCCGGCATCCAGTTGGGGCAGGCCCAGGTGGGCGCGGAAAACGCCCGCCAATCGGCGCAACAGGAGAAAAACGGCGATAATTTTGCCTCTGAACCCGGCGCCGCCCACGATACTGGGCCATTGCAGACAATCGCCAACGCTTCCATGGCCGCCAACGGTCTCAAGGTGGGGCGCGGACTTGTCGATGTATTCGCCTGAACCTTTGAATCCAGATGGAGTGAATCATGGCTGATGCCAGGAAACCGGGAGCTGCCGCCGAGGGCGCCGAAGTTGTCCCCAAGAAAAAGAGCAAGCTGCTCCTGATCATCATCATCGGCGTGCTGGTGCTGGTGTTCGGCGGCGGGGGCCTGGCCTTCATGCTGATGAAAAAGAGCCCGGCGGAGGACGAAGAAGAAGACGTGCCAGCCAAATTGGCCAAGGCCAAGAAGAAAGAAGCCAAAGCCCCGCCGATCTTCGTCAAGCTGGAGCCGTTTGTCGTCAAGTTACAGTCCGAAGGGCAGGAATCCTATGTTCAGGCCCTGCCCGAACTGAAACTGCACGACGCCCCGAGCGCCGACCAGATCAAGCTGCTGATGCCCGAAATTCGCCACAAGGTGCTGATGATCCTGGCCGGGAAAAAACCCTCTGACCTCGGGTCCCCCGAAGGAATGCAACTGCTCGCCAACCAGATCAGAGAATCGATCAATGCCACGCTCACGGGTGAAAAAGTGAATCCCGCGCTGGAAAAACATGACAGCGCAGAGCCTGGCGCGCCGGTGCGGGCGGTGTTTTTCTCTTCGTTGATCGTCCAGTAATTCATCGAGATGTCCCAAGACTTTCTCTCCCAGGAAGAGGTTGACGCCCTGCTCAAGGGCGTCACGGGGGAGGCCGACGAGGCGCCGCCGGAGGAAGAGGCTGCCGGCGTCAGGAACTACGACCTCGGTCGGCAGGAGCGCATCGTGCGCGGCCGCATGCCGACGCTGGAACTCATCAACGAGCGCTTCGCCCGCTATCTGCGCATCGGCCTGTTCAACTACATGCATCGCGGCGTCGAAATTTCGGTGGGGCCGGTGCGCGTGCAGAAATACAGCGACTTCATCCGCAATCTGGTGGTGCCGACCAACCTCAACCTGATCCAGATGAAGCCGCTGCGCGGCACGGGTCTGGTGGTGTTTGATCCGAACCTGGTGTTTCTGGTGATCGACAACATGTTCGGCAGCGATGGCCGGTTTCATACTCGCGTCGAGGGACGCGACTTCACGCCGACCGAGCAACGCATCATCCAGGGCCTGCTCGATGTGGTGTTCGAGGAGTATGAAAAAGCCTGGAAGCCGGTGTATGAGGCGAAATTCGAATACATCCGCTCGGAGATGAACACGCAGTTCGCCAACATCGCGACGCCATCCGAGGTGGTCATTGCCTTCACCTTCACTCTCGAACTGTCCGGCAATTCGGCGGAAATGCACGTCTGCCTGCCCTATTCGATGATCGAGCCGATCCGCGACCTGCTCTACAGCGCCATGCACAGCGAGCAGGCCGGCAGCGACAAGCGCTGGTCGGGAACGCTGCGGCGGCAACTGCTTGCCGCCGAGGTGGAACTCGTCGCACCGCTTGGCGGCGCGAAAATCACGCTGGGCGAGGTGGCGCATCTGCAGGTCGGCGATATCGTGCCGATCGACATTGCAGAACTCGTCAAAGTCCGTGTCGACGGCATCCCGCTGATGAATTGCCGCTATGGCATCACCGGCGGACAATACGCACTGAAAGTGGAACAATTTGTAGCGCAGGAAGAGGCTGCCGAATTCCAGCCGTAACTTTCCGAACCAAGCGAGGTTTTTGTCATGAACGACGAAGTGAAGCAGGAAGAAGCTCAGGTTACCGACGACGACTGGGCCGCCGCCATGGGCGAACAGGCGGTTGCCGAAGGGGCGGCTGCGGGAACAACCGCGGTCGAGGACGACCGGGCGGCGGCGATGGGCGAGCAGGCCGTCGCCGAGAAGTCTGCTGCGGCAGCGGTTTCCGCTTCCGCCAAAGTCTTCGATCAACTCTCCGGCGGCGGGGCAGCAGCGGCGTCGAATCAAGGCTTCGATCTGATTCTCGACATTCCGGTCAGACTGACGGTCGAACTCGGCCGCACCAAGATTTCGGTACGCAACCTGCTGCAACTGGCGCATGGCTCGGTCGTCGAACTTGACGGACTGGCCGGCGAACCGATGAACATCCTGATCAACGGCACCCTCATCGCCCAGGGCGAGGTAGTGGTAGTAAATGAGAAATTCGGCATCCGCCTCACCGACATCATCACGCCGCAGGAGCGCATGCGCAAACTGAACAAGTAACAGTTAGCGCCGCTTTTATATAAAGCTGCGCTTTCCCCCTTTGATTCAACCATCGCCCGCCGACGAGCGGGCTAATCTCGTGGCCATGTCGCCACGTCTTTTTTTTATTGCCATTTTGTTGAGCGCGCCTGCCGCATGGGCTGCGGACGCCGTCCCGCCAGCGCCGACTGCCGCGCCGGATCTCGGTTCCAGCGCGCTGCAGATGGTTTTCGGCCTGCTCCTGGTGCTCGGCCTGCTGCTCGGCACGCTGTGGCTGCTCAAGCGCATCAGCCAGCCGCGCGGGTTCCAGGCCGGGTTGATGCGGGTCGTCGCCGGCATCTCGGTCGGCGCACGCGAGCGTGTGGTGATTCTTGAGCTGGGCAATAGCTGGCTGGTGCTCGGCGTCGCCCCCGGCCGCGTGACCACGCTCGCCGAAATCCCCCGTCAGGAAGTGCCCACTTCTTCTGAAATTCAGACTGGACGAGACTTTCCCACGTGGCTCAAACAAATGGTCGAACGCCGTGGTAAAGCCTAGTCGGCTGCTATTGCTGCTGTTGCTGGTCGCACCGGAGATTGCGCTGGCGCAAGTCTTGCCCGCCATCACCAGCACCCCGGCGGCGGGCGGCGGCACACAGTGGTCGCTGTCGATCCAGACGCTGCTGTTGCTCACCGGCCTGTCCTTCCTGCCGGCGATGCTGCTGATGATGACCAGCTTCACGCGCATCATCATCGTGTTTTCGCTGCTGCGTCATGCCATGGGCACGCAGACTTCGCCGCCCAACCAGGTGCTGGTCGGACTGGCATTGTTCCTCACCTTTTTCATCATGGCGCCGGTGGGCGAGAAGATTTATGCCGACGCCTATCTGCCCCTGTCAGAAAACCGCATCACCTTCACGCAGGCGCTCGAGCGCGGCGCCGTGCCGCTGCGGGCCTTCATGCTCAAGCAGACCAGGGACGCCGATCTCGCACTGTTCACGAAGATTTCGCAATCGCCCGCGCCGGCCAACGTTGACGATGTTCCGCTGCGCGTGCTGATTCCCGCCTTCGTCACCTCGGAGCTGAAAACCGCCTTTCAGATCGGCTTCATCATCTTCATCCCCTTCCTCATCATCGACATGGTGGTGGCTTCGGTGTTGATGTCGATGGGCATGATGATGATGTCGCCGGTGATGATCGCCCTGCCGTTCAAGATCATGTTGTTCGTACTGGTCGATGGCTGGCAGTTGGTGATCGGCTCTCTCGTCACGACTTTCGGATAATGACCCCCACCGCCGTCGTTGAAATCGGTCGCCAGGCCGTCGAAGTCCTCCTGATGATCTCCGCGCCGCTCTTCATCGCCGCGCTGGCCACCGGCCTGATCATTTCGATATTCCAGGCGGCGACGCAGATCAACGAAGCCACGCTGTCCTTCGTCCCGAAGTTGATCGTCGTGTTCCTCACGCTGGTGCTTGCCGGGCCGTGGATGATCACCGTGATGACCGATTTCATGCGGCGGCTTTACGGGTCGATACCCAGCATCATCGGCTAGCCGTGATCTCCTTCACCAGCGCGCAACTGGATGTCTGGCTGACATCGTTCATCTTTCCGCTGGCGCGCATTCTGGGCCTCCTCGCTGCTGCGCCGGTATTCAACAGCGTCGCCATGCCGAAACGCATCCGTCTGGCGTTTGGCATAGCGATTACCCTGGCCCTGCTGCCGGTGTTGCCGCCCATGCCGACCATTCCGGCCGGCTCGTGGGTCGGGCTGGCGATCCTCGCGCAGCAGATGTTCATCGGCGTGCTGCTCGGACTGACGCTGCGCATCGCCTTTGCCGCCATCGATCTGGCCGGCGAACTGATCGGCTTGCAGATGGGTCTGTCCTTCGCCGTGTTTTACGACCCGCAGAACGCCGGCCAGACCCCCGTGCTTTCGGAGTTTCTCGGCCTGATCGTCACGCTGGTGTTTCTGGCCCTGAACGGCCATCTGCTCACGCTCTCGGTGCTGGCCGAAAGTTTCAAGCTGCTGCCGGTATCCGCCGCGCCGTTCTCCGGTGGTGGAATAGGCAACATTGGCAGTTTTCTCGTCTGGTCATCCGTGCTGTTTTCCGCCGGGCTGCTGCTCGCCCTGCCCCTGATCACCGCGCTGTTGATCACCAACCTCGCGATGGGCGTGCTGGCGCGCGTCGCACCGCAACTCAACATCTTCGCCGTCGGCTTTCCGGTCACGCTGACGGCCGGCTTTGTGATCCTGATGTTTTCGATTCCCTACTTCGGCGCGGCGATGGAAAACCTCTTCGATCAGGCCTTCCGCGCCATGGCCGCGGTGCTCAGATAAACCGCACCACGCCCTCGGCGGTGCGCTGCGAACCGAGCACCGAAGAGGCCATTCCTTCTGAATACTCGACCACCTGGTAATTTTTGAAGCCGCCCGCGCGCATCATTTCCTTGGCGCGCCGATGGAAAATCACCCGTGCCTCGCCCGCGCCACCGGCATAAAAGCGTTTCATTTTCAGGCTGAAATGCACATGATTTTCCGGAAATTGCGCTTCCTGGATGTCCCAGTTAGGCGCCAACGGATCGAGAATCAGGTAGACGGCCCCGACATAGAGGCCCCAATACACCAGGCTCTCCAGCGGATAGGACACCGACGGGCCGAGCGCCACCGCCACATCGGGAATCAGCGGGCCGCCGATGAGCTTGGTCGTCCCCTTGGCCACGGTTTCGCTGGTCTTGCCGCCAACACCCGTGGCGCTCACCGCCGCCGGGTTGCTGGTGCAACCGGCCAGTAGTGCGGACAGGATGAGGGTCGTTAAAAGTCGGCGCTGGTGGGACGGCGTCATCACAAATAATTAAAGAGCGAGAGTTGCGATACGCGCATGAATGATTTTTGCGCGGCTTCGAGGTCGGTCTGCTTGCGCGTCAGATCGGAGATGGCCTTCGCATAGTCGAGGTCCTGCAAGTTGGAGAGCGTCTGCTGGTATTGCAGTTGCAGATCCTGATTCACGTCGGAGAGCGAATCCACCTCGTTGAGCCGCGAGCCGATGGCGGCGCGGATGCGCAGGATGTTATCGTTGGCCTGGTCCAGGTTGCCGAGCGCGAAGCCGATCTCGTTGGTGTATTTCGCCGCCGCGCCCGGGGCAGTGGTCCCGCCCTCCAGCGCGCCGACCAGGTTGGCCAGGGTGCGGAACAGGCTCTGGCTGGTACTGGGCGCGAGACTGAAGCTGTCGCCGGTTGCCGGGGCGCCCTTGATCGTGACGCTGGCACCGGGAATCGCAATGGGCTGGCCGGATTGGTAAGTGCCGCTCGCAATGGTCGCCGGGGAACTATCGACAATGTTGTAAGTGGTTGCCGAAGTGAAATTAATGCTGATCGGCTTGTTGGCCAGCGCATTCCACGCCGCCGGGTCGGTCACATTGCCGCCATCGATCACTCCCGCGCCGGTGTTGGCCGCAGCATAGTTCGTCGCAAATGTGCCATTGCCGTTCCTGATGCGCATGAACACGTCGCTACCGGCATCGCTTACTTCGAGGTAGCGCGTCGCCGACACCTGCAGACGACGCTGGCCGTCGTCGCCAGCGTAAGCCGCTTCTAGCGCCGGGCTGGCGATCATCGTATCGATAGAAGCGCCGAAGGGCTTGGTACTACCCATGTAGCCGGCAAAGATGAACTGGCCGGTTCCATCGGTCGCGTTGGCGATGCCGAGCAGCCCGTCGAAGCGGGCGCGCAATTCCACGGCGATGCCGCGGCGGTCACTGGCCGACAGCGCGGCATTGCCGGCCTGCACCGTCAGTTCCTTGAGGCGCCCCATCAGATCATTGACGCCGCCCAATTGGGCTTCTTCCAGGCCCAGCGCCGACCTGGCATTGTCGTGATTGACGGCATACTGGGCCGTGACGTCCTTCGCCTGGGTGACTTCGAGCGCGCGCGCCGCGCCGACCGGGTCGTCGGCGGGGGTGAGAATGCGCCGACCACTGGCGACCTGCTGTTGCAGATGCAGCAGCGTGGCGGTCTGGGTATTGATGGCATTCACCCCCGCGTTGAAGATCATGCTGGTGCTGACTCTGATCATGATTTTTCCTTAGCGGTTGAGGGCGAGGATTTCGTCAAACAGACGGCCCGCAATCTCGATCAGTTTGGCCGAAGCCTGATAGGCCTGCTGGTAACGCAGCAAGTTGGCCGCTTCCTCGTCGAGATTGACGCCCGACATTTTGTCGACCTCGGTCTGTGCCTGGTCGGCCAGGGTTTGCTGCGCCTTGCCCGTGACCTCGATCTCGCGCGTCTTGTTGCCGGTCTGGCTGACGATTTGCGAATAGGCCGACTGATAGCTGGCGGTGCCGCCCACCATCTTCGTCTGCGTCTGCAAGGCGCCGAACAGTTGGGCATTGCGGTTGTCCGAGACGCCGTTAGCGTTGTTGGTGATGGTGAAAACATCGCCAGCTGCCGGTGCGCCGGAAACTTTTATTGTCCAGCCGTTATAGGTGATGCTGCCCCCCGGAGTGTAGATAACGTTGGTCGCTAGCGAGGTACTCGCCGTGACATCAAACACATCGAAGGTGCCAGCCGGATTGTCGAAGGTGATCGTAACCTGGTTTTGCAGTGCGGCATTGGGCGGTGGCGGTGCATTCACCGTGCCGGCACTTACCGTCCCGGTACCGCTGTTAGCCAGCGCCGCCGAAGTGCGGATTGGCGCGGCCGCAGCGATATTGCGCGCATCAACGATGGACACGGCGAGATTGCCCGCGCCGCCTCTGGTCGGCCGGATCAGGAAGCTGTTGTTTGCTGCAGGCGCACTGGCGGCGGTGATCGTTAGGCCGTCGATGCTCGCTGGGGCTACGGGGAGCGGTGCCGCATTAAGCAGCACGGCGTTGTCTGACAGGCGCAGCAGTGTGTAATTGCCCGCGCCGTTGGCCGTCAGCCGGTAATCACTCGTCGTCAGCGCCCCGACGTCGCTGATGGCGACGGAAACGGTACCGGGCGGCGCGACGTTATTCCCATTCGCCATCACTGTCGGCCCGGCGCTGGCGAGATTGAAATAATCGCCGCCCAGCGCCCCGGTCAGGCCCTGTCCCAACCGGTGCTGGTCATTGAAGTTTTGCGCCAGCGTCAAGGCAATGCGCCCCAAGGCGTTCTGCACCGGGTCGAGCGATTCGGCGCGAAAGGCGATCAGGCCGCCGAGTTTGCCGCCGGTCAGCAGGGATTCGGGCATGTTGACCGTCACACCTGACGGCGAACGCATGGCGACGATGGTGCGCTCGGGATCATCCGGCGCGGCGACGGCTTGCAGGGTGTAGTTCAGCGTGCCGACCACCAGCGGCTGGCCGTTGCCGATGAAAATGCTATAGGCGCCATCGCTCTGCTGCAGCGTTGTAACGCGGATTTCCTTGTTGAGCTCGGCAATCAACTGGTCGCGCTGGTCGAGCAGGTCGTTGGCGGGCACCGCCGACCCCGCCGCCTGGGCGACGATGATGCGCTGGTTCACGTCGGCGATCTGCTTCGCGTAGGAATTGATCAGCGTTATCTCGCTGGTGATCTGGCTGTTGACGCCCTCCCGTATCTCGCGCAAACGCTGGTCGATGGACTGGAAACGCCCCACCAGCGACTGGCTGGCCGACAGCATGGACTGCCGCGCGGGAATGGACGCCGGATTGGCCGCCACTTCCTGCACGCCCTTGAAAAAACCCGCCATGGCCGGCGAGAGGCCCGCGTTGGGATCGGCCAGCAGATTGTCGATCTGCCTGATCTGGGCCAGATAACTGTCCATCTCGGCCGCGCCGGTTTGCGCCGACAACACCTGGCTGCCGAGAAACTGGCTGTAGACGCGCTGGATGGTCTCGACATTGGCGCCCTTGCCAATAAAACCCGAACCGGTAAATTGCGGCGAATTGGTCGTCTGGACGATCCGCTGCCGCGAATAGCCCGGGGTCGAGGCATTGGCGATGTTGTGGCCGGTGGTAAGCACACCGGCCTGGGCGACGTTGAGGCCGCTGACTGCGACACTGAATATTCCGCTGGCCATTTCATTCTCCATGTAACTGGTTCAATATCGGCAATAAGTGCCGATCATTGAGGGGTTACCGGAAATACAGCAATAGTTATGCCAGGCTAGCCGATCAGCGCGGTTCTCAGTGTCGGGCCGCCGATGATGCGTTCGAGCTTGGACGCATACAGCGGGTCGGTGGCGTAGCCGGCGCGTTGCAGGCCGCGGGCGAAGCTGGCGGCGTCCGTGCTGGCGACGACTTCCCGGTAGCGTGGTGATTTCGCCAGGAGTTGCGCGTAATCCTGAAAGGCTTCGGCATAGGATCCGTAGGCGCGAAAGCGTTCGACGCGCTGCACGGCAACGCCGCCTTCATATTCCGTGGTGGGCGCGCTGACCACGGCGCCCTGCCAGTTGCTACCGGCCTTGATGCCGAACAGGTTGTGACTGGGACGACCGTCGGCAAAACGCGGTTCAGCGCGGCCCCAGCCACTTTCGAGCGCCGCATGCGCCACCAGAAAGTGAGGCGGAATGCCGGTCTGCTGACTTGCCGCCGCGGCATGCGGCCAGACGCCGTTGACGAAAGCCTGCGTTTGGCCATCGCTGCTCGCCGCGCCCGCCGAAATAGCCGGCAAGGCGGGCCGCACGGGGCTGCTGTCCACTGGCAAAGGTGGCGCGGTCTGGTCGGTGGGCAAGGGGAAAGCGCGTTGCGCCGGCGCAAGCGGCAGCGACCGGGCCGGCGGCATCAGGGAAATGCCTCCCTCAAGCTCGGGCACGCTCACGGCATCCGGTCGTGACAACTGACGCTCGATCACCGCCGCCAATCCCATGCCACCCTTGGCGGCCATCACCTGGGACAGTTGCGCATCGAGCATCTCCTGATAGAAACGCGTCTGTTCGCTGTCGAACATGCCGTCTTGCGGGCTGGCAGCCCGCATCGACTTGAGGATCATCTGCACGAACACCGCCTCGAACTGCTGCGCGGTCGCTTTCAGCGCCTGCGCGTCGCCTTTGCGCAAGCCGCCCTTCAGCGCGCCAAGCGATTGCGTGTCAAAAACCGATGGGATGGGGGTCGCGGAATTCATTTGTCTATAGGTTGCCGTGCGTTGGCAGCGGCAATCGTCCGAACATGCCGACAATTCATGCCGTGTTAAATAATTTCCAGCTCGGCGCGCAGCGAACCCGCCATCTTCATCGCCTGCAAAATGGCGATCAGGTCTTGCGGATTGGTGCCGAGGGCGTTGAGCGCTTTCACTACATCGGCAAGATTTGCCCCGGTCTTCAATGTCTGCAAGGCGCCGCTTTCCTGCTTGATTTCGATGGCGGCATTGGTGACGCCCACCGTTTGCCCACCCGACAATACGCCCGGCTGGCTGACGGTATTGTCGGCCATGATCGTAACGGAAAGGTTGCCATGCGCGACGGCGCTCTCGTCGATCATCACGGCGCGGTTCATCACCACCGAGCCGGTGCGCGCATTGATGATCACCTTGGCCGCCAGCGGCATCGGCGTCACGTGGATATTTTCCACGGCGCCGAGGAAGGCGACGCGTTCGCTCGGATTGACCGGCAGCCTGACCTGCACCTGGCGCGCGTCGATCGCGCTGGCCGTGCCCTGGCCCATGGCCTGGTTGATCGCAGCGGTGACACGGTGGGCAGTGCCGAAATCAGTGCGGCGCAGTTCCAGATGGATGATGTCGCCCTGGCCGATGGCGAGCTGCACTTCGCGTTCCACGGTCGCGCCATTGGCGATGCGGCCCACGGCGAGATGATTGATGGTGGTCTTTGCGCCGGCCGCCGCGGCACCCGCGCCGCCGACCACCACGTTGCCCTGCGCCATGCCATAGGTCTGGCCGTCGGCGCCCTTCAAAGGTGTCATGATCAAGGTGCCGCCGCGTAGTGACTTGGCGCTGCCGACCGAGGAGACCGTCACGTCGATGGGCTGACCGATCCGCGCAAAGGGTGGCAGGTCGGTCGTCACCATCACCGCCGCGACATTCTTCAACTGCATCGTCTGGCCCGGCGGCAGGGCAACGCCCATGCGCGAGAGCATATTGACCATGCTCTGCGTGGTGAACGGCGTGTTCTCGCCCGTGCCGTCCAGGCCGACGACGATGCCGTAACCCACCAACTGGTTATTGCGCACCCCGGCAATCGAGGCGATTTCCTTGATGCGCTCGGCGCGGGCGGCGTCGGACACCAACAGGATGGCGAAAACCCACATCAAGCCGATCAGGATTTTATGCGTGGTGCTCATGGTGTCACCTAATTAGAACGGCAGGAAAGTCAGGAAGAAGCGCCCCAGCCAGCCCATGACCTGGGCCGAATCAATGAAGCCATTGGCCTTGTATTCGATGCGCGCATCGGCGACTTGCACGGACTGCACGGTGTTGCTGGCGGTGATGGTGTTGGGGTTGACCACGCCAGAGAAACGGATGAACTCCTCGCCTTCCTTCAGGCCGATCTGCTTCTCGCCAGACACCAGCAGGTTGCCGTTGGGAAAAACCTCGATCACGGTCACCGTCAGCGTGCCGGTGAAATTGTTCGACGAGGCGTTCTCGCCCTTGCCCTCGAACGCAGTGCTGCTGTTCGCGCCGAGCGTCGTGCCCTGGAAGGTCTTGAACGGCAAGCCGGCGATCGTCGGCACGCCCAGCGACGCATCGTAACTACGATCGGCCTTGGTATCGGACTTCTTCGCCGCCGCGGTCTTTTCGGCAATGTTGATGGTGATGGTGTCGCCGATGTAGCGCGCGCGCCGGTCTTCAAACAGCGGGCGCGCGCTGGCGACGTTGTAAATGCTGCCGTTGGCGGGGGCGGCAAGGCTCTTCAGCTCTGGCCGGATCGTCATCGGCTGATGCACGCCGGTCGGCGGCGGGGTGGTGACGCAGCCGGCGAGCAGGGCAGCGACCACGAGCAATAGCACGATAACAATCCGGTCAATGGGTTTCAGCATGGAGTTCATGGTTTTTTTACAGTTGCGTCAAGCGGGCAAGCATCTGATCGGAGGTCGACACCACCTTGGAATTCATCTCATAGGCGCGCTGCGTCTGGATCATGTTGACCAGTTCTTCCGCCACATTGACGTTGGAGGTTTCGACCATGCCCTGATTGAGCAGACCGGCGCCGTTCGCGCCCGGGGTGTTCGGGGTGGGCGTGCCGCTGGATGCGGTTTCGACAAAGAGGTTTTCGCCGGCACTTTGCAGGCCGCCCGGATTGACGAAAGTGGCCAGTTGCACGTTGCCCAGTTGGGTCGGCGTCGTGTTGCCGGTCTGGGTCACCGAGACGATGCCGTCGCGGCCGATGGTGATGGCAATGGAATCGGGCGGGATGGTGATGGCCGGCGACAGCGGGTAGCCGCTCGGGGTAACGATCTGGCCGGTGCTGTCGCGCTGGAAGGCGCCGCTGCGGCTATAGGCCAGCGTGCCGTCCGGCATCTGGATCTGGAAATAGCCCGCTCCGTTGATTGCCATGTCGAGGGAATTTTCGGTGCGTTGCAGGCTGCCTTGCGTATGGATGTGCTCGGTCGCAATCGTGCGCACGCCGACGCCGATCATCAGGCCCGAAGGAATCTGCGTCTGCTGGGTCGATTGGGCGCCCGGCTGGCGCATGTTTTGATAGAGCAGATCCTCGAACACGGCGCGCTGGCGCTTGAAACCGTTGGTGCTGACGTTGGCGAGGTTGTGCGAAATGACATCAAGATGCGTCTGCTGGGCATCGAGGCCGGTTTTGGCGGTCCAGAGGGAACGGATCATCTATTTTTCCTCGTTAGCGTTGCGCCAGCACTTGCGTGGCGGCGCGGTCGTTCATTTCGGCATTGGTCAACAACTTGATCTGCATCTCGAACTGGCGCGCCAGCGAGATCATCGTCACCATCTGCTCGACCGGGTTGACGTTGCTGTTTTCGAGGTAGCCGGACGCCACTTTCACCCCTTCGTCCAGGGGCGCCGCTGCGCCGGTGTTCAGCCGAAACAGGCCGTCCGGGCCGCGTTTCAAGTCGGCTTCCGGCGGGTTGACCAGTTTGATGCGGCCCACCGCGGTCACGGTGTTTTGCGCGCCAGTGGCCGCCGTCACCGAGATCGTGCCATCGCGTTCGATGGTGACGCGCGAATCAGGCGGAATCGTGATCGGCCCGCCATCGCCTTGCACCGGAATGCCGCCGCGGGTTTGCATTACGCCGTTTTCGGAAATCTCGAAACCGCCGTTGCGCGTATAGGCTTCGCTGCCATCCGGCAGGGCCAGCGCGATCCAGCCGCGGCCCTTCAGCGCGATATCGTAGGTGCCGCCGGTGTGCATCAGCGCGCCTTCGCTGAAATCGCTGTGCGTGCTGGCGTCAACAACAAAAGCCCGCGTCGGCAGGGCGGTCGGTGCGTTATGCGTTTGCACCTGCGCGGCGCGCAGGCGATGCTCCTCGGCGCGATAGCCGTGCGTGGCGACGTTGGCAAGATTGTGCGCCACGGCCGCCTGCCGCCCCAGCGTGGCGCTGGCGCCGGTCATTGCGGTATAGATCAGTTTGTCCATGGCTTATTTTCGTTTAGTGCGCCGTGTTACCAGCGCCGACTTTTAACGGAGATTGACCAGCGTCTGCAAAATCTGGTCCTGGGTTTTGATGGTCTGCGCATTGGCCTGATAGGCGCGCTGCTGGGTGATCATGTTCACCAGTTCCGCCGTCAGGTCGGTATTCGATTCCTCGATCGCCGCCGACTGCAACACGCCGAGCGAACCGCTGCCCGGCACACCAACCAGCGACTGGCCGGACTCGGTCGTCTCGCCCCACTGGTTATCGCCCAGCGAAGTCAGGCCATTCGGGTTGCTGAAGTTGGCCAGCACCACCTGCGCCAGGTCGCGCTTTTGAGCGTTGCTGTAGCGGCCCTGGATGGTGCCGTCTGCCGCAACGCTGAGGCCAGACAGGCGACCCGAGGTATAGCCGTCCTGGGACACGCTATTGACGCCAAAGATGTTGCCGTATTGGGTTGATCCGGTCAGATTGAGGTTGAAGACGAGCGGCGTCGTGGCGCCCGTTGTCACCACGTGGGACTGGGGAACGAGGCCTATCGGCGGGCCTGCTGGCGCCGTCATGGCGCCAGTGCTGTTGAAGGTGAGGGGGGTGGCCGCCGAGGCGGCACCGCCATTCAGGTTGGTGTAGAGGCCCCATGAATTAGCGGCGGTCTTCTTGAAAAACATCGACATCGAATGCGAATTGCCGAGAGAGTCAAAGACGGTGATCGAGGTCGAGCTATTGTAAGTCGTCGGATCGGTCACGCTGAACGGAGCGGCGATGACCGTCGCGCGCGAGTCCAGATTGAGGCCAATCTTGGCGCCACCACCCGCGCCCGTGTTGCCCGTCGGCAGCGGCTGCAGATCGGCGGTATTGATGAAAATTTCCGCCGGCGTCGAGGGCACGATGATGTTGGCGGCATTGGCTAGATAGCCGGTGAGCCGATAGCCGCTGGGGTTGACGACATAACCGTTCTTGTCGATATTGAACTGGCCGTTGCGGGTATAGGTCGTGGCGCCGCTGTTGGACAGGCGGAACATGCCCTGGCCGTTGATGGCGATATCCAGCGGATTGCTGGTTGTCGTCATATTCCCCTGGGTGAATTGCTGACTGATGCCGGCCACCGAGACGCCGATACCGACCTGGTTGCCGCCGCCGAGCGTGGACGCAAAAACATCGGCAAACAGCGTGGCTGCCGACTTGAAGCCGACCGTGCCGGAGTTGGCAATGTTGTTGCCGATCGAGTCGAGCGACCTGGATGCCGCATTCAGTCCGCTCAAACCATGTTGAAAGCCCATTATCGTCTCCCGTTAGATTGTCAGAGAATTTCTTTGATGTCCGCCAGGCCAAAGGCCCCCAGCGAACCCACATTGACCGTCATGCCTTGCGCGCCGCGGGTGATGCTGGACACCGTGCCCAGCGCCAGGGCGTTGGCGGTGACTTTCTTGCCGGCCTGTTCGGCGGCGATGCTCACGGTGAAACTGCCATCCGCGACCGGCGCACCGGCGTCGTTCTTGCCATCCCAGGCAAAACCATTCACGCCGGCGGGCAGCGCGCCGAGGTTGATTGTCCGCTGCACCAGACCATTGGCATCCTTGATGGTGACGGTAGCCTGGTCGGCCGGACCGCTGAGTTCCAGCGCGCCGACGGCCGCGCCTTCGACCAGTTGCAGCGTTGAACCGGGCACCAGCACGCCGCGGCCGACGAGGGCGGCGGCCTGCATGGTCTGGGCATCGGCGGTGTTGCCGAGCATTTTCTGCAAGGTGGCGTTGAGCCGCTCGATGCCATCCACCGTGCTGATCTGCGCCAGTTGCGAGGTCATCTGCGCGCTGTCCATCGGCGCGGTCGGGTCCTGGTTCTTCAACTGGGCGGTCAGCAGGGTGAGAAAGCGGTTCTGGATGTCTTCCGTGGCCGTTTTTTTGTTGTCGCGCGCGACATTCAGCGCGGAATAAATTTCCGCGGCGGGATTGCTCGATGGGTTCGTGACTGTTGTCATATTTTTAGCTCCGGTTAAGGCCCGAATTACTGACCTATTGCCAGAGTCTTTTGCATCAGACTCTTGGCGGTATTCATCACTTCGGCGTTGGTCTGGTAGGCGCGCGAGGCGGAGATCATGTTCACCATTTCCTCCACCACGTTCACATTCGGCATCGACACATAACCCTGCTCGTTGGCGGCGGGATTGGCGGGGTCGTAGGTCAGGCGCAGCGGCGCGGCGGAATCCACCACCTGCGTCACGCGCACCCCCATGCCGCCGCCTTCGACCGGCGTGGCCTTGAACACCACCTGCTTGGCGCGGTAGGGCAGGCCATCGGCGCCGGCCACGCTGTCGGCGTTGGCGAGGTTGCTCGCCACGGCGTTGAGACGGGCGGACTGCGCGGTCAGCGCGGAGCCGGCGATGGCGAAGATTCTGAAGTCGCTCATGATTTCTTATTGGCCCTGAATGGCGGTCGTCAAACCACGGAAACGCTTGTTGATGAAGGTCATCAGCGCTTCGACCTGCATGGCGTTTTCGGCAAAGGCCGCGCGCTCGACATCCATGTTCACCGTGTTGCCATCGATGGCGCCCTGATATTCGCTGCGATATTTCGCGGCAATGCCGGCGGACAGCGCATCCGCGCCAGCCAGATGCCCCGCGTGGGTGCGCGCCAGGCTCACCGGCCCGGCCGCGTCCGCTCCACCCATCGCACTGGCCAGCGCCGACTTGAAATCGATGTCGCGGGCCTTGTAGTGCGGCGTGTCGGCGTTGGCGATATTCGACGCCAGCATTTCCTGCCGCTGGCTGCGCAAGCGCAGCGCCGTCTGGGTAAAGCTCAAGTCTTGTTCAAGGCGTTCGATCATGGTGTTGGGCGGCAAATTTGTTTTGGCAGTAATGCCAAGCACTAATTGTGCCAGTAGCCAGCGACGCACTAGCTGTGGGTCATCCCGTGTTTTTTATGCGCCTGGTTGCCGGCAAACAAACGGCAAACCGTCAGATAAGCGGCAATTTTTGCCTGGTTTCCGCGCTGATCAGCGCCCGGAAAGATTGTGCACAACCGCCGTCAGGCGGAATCTTCGTCCCCGGTCGCGGCGCGGCGATCCTGAAACAACATTGCCTTGCAGTCGAGGCAACTGAAGATGCGCCGCTCATCCTCGCCATGCGTCAACCCCCTCTCGGCGAGCCGGAGCGACCCGCAGACATGGCAGACGGGTTCGTCCAACCGGTGGGCGTCAAGGTACTGTTCGCGCGCTGGCAATGCTCTCTGCTTGTTCTGGTAGCGGTGGAACAGATTCAGTATCAACGCCCCGCCGAGGAAGAAGAAGAATGCGACGTAGAGGGGTAACGGAATTGAAGTCATAACGCTCCTGGATGCTATTGCTCGGCCAGCAAGCTACCAGATTAGTTGACTGACAGAGTTGACTAATATCATTTTCTTGAAGAACCCAGCGACGTAAAGTGTCCGCCGAGTTCATCGCGAATTCGTCCCGATCAACCCAGGCTTTTTCTCCAGCCAACAATCCGATAAGAGGTAACCCATGAGCGGAACATTCACCAAGGCCATGGCCCGCAATGTTTTCTACGGCGGGTCGGTATTCTTCTTCCTCCTTTTCCTGGCCCTGACCTTCGACACGATGCAGGCACTGCCCAAGACCGACAACCGGCACAACCTCACCTCGGGCGCCGCCGCCGGCAAACACATCTGGGAGACCCGCAACTGCATAGGCTGTCACACGCTGCTCGGCGAAGGCGCCTACTACGCACCCGAACTGGGCAACGTCTACACGCGCCGCGGCCCCGAGTTCATCAAGGCCTGGATTCAGGCCATGCCGACCAAAACCCCGGGCCGCCGGCAGATGCCGCAATTCCATCTGACCGATAAGGAACTGGACGACCTGGTTGAATTCTTCCGCTACACGGCGGGAATCAATACGCAGAAATGGCCGCCCAACATCGAAGGCTGAGCCGCACGCCCAACCATTCCTATAAAGCTTACGCATAAGGGACCCACGTCATGAAATACCCATCACAAGCGGTCGCGCTGCCCTACTTCATCGCGGCAATCGCGCTGTTTGCCGGGCAGGTCATTTTTGGCCTCATCCTCGGCACCCAATACGTCATCGGCGACTTCCTGTTCCCGGAGATTCCGTTCAACATCGCCCGCATGGTGCACACCAACCTGCTCATCGTCTGGCTGCTGTTCGGCTTCATGGGCGCAGCTTATTACCTCGTGCCCGAAGAAGCCGAAACCGATCTGTACAGCCCGCTACTGGCCTGGGTCCTGTTCTGGGTCTTTCTCGCCGCTGGCGTGCTGACGATTCTCGGCTACCTGTTCGTCGACTACAACACGCTCGCCACGATGACCGGCAACAACCTCCTCGCCACCATGGGCCGCGAGTTTCTTGAACAACCGTTGCTCACCAAGATCGGCATCGTGGTCGTCGCACTGGCATTCCTCTTCAACATCAGCATGACGATGCTCAGGGGACGCAAGACGGTGATCAACATCGTCCTGCTGATCGGGCTGTGGGGACTGGCGATCTTCTTCCTGTTCGCCTTCTACAACCCGACCAACCTAGTCATGGACAAGTTCTACTGGTGGTGGGTGGTGCACCTGTGGGTCGAGGGCGTGTGGGAGCTGATCATGGCCGCGCTGCTGGCCTTCGTGCTGATCAAGGTCACCGGGGTCGACCGCGAAGTCATCGAGAAATGGCTGTACGTGATTATCACGCTGGCACTGGTTACCGGCATCGTCGGCACCGGCCACCACTACTTCTGGATCGGTACCCCGGCATACTGGCAATGGTGGGGTTCGATCTTCTCCGCGCTCGAACCGATTCCATTCTTCGCGATGACCGTTTTTGCCTTCAACATGGTCAACCGGCGGCGCCGCGAGCACCCGAACAAGGTCGCCGTGTTGTGGGCGCTGGGCACCGCCGTAATGGCCTTCCTCGGCGCGGGTGTGTGGGGTTTTCTGCACACGCTGGCGCCGGTCAACTATTACACGCACGGCTCACAGATCACCGCGGCGCATGGCCACCTGGCGTTCTATGGGGCCTACGTGATGGTCGTGATCGCGATCATCAGCTATGCGATGCCGATTTTGCGCGGGCGCGCGGCGAACAGCCAGAGGGCTCAGGTGCTGGAAATGTGGAGCTTCTGGATCATGACCGTCTCGATGGTGTTCATCACGCTGTTCCTCACCGCGGCCGGCATCCTGCAGGTCTGGCTGCAACGCGTGTCCGACACCCCCATGCCATTCATGATGGTGCAGGATCAGGTCGCGCTGTTCTACTGGCTGCGCGTCGTGGCCGGTGTGGTCTTCTTCACCGGACTGGTGACCTATGTGTGCAGCTTCTTCGTTAAAGGTGAAAGCAAACCGCTGATCGCCTGACGTCGCCAACCCGCCGGCCCCGGCCGGCGGGAAAGGACTTTTTTGCATGAAACTCGAAAACCCGCATCCCGCCATACCGTTCTATCAACCCGCCGACGACGAGGTCACCGTATTCGAGCACGCCTGGCGAAATGGCCTGCCCCTACTCATCAAGGGTCCGACCGGTTGCGGCAAGACCCGTTTCGTCGCCCACATGGCGGCACGGCTGGGGCTGCCTCTTTACACGGTCGCCTGCCACGACGACCTGACCGCGGCCGATCTCGTCGGCCGCCATCTGATCGGTGACGGCCAGACCGTCTGGTGCGATGGCCCCCTGACACGTGCCGTGCGCGAGGGTGGCATCTGCTATCTGGACGAGATCGTCGAGGCGCGCAAGGACACCACCGTGGTGCTGCACCCGCTGGCCGACGATCGCCGCATCCTGCCGATTGATCGCACCGGCGAACTGCTCAAGGCCCCGCCGGAGTTCATGCTGGTGGTCTCCTACAACCCCGGCTACCAGAATCTGCTCAAGGGCATGAAGCCCTCCACCCGACAGCGTTTCGTCAGCCTGCGCTTCGACTTTCCAGCGCGCGAACGCGAAGAATCGATCCTGCTTGGCGAAACCGGCTGCGCTCCCGATCTGGCACGCCGCCTGGTCGGAATCGCAAACTCGCTGCGCATCTTGAAGGAACACGACCTCGAAGAAGCCGCCAGCACGCGCCTGCTCGTCTATGCGGCGTTGCTGATCCGCGCCGGCATGGACCCGGTCAGCGCCTGCCGCGCCGCCATTGTCGAGAGTCTCACCGACGATCCCGAGGTCGCCGAGGCGCTGATGGAAGTGGTGGCGGCAACCTTCGGTCGCTGATCGGCCATGACCCCATGACCGATAGGCAACCCAATCTGCTCAAGGAAAACATGCCCGGCCCGCCAATCGCGGTGCTCGCGGAAGCACTGTTTCTGGCCAATCTGATGCTCATTCCGGTACTCGGCTTTGTGCTGATGGTGGGTTTATGGTGGAAGTTTCGCCACAGCGACTCGGCCGTGGTGCGCAACCATCTCCAACAAACCGTCGTCACCAGCATCAGCGGCGGCGCAATCCTGGTCGGGGTGAGCATCACGATATTTCTGCTCGGCGGCCTCGACAACCCGGCTTCGTGGGTCATCGGCGTACTGTACTTCCTCTGCGTCCATGCCGTCCTGATCCTGCTCGGCATGATCGGCCTGAATCGTGCGATTCTCGCCCGCCAGTGGCGCTATCCACTGCTGGGCCCGCGCATCGAAGAATGATTGCGCGCGCGCCGTGGCAGACCGGTTTTTTTGTGTTGTTCATCCTCGCACCGGTATTCGATCTGCTGCGCTTCGATTTAACGGTCGGCCACGCATGGCTGCTGGGCATGGAATGGCGGCTCGGCCTGGATGATTTTCTCGCGGGACGGAGCGGCCCGTTCGAGGCTGCGGCGAACATAATACTGCGCCTGTTCCTGCCCTTGCTCGGCGGCGCCGCGCTGTTCCTGTTCGTGGCGTGGAAGTGGGGGCGTCTGTACTGCGGCTGGCTGTGCCCTCATTTCTCGGTGGTGGAAACGATCAACCGGCTGATGATCCGCGCCTCCGGCAAACCAAGCATTTGGGAAGCCGCCCGACTCACGCCCTGGCGTCCCGACGGCGCGCGCTGGCAACCCGATCCGCGCTGGTGGGGCGTGGTCGTGCCGGCCGCAGTGCTGTTCGCCCTGCTCTGGGCCATCGTTCTGCTCACCTATCTGCTTCCCCCGGCACAGGTGTACGGCAACCTGTTGCACGGTGAACTCACCCGCAATCAGGCGCTCTTTGTGGGTGTCGGCACGACAGTGTTGTCGTTCGAATTTCTGTTCGCACGTCACCTGTTCTGCCGCTACGCATGCGCCGTGGGTCTGTTCCAGAGTCTCGCCTGGATGGGCAATCGCGACGCGATGGTGGTGGGATTCAAGCGCCAGCGCGCCGCCGCCTGCGCCACCTGCCTGCCCGACCGCGCCGCCGCCTGCGAAGCGGCGTGTCCGCTGCGGCTGCCGCCGCGCAACATCAAACGCCATATGTTCACCTGCACCCAGTGCGGCCAGTGCATCGACGCCTGCGGGCAGACTCAGCGCAACAACCCGGACGGGCCGCTGCTCGCCTGGGTCAGTGATGCGGCAGCCCGCGAAAATGAGGCCGGCTTCCGCTCCGCCGCGCTGTTGCAACGGCGCAAGAAGTGATCCGGACATGGAAGAAACCATCGGCAAGCTCTGGCATCGTCTGATCACGCGCACTGCCGAGCAGCGTTACCCAGCGGCGGCGGTCCGGCTCAAGGAGATCGAACGCACCGCCGGCGTCTACTTCCGCGCGCTCGGCGGCGACCCCGGCTTGCGCGTGGCGGCAGCGACCATCGACCCGCATGGTGCGCGACGTAGCCTGTTCGCACGGATTGCCGGTGTCGGCGACAAGACGGCGCGTGCGCGCATGGATCAGGCGACACTGCGGCTGCCGCCGGAGATCGACTGCTTTCCCCTGCGCAGCCTGAACCGCGACCTCTACCTGTGGCTTGCCGCCCTGGCCGCCGCACACGACCGGCTACCCGCCGACACGCGCTTCACGCAGGACGCCGCAGGCGATTTCCGGCGCAATCAGGCCGCGACCTGTTGCGCCATCGAAACCTGGCCAGGAATCGGCGCCCGCTACCGCAGGCTGGTCGATGCCTATCTGCCGACCCGCATGGACCCGACCCGGCTACCCGCGGCCGAAGCCGAACGCGAACGAGCGATCCGTCGCGCCCTGACAGAACCCGGCAGTGTGCTTGTCCTGCCCGCGGCAAGCACTGACACACCTCCGGCCGAGCCGGTTCAGCTTTGGCTCTCGGGCTCGCTGGGGACGAGCGCATCCGCGGTCCGCTCGACCGATGCCGATCCCGAACAAACCACCCACGGCGCACCGCCGTCGGAGGAGGCGGAACGGCGCGCCTATCGCGCACAACGCGAGGACATGCCGAAGGAGAAGAACGGCCTGGCGATCATGTTCCGCGCCGAAAGTCTGCTCGCCGTGGCCGAGTTCCTGCGCATCAATCGCCCCACTGACGACGACCCCGACCCGAACGCCGCCGCTGCCGCGCGTGATCTCGACCACCTCTCCCTCGCCCAGGACAAGGATCCGGTCGCCTCGAAGGTCAAGTTCGACCTCGACCTGCCGTCGGCCGCCGAGGACGATGTCGTGCTCGGGCCAGGCATTCGGCTACCCGAGTGGGACTATCGCAAGCAGCGCCTGATAGAAGACCACGTGTGCTTGACCGAGATGGTGGCGCGGAACGCCGCTCCGGCCGCGCTACCGCCCTATCTGCGCCGCACCGCGCGCCGCCTGCACCAGCAGTTTGCCGCGTTGCAGCCGGGCCGCGTGTGGCTCAAGCATCGCCCCGACGGCACCGAACTCGACGTCGATGCAGTGGTGCGCGCGCAGACCGACCGCAGCGTCGGCCGCCACCCGTCCGAACAACTCTATCTCTCGCTCGAGAAGCGCGCGCGCGACCTGTCCTGCCTGGTGCTGGCCGATCTGTCGCTTTCGACCGACTCATGGATTTCGTCCGACGCCCGGGTGATCGACGTCATCCGCGACTCGCTGCTGCTGTTTGGCGAAGCACTCGACGCCACCGGTGACCGCTTCGCGATCTGCGGCTTCTCGTCGCTCAAACGAAGCAATGTTCGCTTCCACCGGCTGAAGAACTTCGACGAGTGCTTTGACGACCGCGTGCGCGGCCGGATCGCTGCAATCAAATCCGGCTACTACACCCGCCTCGGCGCGGCCGTCCGCCACGCCGCCGCACTGCTAGGACGCGAAACCGCAAGCCGGCGCATCCTGCTCATCCTCTCCGACGGGAAGCCGAACGACCTTGATCTGTACGAGGGGCGCTACGGCATCGAGGACACCCGCGCCGCCATCGGCGAAGCACGCCGTCAGGGACTGGTGCCGTTCTGCGTAACGATCGATCGCGAAGGCGCGAGCTATCTGCCACACCTGTTCGGGCCGGCCGGATACGCGGTTATCCGCAAACCCGATGAACTGCCGACCCGTCTGCCCCTGTTCTACGCCCAGCTAACCCGGTAGCAGCGGACCAAGAAAGAAAAGCGGCGAAAAAGCGCCGCTACGCAGTCAACCTTCATGCAGTACCGAATGGTTCAATGCCAGCATGCAAAGATTGACCACTCCCCTCCGTCCCTTGCTGGCGTTCCTCGCCCTTTGCCTGGCTGCCCCGCTGGCTCACACCCAGCAGGATCCCGCGCCGGTCAAAAAGGCCATCGAAAGCTGGCTGAAAATCCAGTCCAAGGGTCTGCCCGGCCAGGTCAGCCACGAAATTGGCAATCTCGACCCGGGCAATCAGCTCGCGCCGTGCAACAACTTCGATGTCAGTCGCCCGCCCGGCGCACAGGCCTGGGGCCGCACCAACGTCATGGTGCGTTGTCTCGATGCCGCCGGCTGGCGCGTCCATGTACCAGTGCATGTCCGCGTCAAGGCTGATTATCTGATCAGCGCGCGCCCCATCGCCCAGGGTCAGGTCGTGGTCGAAGGAGACCTGGCCACACAATTTGGCGACCTGTCAGATCTGCCCGCCAATATCCTGACCGAAGCAACCGGCGCCGTCGGCCGTGCGGCCACCACGTCGATCCCCGCCGGTCGGCCGCTCCGCGCAGATATGCTCAAAGCCCTGTGGGTGGTGCGCCAGGGCCAGTCGGTGCGGGTCGTGTCACGCGGGCCGGGTTTTGCCGTAAGCAACGAAGGCCGCGCACTCAACAATGCCGTCGAGGGTCAGGTCGCCCAGGTCCGGCTGGGCACCGGCCAGGTCATCAGCGGGGTTGCCAAAGCCGGCGGCACGGTGGAAGTCGGTTACTGAATATAATCAACGGCGATTCTGCTTTTGTCTCAGGTTTTTGCCCGCCGTGCCGTAAATAGCCCTAGAGAAACGCCCTGCGCGAAAGGAAATTAACGTGAAGATCAACACTGCCATCCCCGCCGTCGGCAAAGCGCCGGATTCCGTCCGTGCCAAGAACGCTGCTGGCCCTGCCGCCGCGTCGCCACAATCCGCTGCTGGAACGGCGGCGCGTGTCGATATTTCCTCGCTTTCCGCCCACATGCAGAAAGTCGGCGCTGGCGAGACGCCGGTCAACGCCGAGCGCGTCGCCGAAATCAAGGCCGCGATCAGTGAGGGCCGTTTCCAGATCAACCCCGAGAGCATTGCCGACGGCCTGCTGACCAGCGTGCGCGAGATGCTCGGGCGCCCACATGCTGCCAACTAAGCCGGCCGCCTGATCCGGCGTGACGCCTTCTTCCGTTCTGAATCCGGCATTGCTGCTTGGCAACACGCTGAACGAAGAGATTCGCAAGCTCGGCGAGTTTGTTGCGCTTCTGAAGCGCGAGCAGGAATTGCTCACCCGGGGCGATATCGAAGCCCTGCTGCCGCTCACCGAAAATAAAACCAGCCTGACCAACCAGCTTGCCGACCTCGCCCAGGCGCGCGAGCGGCAATTGGCCCAGCTCGGTCTGGCCAGTGGACGCGCCGGCATGGAAGCCTGGCTGGCCAGTCACGGGGAAGACTACGCCAAAGCGTGGCAAAAGCTCCTGGATCTCGCCGCCCTGGCGCGCGAGCAAAACGCAACCAACGGCAAACTGATCGGCCTGCACATGCAGCACAACCAGCAGGCTTTCGCCATTTTGATGAATGCCAGCGACCGCGCGATGACCTACGGCCCGGACGGTCAGCAAACCGCCGGGCTGGGCGGCCGCATCCTCGGTAAGGCCTGAGTTACTCGGGAAGCGCCAACTCTTTCACCTGGTCGGGCGTTTTCGATTCCATGTTGATGGCGACGCGACGGTTGCGCTGCCGACCTTCGGCGCTGGCGTTGTCGGCGATAGGCCGCTGTTCGGCGTAGCCGGTCGCCGTCAAACTGCGCGGATCGACGCCGGTGTCGATGAACAGCCGCACCACGCTCGCGGCGCGGGCGCCGGAGAGCTCCCAGTTCGATGGAAACAGCGGCGAATTGATCCGCACATTGTCGGTGTGCCCTTCAACGGTGATCGGGAAGTCGGTGGTGGAGAGAATCTGCCCGACTGCTGTCAGCGCCCGCACGGCAGGGATTTGCAGGCGCGCTTCGCCAGAGTCGAACAGCACGCTGGCATTGATTTCGACGGTGATGCCCCGCGCCCCTTCGGTAACCCGCACCTGCCCCTGTTCCACCAGGGGTGCCAGCGCGGTGGCGATTTCCTTCGCCTTGTTGCGCAGCGTTTCGCGGTTCTGCTGGCGCTTGTGGTCGATCTGGGGTTTTTTGACGGGAATGCCGACCGACAGCGGCGCGTTTGGATTGATTTGCGCCCCGCTGGCGCTGCCCGGCACATTGCGAAACGCCGACGAGATCGAAATGGACAGGATGCGATATTTGCCCTCATTCATCGTCGAGAGCGCATACATCACAACGAAAAAGGCAAACAGCAGGGTGATGAAATCCGCATAGGAGACGATCCAGCGTTCGTGGTTTTCGTGCTCTTCTTCGCCTTTACGCCGTCGTCCCATGACTGATCTCATGCTCAGACGATGTAACCCTGCATGCGGCTTTCTATGATGCGTGGATTGTCACCGTTGGAAATGCCGATCAGGCCGTCGATGAACATCTCGCGGATGGCGACCAGGCGATTGATGATGAACAGCAGTTTTTTTGCGATCGGCAGGAAGATCAGGTTGGCCGCCCCGACGCCGTAGATCGTCGCGACGAAGGCCACCGCGATGCCGGCGCCGAGCTTGGAGGGGTCTGAGAGGTTCTCCATGATGTGGATCAGACCCATCACCGCACCCAGGATACCGATGGTCGGCGAGTAGCCGCCGGCCGCCTCCCAGATCTTGGCCGACAACTTCATCTGTTCCTCATAGGTGTCGATCTCGACTTCCAGCACGCCGCGCAGACGCTCCGGCCCGACGCCATCGACGAGGAGTTGCAAGCCCCTGCGCATGAAAGGATCGGA
>JAUXWU010000194.1 GCA_030680085.1 Rhodocyclaceae bacterium | reverse complement strand
CATGAAAGGATCGGATACCGTCTCGGTCTGAGCCTCCAGCGCCAGCAAGCCCTCCTTGCGCGCTACATAGCCCCAACTGACCATCTGCTCGATCAACTGCTCAGGATTGGTCTGAGGTGGCAAAAACACCCATTTGACCATCTTGAGGCCGGTCACAAAAACCGCAAGCGGGCTTTGCAGCATGACGGCGCCCAGCGTGCCGCCAATGACGATCAGAAAGGCCGTCGGCTGGTACAAGGATGCGACGTGCCCACCTTCGAGCACCTGCCCGCCCACAATGGCGACGATTCCGAGCAGCAGGCCGACGATACTGGTCTTGTCCATGATCTTCACGCGAGGGCGGGTTGCGCCAGTTTTGGTTTGCGGCCGCAGCGCTTCGCTGCGGGCTTCTGCGTGCCTGCATCACCGAGCATGGTGGCGCGCAGGCGGGCAACCGCCTGCGTGTGCACCTGACAGACACGCGACTCGGTAACGCCCAGCACCGCGCCGATTTCACGCAGGTTCATATCCTGTTCGTAATAAAGCGCCATCATCATCTTTTCGCGCTCCGGCAGGTTGGCGATAGCCTCGACCAGCGCGCCGCGCAGGTCGCTTTCTTCAAGCAGCGCCAGCGGATCGGGCGAGACGCCGGCGGCGTGCCGTTCGAGATAGTCGTCGTTAGCCTCGGCCAGGTCTTCGAGATAGACGATTTGATGACCGCGCGCATCCTGCAACAACTTCTGATAGTCGGCCAGCGGCATCTCCAGCGCGGCCGCCAGCTCGCCCTCGCTGGCATGGCGTCCCTGCTGGTGTTCGAGTTTCTGGATGGCGGCCTCGACACGGCGCATTTCCTTGCGCAGCCCCCTCGGCAGCCAGTCGTTCTCGCGCAAACCGTCCAGCATGGCGCCGCGCACCCGCTGCACCGCGTAAGTTTCGAATTGCGCGCCCAGGCCATCCTCGAAACGCCCCAGCGCGTCGAGCAGGCCGAGCATGCCGTTTTGCACAAGGTCATCCACCTCCACGCTGGCCGGCAGTCGCGCCATCAGATGAAAGGCGATCCGCTTGACCAGCGGGACATATTGATTGACGAGCCGCTCTTTTTCGAGCGCGCCATGGGAGGTGTACATCGTTGCCATCAGCGTATTTATAACACCGAATCCCAGAGTCCCGCCACTGCGGACGGATTGGGACAGACATAGGTCGCGGCGCCGTCCGCCTCGACCAGCGTCATACCGAGATAATCGAGCCGAACGCCCAGGTACTCGCGGGTCACGCGTTGCAGGTTGTCGAAGACCGCCTGCGCCTCCAGGACCGAGCGGGCATGGGTGATAGTGATCCGGAAGTGTCCGCAGCCTTGCTCGCGCGCGACGCGCTTGATCCGCGCATAGGCGTCGATCACGTCCGTTTCGCGCGCCGCCACGGACAACGTCACGGCGGACGCGCCGAACAGTCGGCGCAGTCCGTCCGCCTGGTCACGCATCATTGCGTGATTAGACAAATGCCGGCTCCCGCGCGGTTTGGTTCGCAACGGGCATCACCAGCCCCAGCTCTTCCGTTTGCAGCCGATGCGCCGATTCCACCGTGGGCTGCTTGAAAGCCCGATGCAGCAGATAGTTGCGGTTGGGCAGGTGCAGGTCTTCGGGGACGCGCTGGCCATTCGCGACATAGGCCAGCAGCAGACCGTGCCGCACCACGGCATCGAGCGCCGGCGCCAGCGAAGCCGTTTCGTCCACCTTGGTCAGGATGCAGCCGGCGAGATCTTCGCCGGCGTAACTCTTGATCACGTCGTCAAGCGTGTCGCCGCGACTGGTGGCGTTCAGCATCAACAGCCGCCGCACCGCACCGCCGCGCGTCAGCATCGCCGCCTGTTCGGCCACCATGCGGTCGCGCTGGCTCATGCCGACGGTATCGATGAGCACCATGTGCTTGCCGGAGAGCTCACCCAAGGTGCGGCGCAGGTCTTCGCTGTCCCTGACCACATGCACCGGCACGCCGAGGATGCGGCCATAGATGCGCAACTGCTCATGCGCGCCGATCCGGTAGCCGTCGGTCGTCAGCAGCGCCAGCTTGTCGGCGCCGTAGCGCACCACGCAACGCGCGGCGAGCTTGGCCGTCGTGGTGGTCTTGCCGACGCCGGTCGGCCCCACCAGCGCGAACACGCCGCCCCGGTCGATCAGGTCGTTTTCGCTGGTGAGCGTGCGCAGGCGGCGATTGACCGCGCCGACCAGCCATTTGCGGCCGTCCTGCTGCGCCAATTCATCCGGCATATCCTCGACCAGCCGCCGCGCCAGCACGCCGGAAAAACCGGCCTCCAGCATTTCACCCAGCAACTGCGCCTTGGCGGGCGCGTGGCGAGTCATGTCGCTCCAGGCGAAACCGGCCAATTGACGTTCAAGCATGCTGCGGATGCTCTGCACCTCGGTCATCAATTGCCGCACCTCCGCGCTACCTTCCATTCCACCGCTCGGTTCTGCCGGAACGCTATCCAGGATGGCGTGCGCGGAAGAGCCAGCCAACCCGGCGGATTTGGGCGCGGATTTTGGTGCGAGTTTGGGTGGCAAAGGCCGCAACTTCACCTTGTCTTCCCCGGCCGGTGCGACATCCTGCCGCGCACTCTCCTGTTGCCAGGGTTGCCAAGGCTGAAAAGGCAGTGGCGCCCGCGCCTTGGCCGACAGACTGACGGTGTAATCATCCTCGCTTGAAACACCAAAAGGCGGCGCTGGCGGGAGGTTTGGACGTCCCGCTGGTGCGCCAAAAGTCGGCGCTGGCGGGACGGCGCCAATCGTCTTCTGTCCCCCGTCCCCCGTCAGCGCATCAAGACTATCGGCCGACATGGCGGTGATTTCCACGCCGCCGGGCACCGCCTTGTTGGAAACGACAATCGCCTCCGGGCCAAGCGCTTCCTTGACCTTGCGCAGCGCCTCGCGCGCGCTTTCGCCGAAAAATCGTTTTACTGTCATGTCATTTCCTTTGCCGTGTTTCGCCGCTTAGGCTTTTGCGCCGATGACGGCCGTCACCTTGATCGTTTTCGAATCCGGGATTTCGCTGTTGGCCAGCACCTTCAGGTTCGTCCAGGCGCGGCGCAAAAAGCGCGACATCAACCAGCGTAATCCGCTCGGCACGAGCAGCACCGCGGGCAAGCCCAGGTCTTCCTGCCGCTTGGCCGCCGCCACGGTCTCGCGCAGCAGCGTATCGGCCAGGCCCGGCTCGATGCCCGAACCGTCGGCGCCCGCGCCTTGCATGGCCTGCGCCAGCAGGCGTTCCAGGCCCGGTTCGAGCGCCATCACCGCCAGCTCCTGACCGTTCGGATAGAGCTGCTGGACAATCGCCCGCCCCAGGCTGACGCGCACCAGCGACGTCAGTTCGGCGGGGTCTTGTGTGCGCGGCGCATTTTCGGCCAGCGTCTCGATGATGGTGCGCATGTCGCGGATATTGACGCCTTCTTCCAGCAGGTTTTGCAGCACCCGCTGAACGGCGGACAGCGGCAGCGCCTTCGGCACCAGCTCTTCGATCAGTTTCGGTGCGTCCTTCGCCAGGTGGTCGAGCAGCGCCTGGGTTTCCTGCCGCCCCAGCAGCTCGGCGGCATGGGTGAGGATCAGGTGATTGAGATGGGTGGCCATCACCGTGCCGGCATCGACCACCGTGTAGCCCATGATGTGCGCCTGGTCGCGGAGATTCTGCTCGATCCAGACCGCCGGCAGGCCGAAGGCCGGATCCTGGGTCGGGCTGCCGGCCAGCGGCCCGCTGACGCGCCCCGGATTGATGGCCAGATGCATGCCCGGATAGGCTTCGCCGACGCCGACCTCGACACCTTTCAAGGTGATGCGATAGCCATTCGGCTTAAGCTCCAGATTGTC
>JAUXWU010000135.1 GCA_030680085.1 Rhodocyclaceae bacterium | reverse complement strand
ACGATGCGGCACAGGAAGTCGGGATCGGCCCGCGAAGCATCCTCGCCGCCGATGCAGACTTCGAGCCCAGCGGCAAGCGCGTATTCGATATGCGGCGGGATTTCCTTGAGCAGCCAGTCGCGGTCGCGCTTGAGCTTGTGCCGCAGGTGCTGATCCGACGCCGGCACCGAGATATCCATCATGCCGGCGCCCAGGCCGGTGCAGGCGTCGATGTCGGACTTGCTCATCCGCCCCCAGACCATCAGCCCCGCCTTGAGCCCGAGGGCGGCGACGGCGCGGATGCTGTCGCGCTCGACCGCGCCCATGGCCGGAATGCCGACTTCCATTTTGGGCACGCCCAGGGCATCGAGCTCGCGGGCAATCGCCAGCTTTTCGTCGAGGCTGAAGGCGACACCCGCCGTCTGCTCGCCGTCGCGCAGCGTCGTGTCGTTGATGATTATGGTCTGGTCTGAAATGTTCATGACCAGCTAATCGCAATTCTAGTGCCAGCTCATGTTCATCATGGAATCATGGTGTTACACAAATTAGTGATTGTCGCAAATCCTACATTACCCCCTCTGAGCTGCGCCCCAGTTTGGTGCATATGCAAGACGTTTTGCACCTGTGTCACCTGTGCGATGCCGCATCCCTCGCTCGGATTGCTGTCTTGACAATGTCGACTTCTGACGGCAACCCACTGTTCCAATTGAATATCTATATTTCAACATACCGCCTGGCACGACTGTTGCGTATAGGCTGACATCCTTAACCACCCTTTGGAGAATTCCATGAACCGTGAATCGACCATCCTGCCCGCTCCCCTTGTTCCTGTTGAATCTTCCCGCCGCGATTTCCTGCGCCTGGCTGCCGGAGCCGCGCTCATGAGCGCGATTCCCCATGCCTGGGCCGCCGGTTCAGACAAACCGGAAAAGGAAGAAGTGCGTATCGGCTTCATTCCGCTCACCGACTGTGCCTCGGTCGTCATGGCATCGGTGATGGGTTTCGACAAGAAGTACGGCATCAAGATCGTGCCGACCAAGGAGGCGAGTTGGGCCGGCGTGCGCGACAAGCTGGTGAATGGCGAACTCGACGCCGCCCATGTGCTCTACGGCCTCATCTATGGCGTGCAGCTCGGCATCGGCGGCCCGAAGAAAGACATGGCCGTGCTGATGACGCTCAACAACAACGGCCAGGGCATCACGCTCTCCAACCAGTTGAAGGACAAGGGTGCGACGGATGGTGCATCACTGGCCGCGCTGGTGGCGAAGAAGGAGCGTGAATACACCTTCGCCCAGACCTTCCCGACGGGCACACACGCGATGTGGCTCTACTACTGGCTGGCAACCCACGGCATCAATCCGCTGAAGGACGTCAAGACCATCACCGTGCCGCCGCCGCAGATGGTGGCCAACATGCGCATCGGCAACATGGATGGTTTCTGTGTCGGCGAGCCCTGGAACAACCGTGCCATCATCGACAAGATCGGCTTCTCCGCCGCCACCACGCAGGACATCTGGACTGACCATCCGGAAAAGGTGCTGGGGACGACCGCCGATTTCACGCAGAAATATCCGAACACCGCCCGCGCCATGATCATGGCCGTGCTCGAAGCATCGATGTGGATTGACGCCTCCGCCGCCAACCGCGGCAAGACAGCCGAGACGATTGCGGCCAAGGCCTACGTCAATACCGACGTCGACGTAATCCGCAGCCGCATGATCGGCCAGTACGAAAACGGCCTGACCGGTACGCAAATGAGAAGCTGGTCCGACAAGAACCACATGAAGTTCTTCAACGACGGCGCGGTGAATTTCCCCTACCTGTCGGATGGCATGTGGTTTTTGACCCAGCACAAGCGCTGGGGGCTGCTGGGCGAGCACCCGGACTATCTCGCCGTGGCGAAGAAGGTCAACCAGATCGCGCTCTACAAGGAGGCGGCCAGCCAGCTCAAGGTTGCCGTGCCGAAGAGCGACATGCGCACTTCAACGTTAATTGACGGCGTGGTCTGGGACGGCAAGGACCCGAAGAAGTACGCCGACGGCTTCAAGATCAAGGGGTAAATAGTGACCTCAGTTTCCACACAAGTTTCCGGACCGAGCAGCACCGAGGCAGATGCCGCTGCAATGCGCGCCCTGCTCGGCACGGTGTTGCCGCCCGTCATGGGGCTGGTGCTGCTGATCGGCATCTGGCACCTGGCGACGATGAACGGCGGCAACATCCCGACGCCGGGCAAAACCTGGGATGCCGCCGTCAAGCTCTTCGCCGACCCGGTCTACCAAAACGGGCCGAACGACCAGGGCATCGGCTGGAACATCCTCGCCTCGCTGCAACGGGTCGCCATCGGCTTCGGCTTCGCGGCGCTGATCGGCATCCCGGCGGGTTTCATTCTCGGTCGCTTCGCCACGATGGCCGGCATGATCAACCCGATCATCAGCCTGCTGCGTCCGGTTTCGCCGCTGGCCTGGCTGCCGATCGGCCTGCTGGTGTTTCAACGGGCGGACCCGGCCGCCATCTGGACCATTTTCATCTGTTCCATCTGGCCGATGATCATGAACACCGCCCAAGGCGTGATGCGCGTGCCGCAGGATTATCTAAACGTGGCGCGCGTGCTCAACCTCTCCGAGTGGA
>JAUXWU010000184.1 GCA_030680085.1 Rhodocyclaceae bacterium | reverse complement strand
GGTGAAATTCATCAGGCTTTGATAATTCGCATATGCCTCGTAGAACTCCATCATGGTGAATTCGGGGTTATGGCGCGGACTCAAGCCTTCGTTGCGGAAGTTGCGGTTGATCTCGAACACCCGCTCGAAGCCGCCGAACACCAGACGTTTCAGATACAGCTCCGGCGCGATGCGCAGGAACAGTTCCATGTCAAGGGCATTGTGGTGGGTGGTGAAGGGCTTGGCCGATGCGCCGCCGGGGATGGGGTGCATCATCGGCGTTTCGACTTCGAGGAAGCCGTGGCCGTTCATGTAGTTGCGCACCGATTGCACCAGACGGCTGCGGGCGACGAAGGTGAAGCGCGTATCCGCGTTGGTGATCAGGTCGAGATAACGCTGGCGATATTTCTGCTCGACATCGGTGAGGCCGTGGAATTTTTCCGGCAGCGGCCGCAGGCATTTCGACAGCAGGCGAATCTCGCCACATTGCACGGTGAGTTCGCCGGTCTTGGTCTTGAACAGCGTGCCAACCGCGCCGACGATGTCGCCGAGGTCCCATTTTTTGAAGTCGTCATGCACGGGGACGCCGACGCCATCGTTGTTGAGGTAAAGCTGGATGCGACCGGAGAGATCCTGAATCGTCGCAAAACTCGCCTTGCCCATCACGCGTTTCAGCATGATGCGGCCAGCTACCTTGACCTCGATGGGCGTGGCTTCGAGTTCCTCGCGGGTCTTTTCGCCATACAACTCGTCGAGCCGACCGGCGAGATTTTCGCGGCGGAAGTCATTGGGATAAGCATTACCGCTGGCGCGCCAGTTGGCGAGCTTTTCGCGGCGCTCGGCGATGATGTGGTTTTCGTCTTTTACAGCTTGATTCAGGTCTTGGGCGGACATCTTCAATCCTTGTTTCGTGAATTCATATATTCGGTAAAAGTCGCAATCCATTCTGTCATGGTCACAAACTGCGGACTCTGGCTTTTGTCGGCGTGGTGCCACCATCCTCCAGCGGCTTCAGCAAGGCTTGGCGCGCGAGTTCGGCCCCGTTTTCCAGGGTAGAAGCGGCAGGTGGTTCAAATTTACGTGCCATGGGATGTTGCGGGTTGAAGGTGACGAATTGTCGCTGAAAAGAAAGGGTTCGGCACGGATCACCGGTATTTCGCCATGTGACGGTTGCTGAAAGCGTGTTGAGACGCCGTCCCGCCAGCGCCGACTTTTACAGATAGCCTTCCTGTTCGCCTTTCTCGCCAGTCATGGCAAGCACGGCGGCGAGTTTATCCAGTTCGGGGGGAAGGGCTTGTGTGCCGAGGGCGGCGAGGCGGGCGCGATCGTGGTCGTTGAGCGGTTTGCGTTGTGTCAGGCTGGCAAGGTCGCCGGGGCTCATGCGCCAAGGCTGCCAGGCTAGCCCGGCGCCGTGCCAGAGTGTGCCAGCGTGCAGGGCGATCTCGATGCCGGCCGGGTCGGGGTCGCAGGCGATCCGCGCCGGGGCGGGGGCGAGTTGCAGCAGGCGCGCAATGGCGGTTTGCCACCAGCCGGGCGGGAAACCGGGCAGCCAGATCACGCCTTCGCCGGCTTGTCGGCCGCGCGCGACGCGCTCGAAACTGGTGCGGTTTTCGACCAGTGACCACAGCGTTACGGCTGACGAGACGGCGCTGCATTGTTCCAGGATGCTTGGCGGCAGCGCGAGAAAATCCGGCGCAACAGCGAGATTCAGTTGGCCGCGCGGCATTTGCAACACCAGCGGCGCGGCAATGCACAAGAGCGGCGCATGGTTGGCAATGCCGCAGGCGGCCAGATCGACCTGGGCATCGAGCCAATCCCATTCGGCGGCCGTGATGCCTTTCGTGTCGCCGCGCGCGAACTGGGAAAAGTCGCGCCGCGTCGCCTGCTCTGGACGTTCCGGATAATCCGACCAGCGTTCCAGCGCCGTCAACAAATTCGCACGCGCCTGCAAGGTGGCCGCCAGCCGGGCGCCCGGTGCGGGCAGTCCCAGTGCCTGGCGCAGTTCGGGCAAGGCGACAAATTCTATCCACAGCGGCTGCCAGCGTCCGTCCTGCCAGGCTTCGTCGACACCGATCCAGCCGCCGCCCAGCAAGGCTTCAAGCAAGTCGTGCGCCGTCTCGAAGGCCGCGCCGCCCGCGGCTGACAGCAAGGTATCCCACTTGCAGCGCAGATTGCCGCCGGATAAGCGTCGTGCCCAGAGGGTCGCCAACGCGCACCAGGCCGGTGGCCAGGTGTCGATGGGATCCCGCGGGCCGGGGCGCTGGCGGCTGCGGCGGTGGCGCCCCGTGGCGGTGGTGGCGACTTCAGTCATCCTGGGTTATACGATCACCAGAACGCGCCTTGTAAAGGCTTTCGCGGGACAGCCCGGCACGCGCCGCTCGATTCTCGCCGGGACAGGCCGGTGTGCTGGGCGACTTCGATCACAGGTTCGAGCCAGAACTTTGCTTCACCGTTCTGGCCCTGAACATGGACATGCATCCCCGGATCTTCTCAAGAAAAGAAATGCGGAGATTCACGCATGAACGGCCTGTGCCACCAACTTCACCCCCAGCGCCGAACAGACGCGGCTGATCGTATCGAAGCGCGGCTGTGCATCGGGGCGCAGCGCCTTGTACAGCGCCTCGCGCCCCAGGCCCGAGGCTTTGGCAATCTCCGTCATGCCGCGCGCACGGGCAATCGTTCCCAAGGCATTGGCCAGCGCCGCCGGATCGTTTTCCTCAAGAACGACGGTAAGGTATTCGGCAATCGCCTGATCGTCGGGCAGGTGCTCGGCAATATCGAATTCGGGCAACTCGGACACTTTTATTTTCTTGGTCATGGCTCATTCCTCCACGGTAGCGGCCAGCTTGATGGCCTTGGCAATATCGGCGGCCTGCGTCGATTTATCGCCGCCGCCCAGCATCACGATCAGCACCGCGCCGCGCTGGACGTAGTACACGCGCCAGCCCGGCCCGAAGTGCTCGCGCATCTCGAACACGCCCTCGCCGACCGGCTTCACGTCCCCCAGATTGCCCGCCTGCGCCTTTTCCAGGCGCCGCGCCAGACGGCGATGTGTCATGCCGTCCTTGAGACCGGCAAGCCAGTCAGTGAATTCGGGAAGTGGTTTGATCGAGAACATGACAAACTGTATTCGAACGAATACAGTTTGTCAAACCGTTTGACAACGGAGCGATGAACCGCCCCGCCACTGCACCCGCACGGGTGGGGCATAACGTAGAAGTCACCGGCGCTGCGCGGCTTTATCGCGCAGCGTCCATTGGTGCGCCGTTAGGCCGGATGCGTGATTGCAAGACCTGACCCCGTGGTTTTCCGCTGATGATTCTTTGGGTCATGTTCATAAAGTCGGCGCTGGCGGGACGGCGGAAATCGTGGTCTGTCCCCTATTTATTCCATGCTGAAACCGCAAAATCAATGGGGTCAGACTCGATCAAAATCAATGGGGTCAGACTCGATTGATTTACCAAAATCCAAATCAAAATCAAGAAAATCAATCGAGTCTGACCCCATTGATTCCTCGGTGTGGCAACAGGAATACTCCGGCAGGGCTGCGCTGGCAAAGGCCGACCAAACCCGGCAGATAATTGTGACCCAAGCCAATGCAGAACTTGAGTCGGCAAGGGCAATGGCGGACGCTATTGGGATCATGGGTGAGGCTGCTCACAAATACCCGGAGTACCGACAGCAGGAATTCATCGGTGCGTTTGCCGAAGCACTCAAGGAAGGGAAGATCAACCAGATCATCTACGTCCCGACCGAGGCAAATATTCCGATTTTGGAGGCAGGGAAACGGTGATGTATTTGCGGCATAACGTAGAAGTCACCGGCGCTGCGCGGCTTTATCGCGCAGCGTCCGTGTGGACTGCCGGGTTGGACGAAGCCGCTACGCGGAGGAAACCCCGGTGTTGTGGTTGTATTGAAGTCAAGATGTCGACTCGCCCCTCATCCGAGGGATATAAATGACAAACGCGAGGTTACCTCAAGATGGAAGACATAT
>JAUXWU010000176.1 GCA_030680085.1 Rhodocyclaceae bacterium | reverse complement strand
GCCGCATCTTCCATCGCATAACGCTGGTTATTACTCTTGCCTCGTGTGTCGGGCATACCCGAAAAAGCCGCACCGATCCGTTGAATCAGAACAAAGTCAGATTTTGAAATGAGAACTGCTGCTTGAGGTATCGGTCCCGGCGCGTAAACCCATTAAAGCGGTGTATGTGACGCAATTTATTACTTTGCTTGACTGGAGGCCTGAATGATTCCGAAATTTGAAGATTACCCGCTTGAAATTCGCCCGCTGACGGCTGACGAGGGAGGCGGGTTTCTGGCGACGTTTCCTGATCTTCCCGGCTGCATGGCCGACGGCGAAAGCCCGGAGGAGGCTATCGAGGATGCTCGTGGTGCGTTTGCCGCATGGATGGCCGCGCATGTTGAAGATGGCCGGCCGGTTCCCGTTCCGGGCGGCGATGTAGCTCCCGTGCGCTTTGTGCAGAGACTGCCCCGCAGCGTCCATTCCGCGCTGAAGGCGCTGGCGGCCAGCGATGGCGTATCCATGAACACGATGGCCACCGTGCTTATTGCCGAGGGTATCGGGGCGAGAAGTCACGCCTGAGCAGCTGCGGGGAACGCCGCGACTTACCGTCTGCTGCCCGCGAAACCGGGCTTTCTGTGTTGATGACGCACAATCAGGATTCGAATGCCGTCCGCGAGATTTCGATAGACGACCGAGTACGGGAAAACCTTCAGCGGGAAGGTTCTGCGTCCGTGCGTTGTCGGCGTGCCAATGCCGGGGTGTTCAGCCAAGAGTCTGGCGACACGTTCGACCTCTCCGAGAAAGCGCGCAGCCACGACCGCGCTGGCGTGTTCGCCGTAAAAATCCAGTGCATCGGCAATGTCATGCTCCGCCCCCGGGTGGAGCGACCAAGTCATCTCGGCAGCCTTGCCCGCAGCCTGGCGATCGCCGCCTGCCCTGGCACTGCCGCGACCAAACCGGATTCCAGGCCGGCTTCCCGGCGATCCGCTTCGCGTTCCCAGGCGGCCTCGACTTCGGGGTCTGAATCAAGGCTGGCAATCAACCGCTCGAGCAGGTGCGAGCGATCGACGGGCGCCAACCGCAGAACTTCGGCTTCCAGGACTTCCAGGTTTGTGTTCATGCTGCCTCCGGCGCTAGCTACTTGACAAGCCGCAGTTTGCCACAACAGCGAAACGGGGATATGAAAAAGCCCGCTGCAAGAGCGGGCTTGTGGGTTGGTCGAAAGCAGGCGTTCAGAAATCCGCCCGCAGCCCCGCCGTCAGGCCCCAGGTGGCGTCGCCGACTTGTCGTTCTTCGCGCGCAGCAGCGTCCAGTGGCCGAACAGGTTGACCGGGGTTTTCTCCACGACCTTGAGCCGGGTGTCGCGCATGAACCTGTCCAGGCAAAAGTCCGGGTGGAAGCCCAGGTACTTCGCCAGCGGCGCGGTCAGACGCTCTAAACTGCCGATGAGCGTGCCCGGACGGTGGAAGTGGTTGACGATGTAGAGTTCGCCGCCCGGCTTGCAGACTCGGCGCATCTCGCCGACCAGCCGCACCGGGTCGGGGGCGACCGACACCACGTACATGGCCACCACCTTGTCGAAACTGTCGTCGGGAAAGTCCATGCGTTCCGCATCCTGGCAGTGGAGCGTCACGTTGTCCAGGCCGAGACGCTGTTTGCGTGCCGTGGCGCGCGCGAGCATTTCCTCCGAGATATCGACGCCCGAGACGCTGACGTTCGACGGATAGAGCGGCAGCGACAGGCCCGTGCCGACGCCCACTTCCAGAACCCGTTCGCCGGGCTGGCAGTTCATCCGCGCGATGATGCCCTTGCGCCCGGGGTGGAACAATGCGCCGAAATACAAGTCATAGCCGCCCGCGTAGCGGCGGTAGGTTTTCAGAATCGCGTCCTGTTCCATCAAATCTCCCTGTTTCAGAAAAACACCGGCCTGCGCCGCCGCAGGTAGCGTAACACCATCAGCGCCGCCAGCGCGGCGACGACGTGTTTCGCCGTGTGGCCGCTGACCAGGCCGTTGGTCAGTGCGAACACAGCATGATCGGTGAGATCGAGCAGCAGGGCCAGCAGATACAGCCCGATGACTGCCGGAATGATCCACCCGCCGCTGTAACGCGGTGGGTAGAGCCACAGCAGGAGCGGAATCAGCAGGATCGGCAGGAGCTGCATCAGGAGGTAGAAGCGCAGGTCGCCGCTGCCCTGTGTTTCGCTCCAGTACCAGTAAGCGACGCTGGCGAGGCCGGCCAGGAGCAGCAGCGGCAGCAGGCGCAGCCCGACCTGCCGGCCGATGCGCTCGCCGATGATGGCGGCGAACCAGACCATGAAGGCCAGCATGATCGCCGCCCGGTCCCAGGCCAGCCCGGCGTTGTCCGGGGCGAGGTGGTAATAGCCCGAGGCCAGGCCAATGAGTGCGACTGCCCCGAAGAACCCTGCGTAGAGAGCGCGCTCGCGCAAGTCGGTGAAGGCGTGCCGCGCCGCCGCGCCGCGCAGGAAGAGCAGACCGCCCCCCCCTGCCAGCACGAACAGGAGGTTGGAGGCGGTGTCGAGGCAATTGGGCAAACCGAAACAGGCACGCTGGTCGGCGAAGTCGTGATACTGCACGGGTTGCGCGAAGGGCGGCAGTGCCAGGGCAAGCGCCGCCAGCAGGGCAGCCAATAGCCATGGAATGACACTTCTCTTCATCCCGTCCGCTCCGCCAAAAGCAGGTCGATCACCCGCCACAATTTCCACATATCGGGAAGGTCTTCGCGCCAGAAGCGCCAGGAAAATAGATTGGAAAAGCTCAGATCGACATGGCCGAGTACGCGCTGGATGAGAAATACGCGCGCCAAGCCTTCCGGCGCGGCGGCGGCCAGTGCCAGGCTCTCTGGCCAGGGGATGAGGTTATCGTTTTTCCCGTGCACCAAAATGAGTTTGGCCTGCAAGGATTTCAGATTGTGGCTCGCGAGATTCAGGTGTTGCATGTCGGCGCGCATGGCCTCGGGCAGCCGCGCATACAGTTCGGCAAAGCGCGCGGGATCGGAGTTGGCGGCAAGCGCGTAGACGGCCTGGGCGCCGCGACTCAATCCGGCGGCATGCGGGCTCAGGTCGGCGGCGGGATCGTTCATGCGCCGCGCCACCATGCGGTCGAATATGCCGCGCGCATTGTCGGCTTCGCTGTCGTCCCCAAGATAGGGCAGGCTGGCGTAAAGCAACACCATCCTGCCGGTGTCGTCCGGGGTCATGCGGTGCCATTGGCCGTCATGCTCGAACCAGCCGGTGGTGAAGAAACGCATCGCGCGCGGCAGGTCGTGGTAGCCGCCCAGGCCGACGACGAAGCGCACCTGTGAGCGGATGTCTGGTTCAAGCGTGGCAAGGACGGCCGGACCGACCGCATAGCTGAAGGCGAACATGCCAGCGCGGCCCGCCGGGGCCAGTTCCGCGCGGCTGGAGAGCCAGGCGAAGGCATCGGCGATCTCGCGGGCGTCCGTGGGGCGCACGGCGAGTTGCCGGAAACCGGCAAGATCTGGCGCCAGCACCGCAAAACCGGCGCGCGCGAGCGTCGTGGCAAAGGCCACCAGGCGCGGGTCGTCATTGCCCAACGGCACCGCGCCGGGCACGGCGACAATGGCGGCGCGAATGTTTGTTGGCAGGTTCGCAGGCAAATACAGATCGCCGCGCCGTTCCCGTCCCGCCACGGTATAGGCAACGGACTGGCGCAACGGCGCGGCAGTCGTCTGTTTGAGCCGGGTTGCGCCATCGACGGCGGCGATGTCCTGCAACACCAGCGCGGCCTCGTAGTGCCGCACCGGCGCGCAGCCGGCCAGCAGAAATAGCAGCAGGAAGGATGCTGTCAGTTTCGAGAGCATGGCTCAGGACAGGGTAACGCTTTGTCCGGCCAGCGGCGCTTCGGCTTGCCAGCCGAGTTTTTCCTTGATGAGCGCGGCAAAGCCCAGCGCGGTTTCTGCTTCGCCATGCACCACAAAGGTTTTCTTGGGCGGCGCGCGGAAATGGCCGAGCCAGTTCATGAGCGCGGCCTGGTCGGCGTGGGCGGAGAGACCGCCCAGCGTGTACAACTCGGCCCGGACCGGCACTTCCTCGCCGCCGATCTTCACCCGCTTGGCGCCGTCCACCAGCCGGCGGCCCAGGGTGCCCGCCGCCTGAAAGCCGGTGATGAGAATCGTCGACTCGCGGCGCGGCAGATTGGCGCGCAGGTGATACCTGATGCGGCCGGCATCGCACATGCCGCTGGCGGAAATGATGACCGCGCCTCCCTTGATCTTGTCGAGCGCCATCGATTCCTCAACGTCCTCGACAAAAGCCAGCTTGCGGAAATACTTCGCGCCGCCATGTTGCCCCATCAGCGCCTGGGTTTCCGGGTCCAGCAGCGCCATGTGCTGGTAGGTGACCTCGGTGGCGGCGGTCGCCATCGGTGAATCGACATAGACGGTGAGCTTGGGGATGCGCCTCCGCCGGGTCAGGTCGGCCAGCAGATAAAGCATTTCCTGTGCGCGCCCGACGGCGAAGGCGGGAACGATGAGGTTGCCGCCCTTTTTCTCGATGGTGTCATTGACGGCTTGCGTCAGTTCGTCCTCCGTCGCCTGCATGCTCTTGTGCAGCCGGTTGCCGTAGGTCGATTCCACCACCAGCCAGTCGGCGGCGGTGATCGGCGTGGGGTCGCGCACCAGGGGCCGCGCTGGCTGGCCCAGATCGCCTGAAAAGACGATCTTGCGCTGCTGCGTCCCTTTGCCCACCCACACTTCCACGATGGCCGAACCGAGGATATGCCCGGCGTCGCGGAAGATGCAGCGTACCGCGGGATGCGGATTGATTTCCGTGTCGTAATCCACGGGATGCAGACGCTTCAGGCAGCTGCGCGCCTGCTCCACGGTGTACAACGGCGCAACCTCGTTGCCTGATCGCTTTCTGGATTTGAAGCGCCGGTAATTTTCCCGCTCCGCTTCCTTTTCCTGAATGTGTGCAGCGTCCGGCAGCATCACCCCCAACAGGTCGCCGGTGGCGCGGGTGGCATAAATCGGGCCCTTGAAACCGAGGGCGACGAGGCGGGGCAGCAGGCCGGAATGGTCGATGTGGGCGTGGGTGAGAATGACGAAAGCGATCGACTCGGGATCGAAGCTGAAGGCATTGTGGTTCTTTGCGCGCGTTTCGCGGCCGCCCTGGAACATGCCGCAATCCACCAGAAAACGCAGGCCAGCAGATTCCACCAGATAGCTGGAACCGGTGACTTCGCGCGCGGCGCCAAGAAATGTGAGGTTCATTGAGCTTGTGTCTCGTGAAATAGTGTCTCAGACATCGCCACCCGGCGCTTTCTTGCGCAGCATATCCATGAAGTCGCCCGGCACCGGGAAGACGATGGTGTTGGTCTTGTCGCCGGCAATGCCGGCGAGCGTCTGCAGATAGCGCAACTGCATGGCCTGCGGCTGGCGCGCGAGGATTTCCGCCGCCGCCAGCAGCTTTTCGGATGCCTGCAATTCGCCTTCCGCGTGGATGATCTTGGCGCGCCGCTCGCGCTCGGCTTCGGCCTGCTTGGCGATGGCGCGCACCATGGTTTCGTTGATGTCCACGTGCTTGATTTCGACGTTGGAAACCTTGATGCCCCAAGCGTCGGTCTGGGCGTCCAGGCTTTGCTGGATGTCCAGATTGAGTTTCTCCCGCTCGGCCAGCATCTCGTCCAGCTCGTGCTTGCCCAGCACCGAGCGCAGGGTGGTTTGCGCGAGTTGGCTGGTGGCGTTCAGGTAGTCCTCCACCTGCAGGATGGACTTGGCCGGATCGACGACGCGAAAATACACCACGGCGTTGACCTTCACCGAGACGTTGTCGCGTGAGATCACATCCTGGCTGGGTACGTCGAACACCACCGTGCGCAGGTCCACCCGCACCATCTGCTGGATGCCCGGCAGCACGATCACCAGGCCCGGCCCCTTCACTTTCCAGAAGCGGCCGAGCATGAACACGATGCCGCGTTCGTATTCGCGGAGGATGCGAAAACTGTATGCCAGTAGCGCCAGAACCAGTAACGGTGCGGTAAACCAGCCGAATTCAAACATGGTGATTCTCCTTTGAGTTGATCGGTTCCACCTCCAGAGTCAGGCCGTGCCGCGCCGTGACTCGCACTTTCGACCCGCGTGACAGCGGCGCGCGGCTCTTCACCCGCCACGTTTCGCCATGTACCCGCGCCCAGCCTTCGACCTCGATGTCTTCCAGCGTTTCGCCTTCCATCCCCGGCAATTCCTCGCCGCCGGTGAGCACCGGACGTTGCCGGGCACGCAGTGCCATGCCGCCGACCGCGAAGCTGAACAGCGCGGAGGTGACAGCCAGCGGCACGATTAATGTCCAGGGAACGCCATAATCGGGCAGGTCGGTGTCGATCAACATCACCGAGCCGATGACGAAGGCAGCCAGGCCGCCCAGCCCCAGCGCGCCAAAACTGGGCAGGAAAGCCTCCGCCAGCATGAAGGCGATGCCGAGCGCGATGAGCGCCAGCCCGACATAGTTGATGGGCATCATTTGCAGGGCGAACAGGGCGAGCAACAGGCAGATGCCGCCGACCACGCCGGGGAACAGCATGCCGGGATTGGAAAATTCGTAGAACAGCCCGTAGATGCCCAGCAGCAGCAGAATGTAAGCGATGCTCGGGTCGCCGATGACGGCCAGCAGGCGGCTGCGCCAGTCTGGTTCGACCCGGGTGAGGGTCAGCCCCACCGTGTCGAGCGTGATTTCTCCCGTCGCCAGCTTCACCTTGCGGCCATGAATCTGCTTCAGCAGATCCGCCAGATCGACCGCCAGCACATCCACCACCTTCGCCTTCAACGCCGCCTCGGCGGACAGGCTGACCGCCTCGCGCACCGCCCGCTCCGCCCAGTCGGCGTTGCGCCCGCGCAGTTCGGCCAGGCTGCGGATGTAGGCGGCGGCATCGCTGATCGCCTTGCTGGCCTTCGCATCTTGCGGCGGCGCGGATTTATCTTCCTTCTTGTCGGCGGGTTTCTCCGGCGTCGGGCTGGGCATCAGTTCCACCGGCGTGGCCGCGCCCAGGTTGGTGGCCGGGGCCATCGCGGCGATGTGGCTGGCGTAGAGGATGTAGGTGCCGGCGCTGGCCGCGCGCGCGCCCTGGGGCGAAACGTAGGCGGCGACCGGCACGGGGGAGGCGAGGATGGCCTTGATGATGTCGCGCATCGAGCTATCCAGCCCGCCCGGCGTATCCATCTCGATCACCACCAGAGTGGCGCGGGCCTCTGCCGCCTTGTCGAGTCCGCGCAGCAGGTAATCGGCGCTGGCCGGGCCGATGGCGCCCTTCACGGTGAGTACGTGCGCGCCCTCCGCCCACGCCGGTTGCGCGCCGAGCAGGGCCAGCAGCAACAACAGAACCCATCGTGCCATGCTCCCTCCCCTGAATCGGACAACAGCCGGTGACAGCGACTCGCCACGCTTGAGTTTGCCTCGAACCCCGATAAAGCAGCTTGTCAAATACAATCATAGCAGCGGGTGTAATCGAAAGTGTTGGGAATGTCCGTTCGTGGTGAGCTTGTCGAACCACGCTTACCGCACCAACACTGCCCTTCGACAAGCTCAGGGCGAACGGATGTGTGGATCGCCCAACACTTTCGATTGCACCCCTTAGCAGCCGACGACGCCGGGACGCGGTTCAGTGAAATGGATGTGGAGTGATTCAGGATGTGTACGACATGCGGCTGCGGGCAGGGCGAAACGAAAATCGACGGACAGGCCGTGCATGACCACGCCCATGCGCATGCCTACGTGCCGGCCCACAGCCACGCGCCGGGCGTGCCGGCTTCGCGCCGGGTGCGGATCGAGCAGGACATCCTCGCCAAGAACGACGCCTATGCGCGCGAGAACCGCGCCTTCCTCGCCGGCCGTCGCGTCTTCGCGTTGAACCTGGTTTCCAGCCCCGGCTCGGGCAAGACCACGCTGCTGGTGAAGACGATAGAAGCCTTGAAGGATAAGGATAAGGCCGCCGTTGCCGTGATCGAGGGCGACCAGCAGACCAGCCAGGATGCCGAGCGAATTCGGGCTACTGGCGTGATGGCGGTGCAGATCAACACCGGCAAGGGCTGCCACCTCGATGCACACATGGTCGGCCACGCCATCAATGAACTGAACCTGCCCGAGCGCTCGCTGCTGATGATCGAAAACGTCGGCAATCTGGTCTGCCCGGCGGCCTTCGACCTCGGCGAGGCGCACAAGGTGGTCGTGCTGTCGGTGACCGAGGGCGAGGACAAGCCGATCAAGTACCCGGACATGTTTCGCGCGGCGAGGCTGATGCTGCTCAACAAGTGCGACCTGCTGCCGTACCTGGATTTCGACGTCGACCAGGCCATCGCCTACGCCCGCCGTGTCAATCCGCAGATCGAGGTGCTGCGCGTCTCGGCGAAGAGCGGCGAGGGCATGGGCGACTGGCTGGCGTGGCTGGAGAAGGGTGCCGCCGCGCAATGACCGCGGCGATCCGGGTTCGCGTCACCGGCATCGTTCAGGGCGTCGGCTATCGGCCCTTCGTCTGGCGCCTGGCACATGAAATCGGCATAACCGGCTGGGTAAGGAACGACGCGCGGGGTGTCGAGATCGCCGCCGAGGGTGAGCAGGTCGAAGACTTCGTGGCGCGGCTGCGCAGCGCAGCTCCGCCGCGCGCCCGCATCGATGCCGTCGATTTCGTCGCGGCGGTCGCTGCGGGTTACAGCGATTTCCTCATCACCCGCACCGATGGCAGCGGCCACGCCGCGACCGCCATCGGGCCGGACACCGCCGTCTGCGCCGACTGCCTCGGCGACATGTTCGACCCGAAAAGTCGGCGCTGGCGCTACGCCGTTACCAACTGCACGAATTGCGGGCCGCGCTTTACCATCACGCGACATCTTCCCTACGACCGGCCGCAGACCAGCATGGCCGGCTTCGCCATGTGCGCGGACTGCCGCGCCGAATACGAGTCGCCGGCCGACCGCCGCTTCCATGCCCAGCCCAATGCCTGCCCCGTCTGCGGCCCCGGACTTGCGCTGTGCGATGGAGAGGGAAGCTCCATCGCCGGCGACGCCATCGCCGAGACTTTGCGGCTGCTGCAGGCCGGCAGGATCGTGGCGATCAAGGGCCTCGGCGGCTACCACCTCGCCTGCGACGCGACGAACGCCGCTGCGGTGGCGACCTTGCGCCAACGCAAGCAGCGCGAGGAAAAGCCCTTCGCCGTCATGCTCGCCAATGCCGCGAGCATCGCGCCTTACGCAAAAGTCGGCGCTGGCGAGACGGCGCTGCTCGAATCCGTCGAGCGGCCTGTCGTCCTGCTGCGCAAACAGATGGACTGTGACGCGGACTGTGACGCGGACTGTGACGCGCGGCTGCGTGGCATCGCGCCGGGGTTGGCCTGGCTCGGCGTCATGCTGCCCTACACGCCGCTGCAGTGGCTGTTGTTCCACGAGGCCGCCTCCCGTCCGTCCGGCACCGCGTGGATGGCGGAGCCGCAGCCGCTGGCGCTGGTGATGACCAGCGCCAACCCCGGCGGCGAGCCCATCGTGCGCGACGACGACGAAGCGGCGCGGCGCCTGGCCGGTATCGCCGACGCCTTGCTCACCCACGACCGCGCCATCGTTACGCGCTGCGACGACAGCGTGCTGCGGCTGGCGGGTTCCGCGCCGCAATTCATCCGGCGTGCCCGGGGCTATACGCCGCAGGCCATCAAGCTCGCCCGCTCCGGGCCGTCCGTGCTGGCCGTCGGCGGCTTCCTCAAGAACACCGTCTGCCTCACGCGTGGCGATGAGGCTTTCGTCTCGCAGCACATCGGCGACCTCGACAACGCGCCGACCTGCGCCATGCTCGAAGAGACGGTGGAGCGTCTGATGGACCTGCTCGAGATCGAGCCGGAGATCGTCGCCCATGACCTGCATCCGGATTTTTACAGCACGCGCTTCGCCGCGAGCTTCGCGGCCGGGCGCGGCTTGCGCACCGTCGCCGTGCAGCACCATCATGCTCACATCGCGGCCATCGCGGCCGAGCACGGCATCGAGGAGCCGCTGCTCGGTCTCGCCCTCGACGGCGTCGGCCTCGGCGCCGATGGCGGCATCTGGGGGGGCGAACTGCTGCAGGTAGACGGGGCGTCGTTCCAGCGCCTTGGTCACCTGCGCGTGATTGCGCTGCCTGGCGGTGACCGCGCCGCGCGCGAGCCCTGGCGCATGGCGGCCGCCGCGTTGCACCTGCTTGGCCGGGCTGGCGAAATCGACGCGCGTTTTGCCGGCAAAGGGGCATTGCGGCAAATGCTCGAACGTGGCGTGAACTGCCCGCCGACCTCGAGCTGTGGCCGCTGGTTCGACGCGGCGGCGGGGCTGCTTGGCGTGCTGGGGGTGAATGGGGTCGCGGCCTTCGAGGGTCAGGCGGCGATGCTGCTGGAGGGCATGGCCGAGTCGCATGGCGCGGTCGCGCCCCTGGCGGACGGCTACGCCATTGATGCGGCCGGCGTGCTCGACCTCACGCCGCTGCTGGCGCGGCTGGCCGACGAGAAAAAAGCCGGTCTGGGTGCCGCGCTTTTCCATGCCACGCTGGCGCGCGCGCTGGCACAATGGACGCTGCGCGCGGTGACGGCGTCCGGTATCCGCCGCGTGGCCTTGGGCGGCGGCTTTTTCCTCAACCGCATCCTGGCCGCCGACCTGCGGCGCGAACTGGAAGCCGCTGGCATCGACGTCTGCGAAGCCCGGCAGGTGCCGCCCAATGACGGCGGCATCGCACTGGGGCAGGCCTGGATTGCGCAAAGAACTGGAATGGAAAACTGACATGTGCCTCGCCATACCCGCCAAGGTGGTCGAACTGCTCGCCGCCGATCAATGCGTGATCGACCTCGACGGCGTCAGGAAGGAAATCTCGCTGGCGCTGGTGAGCGACGTGGCGGTGGGCGACTATGTGATCGTCCATGTCGGCTACGCGCTCGGCAAGCTCGACCAGGACGAGGCCGAGAAGACGCTGGCGCTGTTCGCCGAGATCGGCGCGGCCGCGAACTTTCATGATGCGTGAAACATCACCCCGCATCATGAAAGTCAGCCCCTTCCTATGGCCCCCCACCCCCAGCCCCCGCCCCAGGGCGGGGGTCGATATTTGCTCGCTGCGCTCGTCAATGAACGCGGCGTCAAATTGTGCATTCCACGCGAACGCATGAAGTACATCGACGAATTCCGTGACGGCAATCTGGCGCGGGGGCTCGCCGCCGCCATCGCGCGCGAGGCGAGGCCGCAGCGGCAGTATGCCTTCATGGAGTTCTGCGGCGGCCACACCCACGCCATTGCGCGTTACGGCGTGACCGACCTGCTGCCGGCCAACCTGCGCATGGTGCACGGCCCCGGCTGCCCGGTGTGCGTGCTGCCCATCGGCCGCATCGACATGGCGATCGAGCTCGCGCTCGGGCACGGCGCCATCGTCTGCAGCTACGGCGACTGCTTGCGCGTGCCGGCCTCCGCCGGCCTATCGCTGATGAAGGCGCGCTCGCGGGGAGGCGATATCCGCATGGTCTACTCGGCCGCCGATGCGCTGAAGACCGCGCAGGACAACCCCACACGGCAGGTGGTGTTCTTCGCCATCGGCTTCGAGACGACCACCCCGCCGACGGCCGTGGTCGTCAAACAGGCCGCCGCGCTGGGGCTGAAAAACTTCAGCGTGCTCTGTTGTCACGTGCTGACGCCGCCGGCGATGCACCATATCCTGGCCGCTGCCGACGCTGTGCCGCTCGACGGCTTCATCGGCCCGGCCCACGTCTCGACCGTGATCGGCAGCCGGCCCTACGAGGTGTTCGCCACCGACTACGGCAAGCCCGTCGTCATCGCCGGCTTCGAGCCGCTCGACGTGATGCAGGCCATCCTCATGCTGCTGCGCCAGGTCAATGAAGGTCGTGCCGAGATCGAGAACGAATTCACCCGCGCCGTCACGCGCGACGGCAACCCCAAGGCCCAGGCCATCGTCGCCGAGGTGCTGGAACTGCGCGACGAGTTCGAGTGGCGCGGCCTCGGCGTGATGAAAAAGTCGGCGCTGGTGCTACGGCGTGAATATGCCGAATTCGACGCCGAGCGGCGCTTCGCGCTGGCCTACCGCGTCGTGCCCGACAACCAGGCCTGCGAATGCGGCGCCATCCTGCGCGGTGTCAAACGGCCGCGGGACTGCGCCATCTTCGGCACCGTGTGCACGCCCGAGAATCCGCTGGGCTCGTGCATGGTGAGCTCCGAAGGCGCCTGCGCGGCGCACTACACCTACGGGCGCTACAAGACATGACATGACGAAAATTCGCGAAGGCTACGTCCGTCCCCTCGACCTCAAGCACGGCCGCGTCGAACTGACGCATGGCTCCGGCGGGCGGGCGATGGCGCAACTGATCGACGAACTGTTCGCGCGCCATTTCGACAACGAGTTTCTGCGTCAGGGCAACGATGGCGCCGTGCTGCCAGCGCCGACTTTTGTCACTGGGGCGGGCCGGCTGGTCATGGCCACTGACGCCCATGTCGTGTCGCCGCTGTTCTTTCCCGGCGGCGACATCGGCTGCCTCGCGGTGCATGGCACCATCAACGACGTCGCGGTGATGGGGGCGAGGCCGCTGTGGCTTGCGGCGAGCTTCGTTCTGGAAGAGGGCTTTCCGCTGGCCGACCTGGACCGCATCGTCGCCTCGATGGCGCGAGCCTCGCGGGAGGCCGCCGTGCCCATCGTCGCCGGCGACACCAAGGTGGTCGAGGCGGGCAAGGCCGACGGCGTCTTCATCACCACCACGGGCGTCGGCGTGCTGCCCGAGGGGCTGGCCCTGTCGGGCGACCGGGCGCGGCCGGGCGACGCGGTGCTGGTCTCGGGCAGCATCGGCGATCACGGCATGGCCATCATGGCGACGCGCGAGAACCTCGGCTTTGCCGCGCCCATCGTTTCCGACACCGCCGCGCTGCACGGCTTGATCGCGGCGCTGCTCGCCACCGACGCCGACATCCGTTGCCTGCGCGACCCGACGCGCGGCGGCCTGGCGACCACCCTCAACGAGATCGCCCGGCAGTCGGGCGTGGGCATGATGCTCGATGAGTCGGCCATTCCGGTCAATGCGGAGGTTGCCGCCGCCTGCGAGTTCCTCGGGCTCGATCCGCTCTATGTGGCCAACGAGGGCAAGCTGGTCGTCATCGTCGCGCCGGCCGACGCCGACGCCGTGCTGGCGGCGCTGCGCGCGCATCCGCTGGGTGCGCGCGCGGCGAAGATCGGCGCAGTCATCGCCGACGACCATCATTTTGTGCAGATGACCACGGGGCTGGGCGGGCGGCGGATTTTCGACTGGCTGAGCGGCGACCAGTTGCCGCGCATCTGCTGACTTTCATGGTCGATAGCACCACACCTGATAATGAAGCCCGTCACATTTACTCCCATCTCGGGGGCTGTATTTCACGTTAACCAAGGAGTTGCCATGAACAGACTGCTTGCCTTTCCGATCTTCGCGGGACTTTCCGGCGTTGCCTCGGCCCACACTTTCGGCGCGCACGGCGCCGGCTTCTTTCACGGTGTCATGCATCCGCTGCTGGGCGCCGACCACCTGCTGGCGATGCTGGCTGTCGGATTATGGGCGTCGCAGCAGGGCGGCCGCGCCCGGTGGGCGGCCCCGACCGGTTTCGTGCTGGCCATGGTCGTCGGCATGGCGCTGGGCGTGACGGGCATGGCGCTGCCGATGATCGAACCGATGATCGCCGCGTCCGTACTGGTGCTGGGTCTGCTCGTAACGGCCCGGATACAACTGCCCTGGGTTGCCGGATTTGCCGTTGCCGCCGGTTTCGCGCTGTTCCATGGTTTCGCCCACGGCAGCGAGATGCCCGAGGCGGCCAGCCCGCTGGTCTATGCGGCGGGAATGCTGATGGCCACCGCCTGCCTGCACGCCGCCGGGCTGTTCGGTGGGTACCGGATCGGTCGTCAGCACGCCGCGCTGGTGCGCGGCTTCGGCCTCGCCACGGCCGGCGCTGGCGTTGCGCTGCTTTACGGCGTCTGACGCGGCAGCCTAGCGCGGCGTAGCCCGCTGATGCACCAGCACCACGATCAGCGTCATTGCGGTGAGCGGCAGCACGAAGCCGAGCATGGCCGAACTGAATGCCGGCAGCATCGCATGGCGGGTGGCATCGAGAACCAGGTAGGCCACGTAGGCAGTGTAGTAGGCGATGAACAGCGCGCCCTGCCAGCGGGGAATCAGATGGCCCTTGGCAAAAATCGGCAGGCAGGCGAAGGCCGCGACGATCATGATCGGAATGTCGAAACGGATCAGCGCCGGCGCGACGGTCAGTCCGTCCGGCGTGACCAGCGCGGCGATGCCGGCAATCGCGAGAAGATTGAAGATGCCGCTGCCGACCACGTTGCCGACCGCGATGTCGCGCTCGCCGCGCAGCGCCGCGACGACCGAGGTGGCCAGTTCCGGCAGCGAGGTGCCGATGGCGACGATGGTCAGGCCGATGATCAGTTCGGAGACGCCAAAATGCCGCGCAAACGCCACCGCGCCGCCCACCAGCCAATGCGAACCGAGCACCAGCATGGCCAGCCCGGCGACGATCAAGGCGATTTGCAGCGGCAGCGCGCCGGTGGGCTTACCGCCGCCACCAAATTCCTGCGCGTATTCGGCTTCAATTTGCGCGCTTTCCTTGCGGCTCTGGCGTAGCGCAAACAGGATGTAGCCGACGATGCCGGCGAACAGCAGGAGGCCGTCGAACAGCCCAATACGGCCGTCGAGCGACATGAGCAGGAACAGCACCGAAGCGCCGATCAACAGCGGCACGTCGATGCGCACGAGTTGTTGCGAGACCACCAGGGGCACGATCAGCGCCGCGAGGCCGAGGATGAACAGTACGTTGACGATATTGCTGCCGACGACATTGCCGACCGCGATGTCGGACTGGCCGGCGAGGCCGGCCTGCACGCTCACGGCGAGTTCGGGCGCGCTGGTGCCGAAGGCAACCACGGTGAGTCCGATCACCAGCGGCGAGATGCCGAGCCGGGATGCGAGCCGGGATGCGCCGCGCACCAGGGATTCGGCGCCGGCCACCAGCAGCACCAGGCCAAGAACGAATAAAGCGATAACGGTCAGATCCATGATTTTCGATTCGTGAAGTCAGTGATTGAGAACATCGGTAAGCGAGAGTCCGGCAAGATCACGGATCGCGCGCGACAAATAGTAGAGCACCGCCATCATCAGCACTGTCGCGGGCAGGGCGATTACGGGATAGCTGAGCAGGTTCATGCGCCCGAGCTCTTCATTGAAGGCTGGCGTTCCGGCCGGGCTGGTGACGAGCCAGACGGCGAGGATGTAATTCATCACCGAGGAAAAGAAAAACGAAGCGGATAGCATCCAGGTGGCGATTTTCAGGCGGGTTTCGAAGGCCTCGGTCGTGCCGCGTTCCGCCAGGGTCGTTTGGATTTTTTCGACATTCATCAGCGCGGGCGTGAACAGCAGCACGCGCACCAGCGGGTAACGGGTGTGGGCGGAGATGGCCACCGCCACGCCGATCAGGCCCGGGATGGCGGCTTCCTTGACGGCCAGCCATTGCGCATCCAGATGCAAGATGCCGATGCCACCGGTCAGCAGAACACTGACCAGGCCGAGTGTCGCAATCACATTGACCTTGCCTTTGCCGATCAGGTCGCGCGCACCCCAGAACAGCGGGAAAGCCAGCGCCAGCAGCAATGCGCGGATGGGGCCCAGATCCTCCGGGTCGCTCAGATTCATCAGGATCAGCGAGGGGATGATCAGGTTGATCGTGAGTTCGATCAGCGGGTTGGGCTTGGTGTTGTTGGTGCTATTGGCCATGACGGTGCGACGGTACTTAATTGTTGGGGATGAAATGATACATTGAAGCCAGTCAATTCATTCTTCGCGGGACGCCATGGCCACACTCAACTTCAAGCATCTGCGCTATTTCTGGATGGTTGCCAAGACCGGCAGCATCGCCCGCGCCGCCGAGCAGATTCACCTGGCGCCGCAGTCGATCAGCGGGCAGTTGAGCGAGTTCGAGGCGACGCTGGGCGTCGATCTGTTCCGCCGCGTCGGGCGCAACCTCGAACTGACCGACGCCGGGCGGCGCATCCTCGGCTATGCCGAAAAAATCTTCACCCTGGGCGATGAACTCCTCGAAGTGCTGCACGACCAGACGGCGAAGGCCTTGCCGTTCCGCGTCGGCATTGCCGATTCCGTGTCGAAGTCGGTCGCCTATCGACTGGTCGAGCCGGCGCTCAAACTCCCCGAACCGGTGCGGCTGATTTGTCGCGAGGGGCGGCTGGCCTCGCTCCTGGCGGAACTGGCCGTGCATCGGCTCGACATGATCATCGCCGACCGGCCCATGCCGCCTCACTTGAACGTGCGCGGCTTCAGCCACCTGCTCGGCGAGAGCGGACTCACCGTGTTCGGCGCCCCCGGCCTGACGCAGGAACTATCCGGCAGCTTTCCGGCCCTGCTCGACAATGCGCCGTTCCTGCTGCCGGGCGAGGACGCCATCATTCGGCCGAAGCTGATTCAGTGGCTGGAAGCGAATGCCTTGCGGCCCCGCATCGTCGGCGAGTTTGACGACAGCGCCCTGATGAAATCCTTCGGCCAGGCCGGCGTCGGCCTGTTTGTCGCGCCGACCGCCATCGCCGCCAGCGTCTGCGAGCAATACCAGGTCACGGCGCTGGGCCGCATCGATGCGGTGGTCGAGCAACTTTACGCCATCACCACCGAACGCCGCCTGACCCATCCGGCCATCGTGGCGACCGCCGCTGCGGCGCGGCGGGATGTGTTTGGCGGACAGGGTTAGTCCCGCCCCTCCCGGCTTTCTCTCGCCCATGAACACCCTCACCAACCCAAAGGTAATCTGATGGCCAAAGCGCCCACCAGGAAAAACGATTCCTCCGCCAATCTCGGCTTCGAGGCCAAACTCTGGCTCACCGCCGACAAGCTGCGCAACAACATGGACGCGGCGGAATACAAGCACGTCGTCCTCGGCCTTGTCTTCCTCAAATACATCTCCGACACCTTCGAGGAACACCGCGCCAAACTTCTCGCGGGCTCAGTTGCCAACAGCGGCGACTATGCAGGCGCGAACCCCGAAGACCCCGATGAATACAAAGCCGAGAACGTCTTCTGGGTGCCCGCCGACGCCCGCTGGTCATACCTCCAGGCAGCGGCAAAACAGCCCGCCATCGGCAAGATCGTGGACGACGCCATGGTCGCCATCGTGCGCGACAACCCGCGCCTCAAAGGCGTCCTCCCCAATGACTACGCCCGCCCCGGCCTCGACAAGCAGCGCTTGGGCGAACTCATCGACCTCATCGCCACCATCACCCTAACCGCCGCCAGCGAGGATGCTCAGTTGGGTGCAAAGACCCACCGCTCGGTCGACCTGCTCGGCCGCGTTTACGAGTATTTCCTCACCCGCTTCGCCAGCGCCGAGGGCAAGAACGGCGGCCAGTTCTACACCCCGTCCTGCGTCGTGCGCTGCCTGGTCGAGATGCTCGGCCCCTACAAGGGCCGTATCTACGACCCCTGCTGCGGCTCC
>JAUXWU010000175.1 GCA_030680085.1 Rhodocyclaceae bacterium | reverse complement strand
GCATGGCCGTATTGCGTCCACAGTAAGGAAATCAGGAGGAATTCGTGCGCCTTTTAGCCATAATCGACCGTTTTAAGCCGTTTCAGGCAACTTTTACCTGCTTTCTCTGGCTAAGTCCGACAGGCTGCTAGAGGGACGGCGATCTGAAAGTCGAGTACTGCGAATTTACCCAGGCCGATGCTGGCGTCGCGGCCGAAACCGGTCTGGCCGATGGCGGCGAGGAGCTGGCGTACTTCGTCCGCTGTGATGCGGCTGTCGTCCAGCACCAGATACAGGTCGATCTGCTGGCCGGCGGCATGGCAGGTTTGCGCCATGCTGTAGGGCGCGAATTCGCCGGTGCCGGTGGTGCCGGTGTGGCGGTCGATGGTGTTGTGAGATTGCACCGTGCGTTGCGGGGCCTGGCCGTAGGCGGTTGTATCGTCGCTGGCGCAGGCGAGCATTTCCTTGAGGGGGTGGGCTGCGTGGGCGACAGGTATCCAGCTTTTTTTCTTCGCTGCCTTGCGCTCGTCGGCCTGGCGGGCGGGCTCGAAATGCGCGGGCAGGGTGGGTTTGGGCAGGTAGCCAGCGGGAAAGCCGTCGGAGACCACCAGCCAAGGCTGGCCCTGAGTGTAGCCGTCGAGTCGCTGTGTCAGTTCGGCTTCGCCATGCGCTTCGCGCAAGGCCCAGCACAGCTGGCCGAACAGGGTATCGCCGGCCAGCGGCGTGCCAAGCGGGGTGGCGAGCGCCAGGGTGGCGCGGTGCAGTGCGTGAGCCATTTATGCGGCGGCGGCAAAGGCTCGCAAGGCGTCGAAATCGGCCTGGATCGGCGCGCCGTCGAAGCTCAGGTTGGCAAAGGCGATCTTGCCATAGCCACGTGAACCGGAACCGCCGAGGCTGTCGGCTTCCAGCAGCTTCAGCCCTTGCAGCAGCATCGGCAGCAGGTCTTCGCCGTCGAGCACCTTGAGCGAGAGACGGAAATCGAACTCGGCGCCGGCGATGACGCGTTCGGTGAAGCGCGGATTGTCGGCGACGCCGGCGATGCGGTTGATGGAGTTTTCGCTCTTGGCTTCGGTCAGAAGCAGGTTGCGCGCCTGGACTTTTTTCACCCAGTCGGCGTTGAGAGCGCAATCCCAGAAAGCGAGCCGGGTCGGGCCGATTTCCCTGACCAGATTTTCCACTTCGCCGCCCGGCGCGCCGCCGAACAACTTGAGCAGCTTGCGCGCGTCCGGGCTGTCCTGTTTTTGCAGGTGCTGAAAGGAAAACGGCTTGCCGCCCGCAATACCGACCAGCCCGTGGCGCCATTCGAGCAGCGAGCGAATCTTGCCCTTGAGCGAGGAGCCAGGGATGACCGGCTGGCCGGACAGCGGGTCTTTCACCACCGGATTGTCGGTGCCGCCGATGCGCATTTCGGTATCGCCGGCGCCGATGTGCAGGCCGGTCTTGAGCACCAGGGTGCCGGTGAGTTGCTTGATATGAGTGAGTTGCATGGTGTGTTTTCCCTTGCTTAGCCGCGAAGCGCCTTGAGGAAGCCGAGCACGGCTTCGAAGTGGAGGCGGAAGTGATCGAGCGCGCGTGCACTGGTGGTCGATTTGATGCACTCGCGGAACCAGCGTTCGAATTCTTCATCGACCAACTTGCGCCCCTTGGCATAGGCAACCTTAGCGTTGAGCATGCGAATAAAGGCTTCGAACTGCTTGAATTTTTCGTCGTCGCCGCCGATACGCTCTTGCCAGCCCACCAGTTCATCGTAGAAACGACGAATCTGGGTAGATTTGTTGAGTGTGCCGCTGGCTTGGTTGAGTCGGTCGGCAACAGCCTTCGCGGCACCATCGAAGAGTTCGGCGGCAGGTGGCGTGGCGGCAAAATCAAGTGGCATGGTACGGTTCTCCTTGGCGTTATTCTGAGTCAATACGAAGCTTGCGTCATGGCGGGCAAGCTTGCCGCTTATTCTCTTTGCCGGTAGAGCAGTACCGACAGCGGCAGGCGGTAGGCGCCCTTGTATTGCTGCAGCGCGCCGCCGATTTCGGCGATGGCGTCTTGCAACAGGCGCTCGCGCTGGGCTTTCTTTTCTTCATCGCCCTTGACACGGTCGCGGAAGAAGCGCGCCAGGCGGTAGTGGAGTTGCGAATGCCAGATGGCGTCTTCCGGTCGCGGGCTGGCGCTCTTGTCGGAGAGTTGCAGCAGGGCGTAGGTGAGGCCGGTGGAAAAGTCGGCGCCATGACTTTCGGCGCGGGCCATCAGGGCTTCGAGCGCAGCACGGCGCTGGTTCATCAGTGTGTGCCAGTTGCCCCATGGCACGCTGCGGCCCCAGAGGGTGGCGGCATTCTTGCCGGGCAGGTGCTTGGCCGCCGCGAGGGCGTCTTCGGCGCGCCGGGCAAGTTGGCGCACAGGCGTTTTCGGGTGGGTCATGACCATGCCGGCGGAAAAGCTGATCTGCTCGTTGTTGGCGACATAGGCGGCGAACTTTTCGCGCAGTGCGCCGGCCAGCGCGAGGGTGGATTCCCACGGCCCGATAAGGAAGAAGTCGTCGCCGCCGGCGAACACGGTGTAGGTGTTGCGGTAACGCTTGATGCCGTTGCTGTCGGTGCCGTGCTCGCAGAACCAGGGTAGCCAGAGGGCAAAGAAGGCGTTGGTCTGGCGCGAGAGGGCGGCCATTTTGGCAAAGGTGGCGGTGGATTTTGGTGTGCCATCGGGGTTCTTGCGCGTGGGGTGCTCGAAACCCTTCTGAAACAGCGCGCCCAGATTGTCGATGTCGCCCTTGAGCGTGATCAGGGCAATTTCACCTTGCCACTGCCTATCGGCATTCAGCCGGCGATCTTCGCAGGCCAGATGGTGCAGCGTCTTGATCGGGTGCTGACGGTCAAACTCGGCCTCATCTTCCCAGCGCCCGTATTTGTCGGCTGTCTGCTGGTCGGTGGCATCAAAGCACGGCACGTAGGCATTGACGAAGCGTCGCGCATAGCCGCAGAAAACGCTGCCATCAGCGGCGGCGGCATCGAAGTCCCAGGCACGCAGCAGGATGCCGTTCTTGGCCAGTTCGCCGTATTTGCCGGTGATCTCTTCCTCGCCGACGAAGGCCAGACGGTAGCCGAAGTAGTCCAGGCCGAGCACCGGCAAGGTGTTGGCCTCGCGCGTGACCAGCAAACGGGCGCGCTTGGTGAGGGCTTCGCCGATGCGTATCTGGTCATCGGCCAGGCGCGACAAGGCATAGCCACGTCGGGCCGAGGCGGTCGCATCGGCCGGATGGCGACCGTTGATCTTGCAAACACCTTCGGCATGGTCGAAGCGGTCGAGGAAGTCAGCGAATACGCTGGGGGCGTCAGTGGCGCAGAGGTCGAAGCGTTGGTGTTTGGCACGATCGAGTGCGCCGAACAGTGTTTCGATCAGCGTGCCAAAGCGGCCCTCGATGAAGTCGTCGCCGCTGGCTGCGGTGGTGGCGATGCCGACACCAATTTCGCCATAGGTATGCGCAAGGCACCACGCATTGAGCGTTTTGCGGCAGGCGGCAATGGCCACGTGCGTAGATTGGGTATTTGGCGCGACGATGAGAAACTTGCCGGCGGCGTTGATGATTTGGCTGGTGGTGGGTAGTTGCAGGGCATCGAGCAGCTTGAGTGCGGCGCATTCGGCCAGTAGCGCGACCTGGAAGGAGCGGCCACGCAGCAGCTTGTGGGCGTGTTTTTGCGTCTGCCCGCCTTCGGCAAAGATGAAATCCTGAATGCCGGAAAAATCGCCCTGCACCAGCAGGAATTTTTCGGTGCCCCAGTCGCTACGATCCTTCAGTGCTGCCGTGTCGCCAGCGCCGACTTTTGCGTTTTCCTCGTGCCAGCGCCACAGGGCAACGGCCAGTGCGGCGACGGCTTTGCTGTGGTCGTAGAGCGAGACGTCGGGGCGAGTCTTGCCAGCCGTCGCGCTGGGAATGGCATGGGTAAAGGCGAGCCAGGCGGCGTCGAAGTGGTCGAGCCAGAGCGAGAGGCTGGCACGATGGCTGGCGGGAATCTGCTCCAGGGCGGCGACGAAACCCTGCCAGAGCGCGGCGTATTCGGCCTGGGCGGTTGCATTGTCGGATGGCTCGATGTCGGCGCGAAACTTGGGGAAGATGCCTTGCGGTGACAGGGGCGAAAGCGGCAGGCAATGGGCGGTCTGGTCGCTGCGGTTTCCTTCGAGGGCGATGGATTCGAACAGCGGCAGAAGGCGTGCTTGATAGTGGTTCTTGCCGGTGGCCGTGCCTTCTTCAGCCTGGTTGTAGTTGTCGAATTCGCTGCGCTCGAAGCCGGAGGCGAGCCGGTCGGCGGTGGCGATGATCCATTGCAAGAAGGTGCCGGGGTTATGGTGGCGGGCGGCGGCGTTGATGAGCGAATCGTCGGCATCCGTTTCATTCGGTTCGGCGAAGGGCGCGCCCATGAGATGCTCGCGTTTCGGCAGCAGGTCTTCGATGGCCATGAAGCCGACGGTGGTGTAGGCCGCATGGATGTGCGTCGGCCGTCCATCCCAGTGCGGACAGTCGAGTTGCTTCCAAGTTTCCAGGCGTTCCTTTTCGCACGGCAAGCGGGCGCGCTCGGCGAATTTGCCGAGATCGTGCAGCAGTGCAGCCAAAGCGACCCGGCTGGAAGGTTCAAGCAGTTCCTGCGACATGCGGC
>JAUXWU010000171.1 GCA_030680085.1 Rhodocyclaceae bacterium | reverse complement strand
CTGTCTGGCAAGAGTGCGCAGCTGGCGATCCGGTGGCTGCGCAGAGGAGGCTTGCGGCACTTGACGGGATATCCGTACTCGCGATAACGCAAGATATGATTCGCCTGGCCGAATCGCTTATTGGGCAAGCCATCATTCCTGCCAAGGCGATTGAGGATGCGCTTCATATTGCTGTTTCGACACTGCATCACGTCGATTTTCTACTGACATGGAATTGCCGCCACATTGCCAATCCAGTGATTCAGGAAAAGATTGCTGTGCATCTTGAGCAACTCGGATTGTTCCTCCCGATCATATGTACCCCAGAGGAACTTCTTGGAGGAATTAACGATGACTGACGAAATCATGATGGAAGTTCATGCCATCAAGGACGCGATTGGTGCCAAGTATGGCAATAATCTGGACGCGCTGTTCAAAGAGATACAGCTTGGCGAGGCTAGGCTGAAGGCGGCTGGCGTCCAGGTTTTGGCTCCCCCCGTTGATCCGGCAAATCTGTCCAACACTGCATTGCAGCGGACTCGTTTCGCTCACCGCTGAACTTCCACGTTGGGTAATCCTCGTGAGGCGAAAAAGGGACCTGGTTCGAAAATTCAACCTGCCTTCAATGGATAATCTGGGTTAATTCGAACCAGGCCCATTTTTCTGCCTTGCTACCCAGGAAAGCCAGTAGTAAAGTAAGGACGTAATGCCATCCTTACCGGAGGAAGAATGTTAGCCGTTGCAAAAATTACGACCAAGGGCCAAACCACCATTCCGCAGGACGTGCGCGCCGCGCTACATGTTGCAGCGGGCGACCTGATTGCCTGGGAAGTCGGCGCTGATGGCACGGCGACGGTGCGCCGCGTCGATCCGCTGGACATCGAATACCTGCGCGCCCTGGAAGGCACGCTCTCGGAATGGTCGGGTGCCGCCGACGAGGAAGCCTACCGTGAGCTTTGAGCGCTTTGCGGTGGTGCGCGTGCCCTTCCCCTTCACCAACCGCAACGCTACAAAAAATCGCCCGGCGCTGGTGCTCTCGAACGCGGCAGCTTTCAACACCCCGGCCGGTCATTCCGTCATGGCCATGATCACTTCGCTGGGCAACGCTCCCTGGCCGCTCGACTACCCGCTCACCGACCTGACAGTCGCTGGCTTGCCCGCACCCTCGATGGTGCGCTTCAAACTTTTCACCCTGGACCACCGTCTGGTGCGTGGCGAACTCGGCAAACTTTCGCCGGCCGATGCCGAAGTCGTTTGCGTCGGCCTGGCCAGGCTGCTGGGTGAATCTCCGCACACTTGAACATGCAAGACTCCCTCCTCGCCCGCAGCCGCGCCGCCGTCTGGCATCCCTGCACGCAGATGAAGCATCACGAGAGCGGCGAGTTGCCGCTCTTGTCCATCGTTCGCGGGGAAGGCGCGTGGCTGTATGGCAGCGACGGCCAGCGCTGGCTCGACGGCATCAGTTCCTGGTGGGTCAATCTCTTCGGCCATTGCAATCCACGCATCAACGCGGCCTTGCGCGACCAACTGGAACGGCTGGAACACGTCATGCTAGCCGGCGCGACCCATGAACCGGCGGTGCAACTGGCCGAACGTCTCGCGGCACTCACTGGCAACCGGCTCGGCCACTGCTTCTACGCCTCCGACGGGGCGTCGGCCACCGAGATCGCGCTCAAGATGTCCTTCCACTACTGGAAGAACAGCGGCCGGCCGGAGAAGCAGGAATTTCTCTGTCTCGCCGGCGGCTATCACGGCGAAACCGCTGGCGCGCTGGCGGTGACCGACATGCCGATTTTCCGCGATGCCTATGGGCCGCTGCTGCGGGCCGCCACGGTGCTGCCTTCGCCCGATGCGCGCAACGCGGCTTCTTCCAGCGAAGCCGCCCGTAACGCCGCCGCCGCACTGGAGGCGCATCTGGCCGAACGTCACGGCTGTGTCGCCGCCCTGATCGTCGAGCCCTTGGTGCAGTGCGCCGCCGGCATGGCCATGCATGATCCCGAATACCTGCGGCTGGCCCGCGCGCTGTGCGATCGGTATGAGGTGCATCTGATCTGCGACGAGATCGCAGTCGGCTTCGGTCGCACCGGCAGCTTCTTCGCCTTTGAACAGGCCAATATCACGCCCGATATTCTCTGCCTGTCGAAGGGCATTTCTGGCGGTTATCTGCCACTTTCCGCCGTGCTGACGACGGACCGCATCTACGCCGCCTTCTACGATGACGCCACGGCGCGGGGGTTCCTCCACTCGCATTCCTACACCGGCAATCCGCTCGCCTGCCGGGCGGCGCTGGCGAGCCTGGATATTTTTGCGGCTGACGATGTGCTGGTCGCCAACGTTGCCCGTTCGGCAAGCATCGACGCGCTGCTGGCGCCCCTGGCCGATCATCCGAACGTCCGCCACTATCGCCGCCGCGGCATGATCTTCGCGTTCGATGTCGTCGCCGACGCGGGGTTTTCAAGACGCTTCTACCGCACCGCGCTGGCGCGTCAAGTGCTGCTTCGTCCGATCGGCAACACCGTCTATCTGATGCCGCCCTACATTCTCGACACGGCGGAGATTGACTTTCTCTGCCGCGCCACGATCGAGGCGCTCCACGCAGCCCTGCCGGCATGAATATCCAGAAAGAACTGGCGGCGCTGGCCGAAGCCGGTCTGTTGCGCCGTCCCGCCAGCGCCGACTCTTGTTGCGGGCCGGAAATGATCCTCGACGGCCGGCCCCTGCTCGCCTTTGCCAGCAACGATTATCTGGGTCTGGCGGCAGACCCGCGACTGATTGAAGCCACCATCGCGGCGGCCCGCCGCTGGGGCGTCGGTGCCGGCGCCTCACACTTCCTCGGCGGCCATTTCCGGCCACATCAGGAACTGGAAGAACAGCTTGCCGCCTTCGTCGGCGCGGAACGCGCGCTATTCTTCTCCACCGGCTACATGGCCAACCTGGGCGTGGTGCCCGCGCTGGCCGGGCGCGGCGACACGATCTGTGCCGACCGTCTCAACCATGCCTCGCTGATAGACGCCGTGCGACTCTCGGGTGCCAACAGCCGCCGCTATCCCCACGTGGATATGGTCACGCTGGAAAAGCAGCTTGCCGCCAGCGGAACCGGCCAGCGGCTGATCCTCACCGACAGCGTCTTCAGCATGGATGGTGACATCGCGCCGCTGGCGGAACTCGCGGCATTGACCGAGCGCCACGACGCCTGGCTGGTGGTCGACGATGCCCACGGCTTCGGCGTCCTCGGCCCGAATGGTCGCGGCGCCCTCGCCCACTGTGGCCTCAAGCCGACCGGAAGGCTGCTCGTCATGGGCACGCTGGGCAAGGCCGCCGGGGTTGCCGGCGCCTTCGTGGCGGGCGACGGCTTGGTCATCGAATGGCTGACGCAGAAGGCGCGCACGGCGATTTTCACCACCGCCGCGCCGCCGATGCTGGCCGCTGCACTGCTGGAGAGCCTGAAGCTCATCGAAGCGGGAGATGATCGACGCGCCCATCTGCAATCCCTGATCGCCCGGCTACGGACGGGGTTGGCACCGCTTTGCACCCGCACCGGCTGGCTGCTGCTGCCATCGATCACCCCGATCCAGCCGTTGGTGATCGGAGCTAACCACGCGACCGTCGCCCTCGCCGAGGCGCTGAAAGCGCGCGGCGTCTGGGCGCCGGCGATTCGTCCACCAACGGTACCGGAAGGCCAGGCGCGCTTGCGCATTTCACTCTCCGCGGCACATAGCGAGGCGCAGGTGGATCGGTTGCTGGAAGTGCTCGCGGACATCGCGCAGTGAAAGATTTGCTGCTGATTCCCGGCTGGGGCTTCGATGCCCGCGTCTGGCAACCGCTTGTCAGGTTGCTGGAAAAAGATTTCCGCATCCATTTGGATACCGACGACCTGCCTGCGGGCGCCATTGTCTGCGGCTGGTCGCTGGGCGCGCTGACCGCGCTGCAATGGGCGCTAAATCAGCCTGAAAAGATCGACCGTCTCGTCCTGATCGGCGCAACGCCACGTTTCGTGCAGGCGCCCGACTGGCCGCATGGCCAGCCGCCGGCCCTGCTGGAAGAATTCTCCGCCGCCGTCGCCGCAAATCCGCGCACGGCACTGCGGCGCTTTGCCGCGCTGCTGAATCAGGGTGATAACGAGGCCCGTCGCCTGACCCGCGAACTCTCCGCGCTGCTGGATACCCAGGCATCCCCCGCCACATTGGCCGCCGGGCTGAAGACTCTGCGCGACACCGACCTGCGTCAGGACGTCGGCCGCATCCGTCAGCCGATCCTGCTGCTGCATGGCGCGCACGACGCCCTGATGCCGCTGGCCGCCGCCGAGTGGCTGGCGGAAAATTTGCCCAATGCCCGGCTGGAAGTCTTGCCCATGGTTGCCCACGCGCCCTTTCTTGCGCAACCGGAGCGCTGTGCGGATTTGCTGACACGCTTTGCCCATGAATAAACGCGCCATCCGCGACTCCTTCGACCGCGCCGCCGCTAGCTACGATTCGGTCGCCGGACTGCAACGGCAGGTCTGCGAGCTCTTGGACGCCGTCCTGCCAGCGCCGACTTTTGCCAGCTCGATCCTCGACGCCGGCTGCGGCACCGGCTACGGCCTGAGCCTCCTTGCCAAGCGCTGGCCAGCAGCGCGTTTGATCGCCGCCGACTTCGCCCACGGGATGCTGAAAAGCACGGCAGGCGAACGTGTCTGCGCCGACATCGAGGCGCTGCCTTTTCCGGCAGACAGCTTCGATCTCTACTGGTCGAGCCTGTCGATCCAGTGGTGCGACACCCACCGCGCCATTGCGGAGGCCGCCCGCGTGATCAGTCCCGGCGGCACGCTTGCCATCAGCAGTCTCGGCGTAGGTACTTTGGCCGAACTGCACACCGCCTTCGCCGACGCCGACCATCACCGCCATGTGCTGGAATTTTCTCCTGACCAAGCGCTGGCCGACGCCTGTACCGCTGCCGGTTTGCAAAATGTGAAGCTGGAAACCCGCAGCATCCGCCGCTACCATCCCGATCTGAAAACACTATTGCGCGCCCTGAAATCGCTCGGTGCCAATCAGGTCGGCACGAACCGACGGCCGGGACTGTTGGGCCGCCGCGTCTGGCAGGACGTCGAAGCGCGTTACGAATCCCTGCGGGAAGCCGATGGCCTGCCCGCGACTTACGAGGTCATCCTATGCACGGCTTCTTCATAACCGGCACCGACACCGAAGTCGGCAAAACCCTCGTCACCTGCGCCCTGCTTCATGCGGCTCGGCAACAAGGACTGCGAGCCGTCGGCATGAAACCGATAGCCGCCGGCACGGATAGCGCAGGCCACAACGAAGATGTCGAGCGCCTCACCGCCGCCAGTTCCTTCGTCGCGGCGGCGGAACTCATCAATCCCTACTGCTTCGCGCCGCCCATCGCCCCCCACATCGCTGCCGCCGAATCCGGGCGGGCCATTGATCTCGATGTGATCCAGAACGCCTTCGATCAACTCGCCGCACAGGCCGATCTCACCCTGGTCGAAGGCGCTGGCGGCTTTCTCGTACCGCTGGGCGAAAATATCGATACCGCCGATTTGGCCATCCGCCTGAACCTGCCGGTGATTCTGGTGGTCGGTCTGCGCCTGGGCTGCATCAACCACGCCCGGCTCACCGCCGCCGCCATTCTTCACAGCGGCTTGAATCTCGCCGGCTGGGTGGCCAACAGCATCGACCCAACGATGACCAGACGCGAAGAAAACATCGCGGCGCTGGTGGCCCGCCTGCCCGCACCGCTGCTCGGCGTGCTGCCCCACCAGGCCAGGCACGACCCGGCGGCGGTGGCACACTTGCTGCGGCTTCCATTATGTAAATATAATTAATAAACAATATGTTGTAGATGTTTGTTAATCTTGTTTATAGATGTTGCAGCGCGGATAATGCCAGCCGCGCCAATTACTCAAGCCCCCCTCCGGTTCGCCGTTAAGCTCCTATCAAGGGATCACCGCCCGAAGGAGAAGACCGATGAAAATCACCAGCACCGAGCTTGCCCTGCAAGCAGACCACGCCGCACTGACGCGCCAGCAAAGCACCGAAACCCTGCGCGCCTGGCGCGGCGAACGGCCCGATTTTGAGCGTACGAACGTTCCCGCCCTGCCCTCGGCCATCGCACGCATTTCGACAGCGGCGCGTCAGGCGTTCGCTGCCATCCCCGTAACACACGCCGTCCAGCCAGCGCCGACTTTTACCGCACCCGAAACAAACGCCGGGGAAGCCCAGGCCATCGACGCCGCCATGGAAGCCGTCGACAATGACCCCTTCCTTTTCCTCATCAAACGCATGATCGAGATGCTGACCGGCGAGGCGGTGCGCGTGTTCGATGCGGGCACGCTATCGGCCGAGACAAGCCGCACCACGCAACAAACCACAGCGGTATCGGCCAGCTCTGCGTCCTCCTCCAGCAGCAGCAACGAACGGGCCGGTTTTGGCATCGAATACGACTACCACGCCATCCGTGAAGAATTCGAGACCAGCCGCTTTTCCGCCCAGGGCGTGATTCGCACCGCCGACGGGCAGGAAATCAGTTTCCGGCTTAATCTCGAAATGACCCGCTATTACCGGGAAGAAACCAGCATCAGCCTGCGCGCCGGCGATGCCGTGCGCAAAGACCCGCTGGTTGTCAATTTCGGTGGCACGGCCGCGCAACTGGCCAGCCATGCAAACCAGCGTTTCAGTTTCGACCTCGACAGCGACGGCCGGACCGAAAAGCTGCCCCTGTTCACCTCGGGCAGCGGCTATCTGGCGCTCGATGTGAACCGCAATGGCCGCATCGATTCAGGCTTGGAACTATTCGGCCCGCAGACCGGCAAGGGCTTTGTCGAACTGGCCCGCCTGGATGCCGACGGTAATGGCTGGATTGACGCAGGTGACCCAGATTTCGAGCGCCTCGTTGTCTGGACACCCGCGGCGGAAGGCAGTGGCACGCTGAAAACACTGGCCGAACTGGGCATCGGCGCCCTCGCGCTCGCCCATGTCGCCACGCCGTTTGCCCTGCGCGGCAGCGACAACAAGGATCTGGGCCAGGTCAAGGCCAGCGGGCTTTATCTCACCGAATCCGGCAAGGTCGGCAGCTTGCAGGAGATCGACTTGACGGTTTAGCTGAAAATAATCGCCGCTCCGCCCTTGAAAAACTGGCGGAGTGGCCGCATTCACTGCATGGTTAAACGTAACAAAGGACACTTCCCATGCAGGAAACACAAAATCCCCTACTTTCCGAATCGGATGTAAAAGTCGGCGCTGGCGAGACGGCGGAATGCGCGGCGTCCGAGGCTGCCGACATCGACAGCATGCCCAGTCCAGAAGAATTGCTCAAGGCCGCCGAACTGCGCGCCGCCGAGCATCACGACGCCTGGTTGCGCGCCAAGGCCGACACCGAGAACCTGCGCCGCCGCGCCCAGGAAGACGTCAGCAAGGCCCATAAATTCGCCGCCGAGAAGTTTGCCGGCGAACTCCTGGCCGTGAAAGACAGCCTCGAAGCCGCGCTGGCCGTCGAAACCCAGACCGTCGAAGCGATCAAGGCTGGCGTTGAACTGACGCTCAAGCAACTCGTCGCCGCCTTCGAGAAATCATCCGTGACCGAACTCAATCCGCTGGGCGAGAAATATGATCCGCGCTTCCACCAGGCCATCGCCCTGGTCGAAGCCGGGCAAGAGCCCAACACGGTGGTCAGCGTGCTGCAAAAAGGCTACGCCTTGCACGAGCGACTCCTGCGCCCGGCGATGGTCACGGTAGCGAAACCCAAATCGGCCGCTTGAAGCCAGGGGCGATAACCCCATATTCAGCGCAGGCAAGCATTTCTCCACGAATTCAGCAAAAAAGGAATCCAACATGGGCAAGATCATCGGCATCGACCTGGGCACTACCAACAGTTGCGTCGCCATCATGGAAGGCGGCAAACCGAAAGTCATCGAAAACTCCGAGGGCGCGCGCACCACGCCGTCCGTCGTCGCCTACACCGAGGACGGCGAGATTCTCTGCGGTGCCAGCGCCAAGCGCCAGGCCGTCACCAACGCACGGAATACCCTGTATGCGGTCAAGCGCCTGATCGGTCGTCGCTTCGACGAAAAGGAAGTGCAGAAGGACATCGACCTGATGCCCTTCACGATCGTCAAGGCCGACAACGGCGACGCCTGGGTACAGGTGCGCGACAACAAAATGGCGCCGCCGCAGGTTTCCGCCGAAGTGCTGCGCAAGATGAAGAAAACCGCCGAGGACTATCTCGGTGAAGAAGTCACCGAAGCGGTCATTACCGTGCCGGCCTACTTCAACGACAGCCAGCGCCAGGCCACCAAGGACGCCGGCCGCATTGCCGGCCTGGA
>JAUXWU010000130.1 GCA_030680085.1 Rhodocyclaceae bacterium | reverse complement strand
GTCGAGCAGTCGGCAGCCGGGAAAGATGCGCTCAAATTCGTATTTCAACAACTGGTCCATGCAGGTGCCGCAACTGACGATCACCGTCTTGATGTCGAGATAGTTGAGCGTGTTGGCGACGCGGTGAAACAGGACGCGATTGGCCGTGGTGATCGCGCGCCCCTGGTCATCATCGCCCGACGAGGTCTGCGGATAGCCGCAGCACAGGTAGCCGGGCGGCAGCACCGTGGTGGCGCCGACATGCCAGAGCATTGCCTGGGTGGCGAGTCCGACCTGCGAGAACAGGCGTTCCGAGCCGCAACCGGGGAAATAGAACACGGCATCCGCTTCTTCGCTCGCCTGGCGCGGGTCGCGGATCACCGGAATCATTGCGCTGTCCTCGACGTCGAGCAGAGCGCGCGCGGTGCGGTGCGGGACGTGGGCCGGCAGCGGCTTGTTGAGGAAATGGATGACCTGCGTCGCAACGGTAGGCCGGCCCAGCGAGGCGGGCGGATGGCGCACGGTGTTCTGCGTCAGCCCGAGCAGCTTGGCGGCCCAGTGGCCAAAGCGCTGGGCGCGATAGCCGAGGTCGATCATGCCGGCCTTCATGGCTTTGATGGTGGTCGGGTCGGTGGCGGTGAGAAAGGCCATGGCGAGCCGTGTGCCGGGCGAGCTGCGTTTTTTGCCCTGGGTGCGCAGGAAGTTCCGCATGGCGATCGATACGTCGCCGAAGTCGATGTCGACGGGGCATGGCTTCAGGCACTTGTGGCAGACCGTGCAGTGCTCGGCGACGTCGGAGAACTCCTCGAAATGCTTGAGAGATATTCCTCTGCGGGTCTGTTCTTCATAGAGGAAAGCCTCGACCAGCAGACCAACGCCGAGAATCTTGTTGCGCGGGCTGTAGAGCAGATTGGCGCGCGGAATATGAGTAGAGCAGACAGGCTTGCATTTGCCGCAGCGCAGACAGTCCTTGATCGAATCGGTGATGCGGCCGATTTCGGACTGCTCCATGATCAGCGATTCGATGCCCAGCAGGGCGAATGAGGGCGTGTAGGCGTTGCGCAGATCGGCGCCGGCCAGCAGCTTGCCCTTGTTGAAACGGCCGGTCGGGTCGATCTTCTGCTTGTATTCGCGGAACGGACGGATTTCCTCGTCATCCAGGAATTCCAGCTTGGTAATGCCGATGCCATGTTCGCCGGAAATCACGCCGCCCAGTCCGCGCGCCAAAGCCATAATGCGCTCGACCGTGCGGTAGGCGGTTTGCAGCATGGCGTAGTTGTCGGAGTTGACGGGGATGTTGGTATGCACGTTGCCGTCGCCGGCGTGCATGTGCAGGGCGATGAACACCCGGCCCTTCAGGACTGATTTATGCAGCGCGATTATGTGTTCAAGCAATGGACCATAGGCCACGCCGACAAAAATCTCCTCCATCAAGGGTTTGAGTTCGCTCTTCCACGATACGCGCGTCGAATAATCCTGCAACTGGTGGAACACCGTCTCATCAGTATTCAGTGCATCGAGCAAGGATTGCCAACGCGCCCGCACCTCGGCCACGGCCGCCAGCGCCAGATCACGCCGGTCGCCGATCAGCGCCTCGGTGTTCAAGCCATTCTGCGCCGCATCGCCCAGATGCAGCGGCCAGGTACTGATCTCGCTGCGCAAAAATTCGTCCAGCGCGGCGCACCAGGCCAGCTTGTTGCTGATCGACAGCTCGATGTTGAGCCGGTCGATGCCATCGCAATAATCGCCCATGCGCGGCAGCGGGATCACCACATCCTCGTTCACCTTGAAGGCGTTGGTGTGGCGCGAGATCGCCGCCGTGCGGGCGCGATCGAGCCAGAACTGCTTGCGTGCCTCGGGCGTCACAGCTATAAAGCCCTCGCCGCCGCGCGCGTTGGCCATCTTCACCACGGCGGAGGTGGCGCGCATTACCGCATCCTCGTCGGCGCCGACGATGTCGCCGATCAGCACCATCTTCGGCCGACCATGCCGTTTGGCTTTGGTGGCGTAGCCGACCGCCTTCACATAGCGCTCGTCCAGATGTTCGAGGCCGGCGAGCTGTACACCCGCCGCCAGCCCCGCGCCGCCCGGCTTGAAGTAGTCGGTGATTTCGACAATGCTCGGCACGGCTTCGCGCACCTGGCCGAAAAATTCCAGGCAGACGGTGCGCGTCACCGGCGGCATCTGGTGGAGGATCCACACCGCCGAGGTGATGATGCCGTCGCAACCTTCCTTCTGCACGCCGGGCAGGCCGGCGAGAAACTTGTCGGTAACGTCCTTGCCCAGGCCGGCCTTGCGAAAGGTGCCGCCGGGGATGGCGAGTAGCTCCTCGCTCATCACCTGACCGCCATCGCTTAGATGCTTGATGCGAAAAGTGACCGTTTCCTGCTCGTGAATCTTGCCGCAGTTGTGATTCAGCCGCTCCACCTCGAGCCAGCGGCCATCGGTGTCCACCATCTTCCACGAGGCCAGATTGTCGAGGGCCGTGCCCCACAGCACGGCCTTTTTGCCGCCGGCGTTCATGGCGATGTTGCCGCCGATGCAGGAAGCATCCGCCGAGGTCGGATCGCAGGCGAAGATGCGGCCGGCGGCCTCTGCCCGTTCCATGACGCGGCGGGTGACGAGGCCGACGCCGGTAAACATGGTGGTGTAGGGACGCGCCTTTTCCCCGGCCAGCCCGGGCAGCAGCGCTTCGACCGGCGGCCCCATGTCAATGAGCTTTTCGGTATTGATGACGGCGGAGCGGGGCGTCAGCGGCACGGCGCCCCCGGTATAACCGGTGCCGCCGCCGCGCGGGATGATGGTCAGCTCAAGTTCGATCAGCCCGCGCACCAGCGGCGCGATCTCGGCCTCGGTATCGGGCGTCAGCACGACAAAGGGATACTCGACCCGCCAGTCGGTGGCATCCGTCACATGCGCGACGCGGCTCAAACCGTCAAAGCAGATGTTGTCCTTGTGTGTGTGGCGGGCCAGCCGCTGCAGCACCTTTTTTCGCAGCGCCCGCGTGTCGGCGAACCACTGCTCGAAATCGGCCACCGCCTTTTCGGCCGCGACCAGAAGTTGCGCCACGGCCGTATTGCCGGCGCGGCGCCGTTCGATTTCGGCCAGCCGGTGTTTCAGCGCCCCTACCAGTCCCTGACGGCGCTCCGGGCTGGCGAGCAGATCGTCTTCAAGATACGGATTGCGCCGCACCACCCAGATATCGCCCAGCACCTCGTACAGCATGCGCGCCGAACGACCGGTGACACGCTGACCGCGCAACACATCCAGTACCGCCCACATCTCTGCGCCGAGCAGGCGGATGACGATCTCGCGGTCGGAGAACGAAGTGGTGTTGTAGGGGATTTCCCGCAGTCGGGCAGTCATGGGCAAATTCTAACCGCTCGGGGCGTGGTCGTTGCGACAGGCCGTTTGCAGTAAGCTTCGCCATCCAAAGCAACCGGAGCAATCAAGTGACCGACCAACCTATCTCAAAAGAGCAGCGCATCCTGCGCGTTTTGCGCACGGTGCTGGGCAACATCGTCAAGGACGCCACGCCCCAACCGGGCATGCCGCACCCGTTCCAGGAAAGCACCGTCCATTCCATTCGCGACCTGTTCGGCCTGATCGCCGAGCGCGAGGCCGAACTGGCGAAGGAGGCCGGCCGCAACATCAACGAAAAACCCTATTACACCGACCAGCCCAGGAAAAGCGCGGAAGTGAAATTGCACCGGCCGCCGCAGAAAAAACCGGACTGAATTCTGCTTTAGCGTTCCCCGAGTGACTCCGCCATAGTCTTGGTGATCGGCTTCGTCAGATAGCGCAACACCGTGTGGCTCCCCGTCTTGATTTCAACCATGGCGGTCATGCCCGGCTGGATGTCGATGCGCTCCTGCTGGCGACTGACCAGATTGCGGCCGCTGGTCTTGATCTGCACGCGATAGTAAGGCAGCTCGTTGTTGCGCGTGTCCTCGCTCAAGGTGTCGGCGCTGATGTAACTCACCTCGCCCTTGAGCGAACCATAAATACTGTAGTCGTAAGCATCAAGCTTCACCGTCGCCGACAAGCCCGGCTTAACGAAGGCAATGTCCGCCGGCTTGACCTTGGCCTCGATGATCAAGTCTTCGTCGGCCGGCACGATCTGCATGATTTCTTCGCCCGGCTTGGCTACCCCGCCCAGGGTGGTCAGGCGCACATTGCGGACGATGCCATCCATGGGTGACAGCACCTCGGTGAAATTCAGCTGCTCCTTGCGCTGGGTAACGATCTGCTGC
>JAUXWU010000155.1 GCA_030680085.1 Rhodocyclaceae bacterium | reverse complement strand
GGCGGTGAAAAAGCTCGGCACGAAGCGCGCCCGGCTTTACGAGGAATTGCGCATCCGCTATCAGGAAAAAGGCGAGGCCGCCGCGCTCGATCAGGCCCACGCCGTGCTCGATGAAGCGCAAAGCCTCTCGCATGGCGACCGCGAGCGGTTGTTTGGTTATCTCGAAGGCGGCGGCAAGATGATCCTTGCTGAACCCGGCGCATTGCTCACCCATGCGTCTCGCATGCCGGGGCTGGACGGCCAGAAGATGTCGAAGTCTTACGGCAACACCATTGCGCTGCGCGAAGACGAGGAAGCGGTGCGGAAGAAGATTCGCACCATGCAGACCGACCCGCAACGGGTGCGCCGCACCGATGCCGGCGATCCCGACAAATGCCCGGTCTGGCAGTTTCACCTGATTTATTCGAATGACGCGGTCAGGGACTGGGTGCAACAGGGCTGTCGTTCCGCCGGCATTGGCTGCATCGAATGCAAGCAGCCGGTGATCGAGGGCGTGTTGAAGGAGCAGGAACCGATGCGGGAACGCGCCCGTATGTACGAGGAAGATCCGCAACTGGTGAAGAACATCATCGCCGACGGTTGCGAAAAAGCCAGAAAACTCGCGACGGACACCATGCGCGATGTGCGCGAGGCCATCGGGCTCGACTATTCGTGAAGCTTATCGATTCAAAAGTCGGCGCTGGCGAGACGGCGTCACATCATGTGCCCATGCTGTACGGCGAACCGTTTCCGGAGATGCCGCGCGATCTCTATATTCCGCCTGACGCGCTGGAAATCTTTCTCGATGCCTTTGAAGGCCCGCTCGACCTGCTGCTGTATCTGATCCGCAAGGCCAACCTGAGCATTCTCGATATTCCCATGGCGCCGCTGACGGCGCAATATCTAGTCTATGTCGAGGCCATGCGGCGCAGCAACCTCGAATTGGCCGCCGATTACCTCTTGATGGCGGCGATGCTGATCGAGATCAAATCGCGCATGCTGTTGCCGCGTCCGCCCAGGGTCGAGACGGGCGAGCCGGAAGATCCGCGTGCCGAACTGATGCGGCGTTTGATGGAATATGAGCGCATCAAGCTAGCCGCCGCGAAACTCGACGCTTTGCCACAGGCGCACCGCGACTACGAATGGACGGCGGTGTGGATCGCCGACCAGGTCGCCGTGCGCGAACCGGAAGTGAGCGTGCATGACTTGCAGGTGGTCTGGCTGTCGCTAATGCGCCAGGCCAAGATGCACCAGCATCACCGCATCCAGCGCGAGGAACTCTCGGTGCGCGAACACATGGGGCTGATCCTGCGCCGACTACAGGGCCGCAACTACGTGGTCTTCGACGACCTGTTTGAAGTTGGCGGCGCGCACAGCACGCTGGCCAGCCTGGTGGTGAGCTTTCTGGCCATCCTCGAACTGTCGCGCGAGCGCCTCGTCGAACTGACCCAGAGCGAAGCGCTGGCGCCCATTTATGTAAAATTGAGCGATGCTGCAACTCTACAAGCCTGAAGACTACAAGCGCGTCCTCGAAACGGCGCTCCTGGCGGCGGTTGAACCGATGCCGCTGGCCGAGCTGAAAAAACTCTTCGACGAGCCCTTCGACGACGATACCTGGCGTACCCTGCTGGACGATTTGCGCCGCGACTGGGCGGATCGCGGCGTCGAATTGGTGCGGCTTGCGTCGGGCTGGCGCTTCCAGACCCGGCCGGAATATCAGGGTTTCCTCGACCGCCTGAAGAACGAAAAGCCGCAGAAATATTCGCGCGCCGTCATGGAAACGCTGGCGATCATCGCCTACCGTCAGCCGGTGACGCGCGGCGACATCGAGGACATACGCGGCGTTGCCGTGTCGCCCAACGTGATCAGAACGCTGGAAGGACGTGGTTGGGTGGATGCCGTTGGCCACCGCGATTCACCCGGCCGCCCCGCGCTGTATGCTACAACCCGAAAGTTTCTTGATGACTTGAGCCTGCGCAGCCTGTCCGAATTGCCGCCGCTGGCCGAGATTGAACGGATGATTGATGCCCAACCCACAGAAACCCCCGCCACGGCGCAAGCCGCTCTCACCTCAAGCGCCGCGCAGTCCGCTGAGCAAAACGTCGCCCATGACCAAAGCGTCGCCAACGAGAAAGGGGCCGCGCAAAGCGACGCCTTTCAGAGCGCCGGCACGGCCTGAGCAGCCGACCCGCCCAGCGCAGAAGTCGGCGCATCAAGCACAAAAGTCGGCGCATCAAGCACAAAGGACGGCGCATCAAGCGCCGGGCGCCACTGAACTGCCGACCGTCAAGCTGCAAAAAGCGCTGGCTGACGCCGGCCTGGGTGCGCGCCGCGAGATCGAGGAATGGATTGCCGCCGGTCGCATCGCCGTCAATGGCGAGCCGGCGCATCTGGGGCAGCGTATCTCTTCCACCGACAAGGTCAAGGTGGGTGGCCGGCTCGTCAATCTGCACTTCGCCCTGCGCACGCCGCGCGTGTTGCTCTATCACAAGCCCGAGGGCGAGATCGTCTCGCGCGACGATCCGCAGGGCCGGCCCAGCGTGTTCAACGCCCTGCCGCGCTTGCGGGGCGGCCGCTGGGTCGCCATCGGCCGGCTGGATTTCAATTCCTGCGGCCTGCTGCTCTTTACCACCGATGGCGCGCTGGCCAACCGCCTGATGCACCCGCGCTATGGCATCGACCGCGAATACGCAGTGCGCGTGCTGGGCGAGGTGGGCGAGGCGGCGTTGAAACAATTGACCGATGGCATCGAGCTCGAGGACGGCCCGGCCAAGTTCATCCGGCTCCGGCCGGCGGGTGGGGAGGGCGCCAATCACTGGTACAACGTGACGCTCGACGAAGGACGCAACCGCGAGGTGCGCCGCATGTTCGAGGCGGTCGGCGTCACCGTCAGCCGGCTGATGCGTGTCCGTTATGGGCCGATCGTCCTGCCCTCCAACCTGAAGCGGGGTCAGAGCCGCGAACTGACGCCCGATGAAGTCCAGGCGCTGCTGAAAGCCCTGAAAGTCAGTGAGGCAAGCGCTGAACAGGCGGTTTGACCGGGCTGGCTCTGGCAGGCTTTACTTGGCGGGCCATCTGCTTGTATAATTTCGGACTTTTCAGCGCACGGCTACATTAGCTGTGGCGGTGCGTGGTGTAGAAAATGCAGGCGGGAAATGAAGAAATGGGCAGTCGCCCATTTTTTTTTGGGGTGTCCGGACGCGTATGGCAGATTTGGCAGGGTTGATCGAACAGGCAGTGACAGGGTTGGGCTATGAACTCGTGGACTATGAAACCAGTCCGCGGGCGAGATTGTTGCGGGTATTTATTGACCGGCCAGCCCAGGTTAAGGTGACGGCAGATGTGGCTGCCGAGGTGGCCGCAGACCTGGCTGCAGAGCCAGTGGCAAAGTCTGGCGGGGTGACGATCGAGGATTGCGCCGCCGTCAGCCATCAATTATCGCGCTTGTTCCTGGTCGAGAATATCGACTACGACCGCCTTGAGGTTTCCTCGCCCGGCCTGGATCGGCCCCTGAAAAAGCCTGCCGACTACGAGCGCTTCATTGGCCACGAATTGCAATTGAAGCTGCGTATCCCCGAGGGTGTGCAGCGAAACTTTTCCGGCGTCATCCTCGCTCTGGTCGAGGGTCGTCTGCGCCTCAAAACAGGCGAGGTCGAGCGTGAATTTGCCCTCGACAACATTGACAAGGCACGCCTCGTGCCCAAGTTTTAACTGAATTCGGAATTTGAACGGGAGATTGAAATGAGTCGTGAATTGCTGATGCTGGTCGATGCGCTGGCGCGCGAAAAGAACGTCGATAAGGACATTGTCTTCGGCGCCCTTGAACTTGCGCTCGCCTCGGCAACCAAAAAACGCATCCACGACGAAGCCGACGTGCGCGTCGAGATCGACCGTGAAACCGGCACCTTCGAAGCTTTCCGTCGCTGGCTGGTGCTGGACGACGAAGAGGTGGAAATTCCCGCCCAGCAGATCGGTCTTACCGCGGCGCGTGAGCAGGTCGAAGACGTGCAGCTTGACGAATTCATCGAAGAAGCGCTCGAACCCATCGACTTCGGCCGCATTGGCGCCCAGGCGGCCAAGCAGGTCATTCTCCAGAAGATTCGCGACGCCGAGCGCGAGCAGGTATTGAACGACTTCCTGGCGCGCAAGGAGCATCTGGTCACCGGCACCATCAAGCGCATGGAACGCGGCAATGCCATCGTTGAGGCCGGCCGTATCGAGGCGTTGTTGCCGCGCGACCAGATGATCCCGAAAGAAAATCTGCGTCCCGGCGACCGCGTGCGCGCCTGGCTGATGAAGATCGACCGCAGTGCGCGTGGTCCGCAACTGATCCTGTCGCGCACCGCGCCGCAGTTCATCATGAAATTGTTCGAACTCGAAGTCCCCGAAATTGAGGACGGCCTGCTGGAGATTAAATCCGCCGCCCGCGACTGTGGCGTGCGGGCCAAGATCGCCGTCAAGTCGAACGACCCGCGCGTCGATGCGATCGGCACCTGTGTTGGCATGCGCGGTTCGCGCGTGACCGCGGTGACCAACGAATTGTCGGGTGAGCGCGTGGACATCGTGTTGTGGTCGGCCGATCCGGCGCAATTCGTGATCGGCGCGCTGGCCCCGGCCGAGGTGAATTCGATTGTTGTTGACGAGGAAAAGCACAGCATGGACGTGGTGGTCGACGAGGCCAACCTCGCCATCGCCATCGGCCGCAGCGGGCAGAACGTGCGCCTGGCTTCCGAACTGACGGGCTGGACGATCAACCTGATGACGGTTGAAGAGTCCCAGGAAAAGCAGCAGAAGGAAACCTCCAGCATCCGCCAGTTGTTCATGGACAAGCTGGACGTGGATGCGGAAGTCGCCGAAATTCTGGTCCAGGAAGGCTTTGCCACCCTGGAAGAGGTGGCCTATGTGCCGCTCGCCGAAATGCTGGAAATCGAGGCGTTCGACGAGGCAACGGTCAACGAATTACGCGACCGCGCCCGCAACATCCTGCTGACCGAGGCGATCGTCAACGAAGAAGAACTCGGCAAGGTGGCGGAAGACCTGCTCAACCTGGAGGGCATGGACCGACCGCTGGCCGCGAAACTCGCCCAGCATGATGTGCTGAATCGCGATGGACTGGCCGACCTGGCCGTGGATGAATTGATGGAAATGACGGATATTGATGAGGAACGCGCCAAGGTTTTGATTACGGTCGCGCGCGCTCACTGGTTCGCCGATGAAAATAAGTAAGTAAGGAGGCGATATGTCAACCCAGATGAGTGTTTCCCAATTTGCCGCGGAGCTGAAAATGCCTCCGACGGCCCTGATCGAGCAACTGGCCAAGGCCGGTGTGCTCAAACAAACCAGCAGCGATACGCTGACCGAACAGGACAAGACTCACCTGCTCGAATTTTTGCGCAAATCGCATGGCGAGGTCGCGCCCAAGGCGAAGATCACCCTGACCCGCAAGCAAACCTCTGAAATCAAGGCCGCCGATTCCTCGGGCAAGGCCCGGACGATCCAGGTCGAGGTGCGCAAGAAGCGCACCTTCGTCAAGCGTGAAGCCGAGGTGGCAGCCGAGGTGGTTGCTGAGGTGGTTGCCGAGGTGGTTGCTGAGGTGGTTGCTGAGGTGCCAGTCGTCGAAGTTGTTCCGACCACGCCGGTTGTTCCAGAAGTACAGGCCGCACCCGTGGTTGCACCTGCGGCTGCAGCCGCCGTGCCCTTTGTGGTTGTCAATGCCGAGCAGGCCGCGCTGCGCGAGCAGCAAGCCCGCCGTCAGGCCGGGCTTGCCGCGATCCAGGCGGCCGAGCTGAAAGAGAAGCTGGAGCGCGGAGCCAGGGCGTCCGCAGCCCGCGCCGAAGCGGAGGTGCGCTTGCAGCAACAACAGGCGCAAGCCGAAGCCGCCGAGCTGAAAAAATCTGCCGCGCCACAGCCGACTGGCGCCGCCGCTGTTTCCGGCACCTTGCACAAGCCGGCGGGCAGTCCCGCCGCCGCGCCACGCAAGAAAGCCGATGCCGGCAAATCGGCGGCCACGCTGAAGAGCGAGGCGGAGCGCAATCGTCGTGGTGGCGGCATCAAGACGCGCGGTGACGTCAAAGGCGGTACGGGCGGCTGGCGTGGCGGACCAAAAGCGGGCGGGCGCCATGGGCGTCATCATGATGAAGAGCGTTCCGCGCCCCAGCCGGTCGAACAGGTGGTGCGCGAGGTGCATGTGCCCGAGACCATCTCGGTGGCCGATCTGGCCCACAAGATGTCGCTCAAGGCCACCGAGGTCATCAAGGCGCTGATGAAGATGGGCATGATGGTGACCATCAACCAGCATCTCGATCAGGAAACGGCGATGATCATCGTCGAGGATATGGGCCACAAGGCGTTCGCCGCCAAACTCGACGATCCGGATGCTTTCCTCGACGAGACGCCAGCCGAACACAAGAATTTCGCGATGTTGCCGCGCGCACCGGTGGTGACGGTGATGGGCCACGTCGACCACGGCAAGACTTCGCTGCTCGACTACATCCGGCGCGCCAAGGTGGCGGCGGGCGAGGCCGGCGGCATCACCCAGCATATCGGCGCCTACCACGTCGAAACCCCGCGCGGCATGGTGACCTTCCTCGATACGCCCGGCCACGCAGCCTTTACGGCGATGCGCGCGCGCGGCGCCAAGGCGACCGACATCGTGATTCTGGTGGTCGCCGCCGACGACGGTGTCATGCCGCAGACCAAGGAAGCCATTCATCATGCCAAGGCGGCCAACGTGCCGCTGGTGGTGGCGCTGACCAAGGTCGACAAACCCGCTGCCAACCCCGATCGCGTCCGTCAGGAACTGGTCGCCGAAGGCGTGGTGCCCGAAGAATATGGCGGTGACGTGCCGTTTGTGCCGGTCTCCGCCAAGACGGGGCAGGGCATCGATGCGTTGCTGGAAAACGTTCTGTTGCAGGCCGAGGTGCTGGAACTGCAAGCCCCGGTAGACTCGCTCGCCAAGGGGCTCGTCATCGAGGCGCGCCTGGATAAGGGCAAAGGCCCGGTGGCGACGGTGCTGGTGCAATCCGGCACTTTGCGGCGCGGCGACGTGTTGCTGTGCGGACAGGTGTTCGGTCGCGTGCGGGCCATGCTCGACGAAACCGGCAAGCCAATTGAAGCCGCCGGCCCGTCGATCCCGGTCGAGATTCAAGGCTTGTCCGATGTGCCTTCCGCCGGCGACGAGGCGATGGTGCTGGCCGACGAAAAGAAGGCGCGCGAGATCGCCCTGTTCCGCCAGGGCAAGTTCCGCGATGTGCGGCTGGCCAAGCAGCAGGCCGCCAAGCTCGAAAATATCTTCGAGCAGATGGGCGAGGGCGAAGTCAAGACCCTGGCGCTGATCATCAAGTCCGACGTGCAGGGCTCGCAGGAAGCGCTGGCGCAGTCCCTGGTCAAGCTGTCGACCGACGAGGTCAAGGTCAATGTCATTCACGCCGCGGTGGGCGGCATTTCCGAATCCGACGTCAACCTGGCGCAGGCGTCGAAGGCCGTCATCATCGGCTTCAACACGCGCGCCGATGCCGGCGCGCGCAAGGCCGCCGAGAACTTCGGTGTCGATATTCGCTACTACAACATCATCTACGACGCGGTCGATGAAGTGAAAGCGGCCATGTCGGGCATGCTGGCGCCCGAGAAGCGCGAAAGCGTGATCGGCATGGTCGAAATTCGCCAGGTGTTCCGCATTTCCAGGGTCGGCGCGGTGGCGGGCTGCATGGTGACCGCGGGCGTCGTCAGACGCGCCGCGAAGGTGCGTCTGCTGCGCGACAACGTGGTGCTCCATACCGGCGAGCTCGATTCGCTCAAACGCTTCAAGGACGACGTGCGCGAGGTGAAGGAAGGCTTCGAGTGCGGTTTGTCCCTGAAAAACTTCAATGACATCAATGAGGGCGATCATCTCGAAGTATTCGAGATTCAGGAAGTCGCCCGTTCATTGTCCTGACCCGCGGAAAGTCGGCGATGGCGGGACGGCAAAAGGTGCAGGGTTTTGCGCGCGGCGAGCGCGTGGCGGAGCAGATCCGGCGCGATCTCGTCGACCTGTTGCGGCAGGTGAAGGACCCGCGCCTGGCGCAACTCTTGCCGCTCGTCACCATCACCGACATCGAGCTTTCCGCCGACTACACCCATGCCAAGGTGTTCTACACCTCGCTGGCCGGGGCCGAGCGCGGGCCGGAAATCGCCAAGGGACTGGCGCACGCCGCCGGCTTCCTGCGGCGCGAGTTGGGTCGTCGCCTGCACATCCATCACATCCCCGAGCTTCACTTCGTTTTTGATGTTTCGGTCGAGCGCGGCACGCGCCTGTCGAATCTGATCGACGCGGCCGTCCTGTCGGACCACGTACTGGAAAAGCCCGACGGTGAATAAGCCGCGCCGTGCGCCGCGCCGCAAGGTCGACGGCGTGCTGCTGCTCGACAAACCCCTCGGCATCAGCTCGAACGCCGCGCTGCAAAAGGCCCGCTGGCTGTTCAATGCCGCCAAGGCCGGCCATACCGGCACGCTCGATCCGCTCGCCACCGGGCTGTTGCCGCTGTGCTTCGGCGAAGCCACCAAGTTTTCCAGCACCTTGCTGGATGCCGACAAGACCTATCTGGCGACGGTGAAGCTGGGCGTGGTCACCGCCACCGCCGATGCCGAAGGCCAGGTGCTCGCGACCCATCCCGTCACGGCGACAGAGGCCGAGTTGCGCGCCGTGCTGGTCGGCTTCACTGGAGCAATCGAACAGATACCGCCGATGTATTCGGCCCTGAAGCGCGACGGCACGCCGCTTTATGAACTCGCCAGGCAGGGCATCGAGGTTGACCGGGCACCGCGCCGTGTGACCATCCACGCGCTCGATCTGCTCGCCTGGCGCGGCGACAATTTTGATCTGGCCGTCACCTGCAGCAAGGGCACCTATGTGCGCACCCTCGCGGCGGACATCGGCGATGCGCTCGGCTGTGGCGCGCACTTGGCCGCTTTGCGCCGCACCCGGGTCGGCATGCTGGATCTGGCGCAGGCAATCACGCTGGAAGCCATCGAAGCATTGCCGGCCGAAACACGCGATAGTTTGCTGCAACCGCCGGATGCGATCCTGGCCGATTTGCCGGTCGCCAACTTGAGTGAGCAGGAGACGGCGCGCCTGCTGCAAGGCCAGCCGATTCGCTGGACCGGGACGCCGTCCTGCCAGCGCCGACTTTTCGGTCCCAAAGGGTTCATCGGTCTGGGCGAGGTGACCGCCGACGGCTGGCTGACAGCTAAAAGGCTGATTGCAACAAATTGATTCGTATATAATCCGCCCTCTTTTTTCTGCGGGTGCAGTGCTCTATCAAACCGGGGCCGCGCCTGTTTTCCAACCCAGCGTTTGAGTGAAAGAACCATGACCTTTACTACTGCCGACAAGGCGAAAGTTGTTAGCGATTTCCAGCGTGCCCAGGGCGACACGGGCTCCCCCGAAGTGCAAGTCGCGCTCCTCACCGCGCGCATCAACGACCTGACCGGTCACTTCAAGGCTCACGTCAAGGATCACCACTCCCGCCGCGGCCTGCTCAAGATGGTCAGCCAGCGCCGCAAGATGCTTGACTATCTCAAGGGCAAGAACGCCGACAGCTATCGTGCGCTGATTGCGCGCCTCGGCCTCCGCAAATAAAAGGATATCCCGTGCTCACACCCATCAAGAAAAGCTTTACTTACGGCGCCCATACCGTAACGCTGGAAACCGCCGAGATCGCGCGCCAATCAACCGGCGCCGTGCTGGTCAATGTCGATGACACCGTCGTGCTCGCCACCGTCGTCGCCAAGGAAGTCGCCAAGACGGGGCAGGATTTTTTCCCGCTGACCGTCGACTACGTTGAGAAAGTCTATGCCGCCGGCCGTATCCCCGGCGGCTTCTTCAAGCGCGAGGGCCGCCCCTCCGAGAAGGAGATTCTGACCTCGCGCCTGATCGACCGGCCGATCCGCCCGCTGTTTCCCGACGGCTTTTACAACGAAGTGCAGGTCATCATCCATGTGCTGTCCTCCAACCCCGAAGTCGACCCGGACATCCCGGCGATGCTCGGTGCATCGGCGGCGCTGGCGATTTCCGGCATCCCCTTCAGCGGCCCGATTGGCGCCGCGCGCGTGGCTTACATCGGCGGGCAGTATGTGCTGAACCCGACGTTCAGCCAATTGACCGAGAGCCAGCTTAACCTCGTCGTCGCCGGCACCCAGGCCGCCGTGCTGATGGTCGAGTCCGAAGCCCAGCAATTGTCCGAGGAAATCATGCTCGGCGCGGTGGTGTTTGGCCACGAGCAAATGCAGACCGCCATCAATGCCATCAACGAACTGGTCGAAGCGGCCGGCAAGCCCGAATGGGACTGGCAGCCGCCCGCCAAGGACGAGGCCTTGATCGCCAAGGTCGCCGCGCTGGCCGAAGCCGAGCTGCGCGATGCCTATCGCATCACCAGCAAGCAGGCGCGCACAAATGCCTGCCGCGAAGTGACGAAGAAGGTCATCGATGCAGTGTGTACCGGTGACGGCGCTCCTGACACGACAACTGTCGGCAACCTGATTTTTGACATCGAAGCCAAGATCGTGCGCAGCCAGATTCTCAATGGCGAACCGCGCATCGACGGCCGTGACACCCGCACCGTGCGTCCGATCACCATCCGCCACGGCGTGCTGGCGCGCACCCACGGTTCGGCCTTGTTCACGCGCGGCGAAACCCAGGCGCTGGTCATCGCCACGCTGGGCACCGGCCGCGACGAGCAGATCATCGACGCCCTGCAAGGCGAATACCGTGATCGCTTCATGCTCCACTACAACATGCCGCCCTTCGCCACCGGCGAAACCGGCCGTGTCGGCAGCCCGAAGCGGCGCGAAATCGGCCATGGCCGCCTGGCCAAGCGCGCGTTGCTTGCCGTGCTGCCGTCCCCCGAAGAGTTCAGCTATTCGATGCGCGTGGTGTCTGAAATCACCGAATCGAACGGTTCCTCGTCGATGGCTTCTGTCTGCGGTGGTTCGCTCGCCATGATGGATGCCGGCGTGCCGCTCAAGTCGCACGTCGCCGGCATCGCCATGGGCCTGATCAAGGAAGGCAGCCGCTTTGCCGTGCTGACCGACATCCTTGGTGACGAAGATCACCTGGGCGATATGGACTTCAAGGTGGCGGGCACGGAAACTGGCATCACCGCGCTGCAGATGGACATCAAGATTCAGGGCATCACCAAGGAAATCATGCAGGTCGCGCTGGCCCAGGCCAACGAAGCCCGCCTGCATATTCTTGGCATCATGAACGCCTCGATGGGCGGGCATCGTCAGGAAGTTTCTGATTTTGCGCCGCGCATGATCACGATCAAGATCAATCCGGAGAAAATCCGCGACGTGATCGGCAAGGGCGGCGCGGTGATTCGCGCCCTGACGGAAGAAACCGGCTGCGTCATCGACATCGGCGATGACGGCACCGTGACCATCTCCTCCGTCAATTCCGACGCCGCGCAGGTTGCGAAAAAGCGCATCGAGGACATCACCGCCGAAGTCGTGGTTGGCAAGATCTACGAAGGCACGGTGCTGCGTCTGCTGGACTTTGGCGCCATCGTCCAGATCATGCCGGGCAAGGATGGCCTGCTGCACATTTCCCAGATCGCCAACGAGCGCGTCAATGCCGTTGCCGATCATCTGAAGGAAGGCCAACTGGTGCGCGTCAAGGTCATCGAGACCGACGACAAGGGCCGTGTGCGTCTGTCGATGAAGGCGCTGCTGACCGAAGCAGTTGGCGAGGCTGCCGTGTAGTCAGCGTGGCGGGGTCGCAATAACGGCAACAACAAAAAAGGACGCCACGGCGTCCTTTTTTGTTTGCTGAATGTGGCGAAAATCTACTTCGCTATCTGTTTCTCACGTCGCTCTTCGAGTTCCTTGCAGTCGATGCACATGGTTGCGGTCGGGCGCGCTTCGAGACGCTTCAGGCCGATTTCGACACCGCAACTCTCGCAGTAGCCATATTCGCCATTTTCGATCAGCGCAATCGACTCGTCGATCTTCTTGATCAGCCGCCGTTCCCTGTCGCGGTTGCGCAGTTCAAGGGCGATATCGGACTCCTGGCTGGCGCGATCATTCGGATCGGCGAACACGGTGGCCTCGTCCTGCATGGTATGCACCGTGCGCTCGATGTCTTCGCTCAGTTCATCCTTGAGGGACGCCAGAATGCCGCGAAAGTGGGCGAGCTGTTTGGCGCTCATGTAGCCTTCACCCTTTTTCGGGGTGTAGGACGGGAATTGCTTCTTGTGCA
>JAUXWU010000148.1 GCA_030680085.1 Rhodocyclaceae bacterium | reverse complement strand
TCGCCCCACATGCCGAATGGCGTCGAAGGCCTGATCAGTTTGCGCGGCAATGTGATCCCCGTGGTGTCGCTGGCGCAGGTCATGCAACTGGCCGACGCGCCGCCCGGCCGCGGCGGCTCGATGATGGTGACCGAGTACAGCAAGCGCACGCTCGGTTTTCTGGTGCACGATGTCGATCGCATCATCCGCGTCGATTGGGACCGGGTGCGCGCGCCCGAGTCCGTCACCGGCGGCACCCATGCCTACATCACCGCCATTACCGAACTGGATAACGGCAAGCTGGTGTCGATCGTCGATGTCGAACAGATCATGGCCAACACCTTCGGCGAGGCGCTGGTCGGCCAGATCGACAAGATGGGCGGTGACACGGACTACAATATCTTTTTTGTCGACGATTCCGCCGTTGCCCGCAAGAAGATCGTCGAAGTGCTCGACAAGATGGGGGTCAGGCACAAGCACGCGGTGAATGGCATGGAGGCCTGGACGCGCCTGGCCGGCATGGCGGGGCATGCGCAGCAAACCGGCAGCAGCCTGCGCGATGAGGTGAATGCCATTCTCGTCGATGCCGAAATGCCCGAGATGGATGGCTATGTGTTGACCAAGCACATCAAGTCCGACAAGCGCTTCGACGGCATCCCGGTGGTCATGCACTCCTCGCTTTCTTCAGAAGCCAACCGCGCGATGGGCAAGATCGTCGGCGTCGATGCCTACGTCGCCAAATTCGATGCCGAGGTCCTGTCCGATACCTTGCGGCCGCTGTTGCTCAGGTCGCAGCGCGACTGATCGCCAATAAACAGACTCATCCGGAGAACGTTGCATGCCAGCAGATCCCAGCAAAATCAGATTCCTTGTCGTTGATGACTTTTCGACGATGCGCCGCATTGTGCGCAATCTGCTCAAGGAACTTGGTTTCACCAACGTGGAAGAGGCCGAGGACGGCGTGGTGGCCTGGCAAAGAATTCAGGGATCGGCTTTCGATTTCATCATCACCGACTGGAACATGCCCAACATGGACGGACTGATGCTGCTGCAGACGATCCGCGGCCATGCCGCCTACAAGACGCTGCCGGTACTGATGATTACCGCCGAGGCCAAGAAGGAAAACATCATCGCCGCCGCCCAGGCGGGCGCTACCGGCTACATCGTCAAGCCGTTCACGGCGGCAACGCTCAACGAGAAACTGACGAAGATTTTCGAGAAACTGGGCTGGTAGGCGAAGATGGTTAAACCGATCAAATTCGACGAATCCGGCGATTCGCAGGACCTGCAAGCGCTGTTCGACACCATCGCCGCCGGCCCCGCCCCGGTGCCGCCGGCGCCCACGGCCGCGCCCAATCCCGGCGGCGACTCGGACGATTTGCAGAGCCTGTTCGACAGCGTGGCGGAACAGGTCTCCGCCAGCGCTGCCGCTGCCGCCGCGCCCGCGCTGGCCGCGCCGGGCGGTGGTGGCAGCTGCGGCGCCGTCACGCAGGAAGCCACCTACAATCGCCTCGGCCAGATGGTGCGCAAACTGCATGACAGCATGCGCGAACTCGGCTATGACAAGGGACTTGAAGAGACGGCGCGCAAGATTCCCGACGCGCGCGCGCGCCTCGCCTATATCGCCCAGATGACCGAGCAGGCGGCGAGCCGCGTCCTCAATGCCACCGACATTGCCTTGCCGGTGCAAAACGAACTCGCACACCACGCCAGGCAGATCGGCGCACGCTGGGACAAGATGTTCGCCAATCAGTTGTCGGTCGACGAATTCAAGGCGCTGGCCGCCGATACGCGGAGCTTCTTTGCCGTTGCCCCGAGCAAGCTCGACATCACCAGTGCCCAGCTCCGGGAAATCATGATGGCGCAGGACTTTCAGGATCTCACCGGCCAGGTGATCAAGAAAGTCGTCGAACTGGTGCAGGGCGTCGAAACGCAGTTGTTGCAGGTGCTGATCGAGGTGATGCCGGAAGAGAAGAAGGCTGCGGCCCCCGTCAACCTGATGAACGGGCCGGTGATCAGTGCCGCCGGGCGCAGCGACGTGGTGACCAGCCAGGCGCAGGTCGACGATTTGCTGGAAAGTTTGGGATTCTGATTCGGCGCCAGCCGCCGCAGGGAGAGATGTGATGAGTGACTTTGCCGGAATGGAAGACTTGCTGCTGGACTTCCTGACAGAAGCTACTGACCTGTTGTCGGATGTTGACAACAAACTGGTCGACCTCGAAAAAAATCCGCAGGATCATCGCCTGCTGAATGACATTTTCCGGGGTTTCCACACCATCAAGGGCGGTGCGGGCTTTCTCAACGCCGCCGAACTGGTGACGCTCTGCCACCTGACGGAAAACCTTTTCGACAAGCTGCGCACCGGCGAACTGCTGCTGACCAAGGAAATCATGGACAGCATCATGGCCGCCACCGGCACGGTGCGGGACATGTTCGGCAATCTGGACAGCGGCGTGCTGCCGCCGCCGGCCGATGCCCATCTGATCGCCAACCTCAAGGCCGCGCTGGCCGACGAGGCGGTTGCGCCCGTGGCGGCCAGCCCGGTTGCCGCGCCGCCCGTCGTGCTTGCCGCACCGGCCGCCGTTGCAGTGACGGCCGGCCTCGACTGGGAACAGCTTCATGGCGCTGTTGCCGGCGCCGCCGCCGTCTCGCCAGCGCCGACTTTTGCGGCAGGGCCGGTGATGCACACACAAGTAGTCGGCAAGACGCCCGAAGCCATCATCAAGCAAGCGGTCGGCCGTCGCACCACCGACATGCCAGGCGCGGCCGCAGTCTCTGCCCCGGCCAGCCGCCGTGATAGCGAAAAAACCCGCGACAACTCGATTCGCGTCGACACCTCGCGGCTCGACCAGGTGCTCAACCTCTCGGGCGAGATCGGCCTCACCAAAAACCGCCTCAACGCACTGCGCAGCGACATTCTCAACGGCCGCTCCGACACCGACACCCTGCATGCGCTCGACCAGGCCGTGAGTCAGCTCGATTTGCTGGTCTCCGACCTGCAAAACGCCGTGATGAAAACCCGCATGCAGCCGATCGGCCGGCTGTTCCAGAAATATCCGCGCATCGCCCGCGATCTGGCCCGCAACCTCGGCAAGGATGTCGAACTGCTGCTGGTCGGCGAAGAAACCGAAATCGACAAAACCATGATCGAGGACCTCTCCGACCCGATCATCCACCTGATCCGCAATGCTGTCGACCACGGCGTCGAAGGCCCGCAGGAGCGGCTCGCCGCCGGCAAGCCGGAGAAGTCGCAGGTGCGGCTCGAAGCGCGCCAGGAAGGCGACCACATCGTCCTGATCGTCGCCGACGATGGCAAGGGCATGAACGCCGAGCGCCTGCGCGCCAAGGCGCTCGAAAAAGGCATCATCACCGATGAAGAAGCCAACAGCATGGACGAGCGCCAGAGTTTCAACCTGGTGTTCCTGCCCGGCTTTTCGACCGTGGAAGTCGCCTCCGACGTGTCCGGCCGGGGCGTCGGCATGGACGTGGTCAGAACCAACATCCAGAAGCTCAATGGCAGCATCGAGATCAAGTCGTCGCCCGGCAAGGGCACCTCATTCGTCATCTCGCTGCCGCTGACGCTGGCGATCCTGCCGGTGCTGCTGGTGCAACTGGGCGAGCAACCCTTCGCCGTGCCGCTGTCGATGGTGCGCGAGATTCTGCCCATCCAGATCGAACAGGTGCAGGAGATCGGCGGTCGCGCGACGATGGTGGTGCGCGGCGAAGTCATGCCGATCTACCCGATCTGCAACCTGATCGGCTGGACGCCGGTGCAGGTGCCCGAATACGGCGTGCTGATGCAAACCGCCGATCACGCCTTCATCCTCGCCATCGACGGCTTCATGGGCCGCGAGGACGCCGTCATCAAGTCGCTCGAAGACTTCCGCCCGAAAGGCGTGGCGGGCGTCACCACCCTGTCCAACGGCCAGATCGTGCTGATCCTCGACATGAAAGAACTGCTCGCCGACATGGGCGATAACCGCGGCGTGCCGCGCTCCGCGCTCATCCCCGAACAACGCGCGGCGGCGTGATTTGGGGCAAAACCATGAATTCGCCAGTGCTTACTCCGCCAGATCAGCGTCGTCTGGAATCTCTGGCCTCCGCCGCCGAGGTGCGGCGCAAAGCGCGCGCAACCATCGCACGCCATGCCGCCAAACAAGCCGCTTGAGTGGACGAGGCGAGCCGAACAGGAATACCTCAACGCGCTGGCATTCATCGCCTCACCTCAAGCCGCATACAAATCCTGCGGTTTCTGCATCAGCGCATGGATTATCGCTGAACATCCTGGCGCTTCGCCCGTCAATCGCTTCAGGCGGCTACCGATCTCGTCAGCTTGCGGGTGCCTCCGGGGAACCAGCTTGAAGCCTTGCGGGGAGACCGCAAAGGGCAGCACAGCATCCGTGTCAATGACCAATGGCGGGTGTGCTTCGCCTGGCGCGAGGATGGCGCGCACCGGGTTGAAATTGGCGACTATCACTAGGAATCGAACATGACTGAATTACTTGACGAAATCCACCCCGGCGAAATTCTGTTGGAGGATTTCATGAAGCCGCTGGGCATCTCGGCCCGACAGCTCGCGGCGGGATATCGACGTATCTCCCAGCCGCATCAGCGAACTGGTGCACGGCGCGCGGCCGATTACCGCTGATACGGCATTGCGCCTTGGCTTGTTTTTCAATATGGAGCCGCGCTTCTGGCTGAACCTGCAAACCGAGTACGACATGCGGGTTGCCGCCCGAACCATTCAGGAAAAACTCATTTCGCGAATCCGCGTTTTCCATCACGCGGCAGCATAATAGACATTTCAACGGATTTCTCATGTCAGACACGTCAGGCAAAGCTTGGTCAGGCCGCTTCTCAGAGCCGGTTTCCGATCTCGTCAAACGCTACACCGCCTCGGTTTTTTTCGATCAACGCCTGGGCGCGCAGGATATCCGCGGCTCGCTTGCCCACGCGAAAATGCTGGCGCGGCAGGGCATCATTTCGCAGGATGACTTCACCTCTATCGAACGCGGCCTGGCGCAGGTTGCCGAGGAAATCGCGGCGGGTTTATTCGTCTGGAATCTCGACGACGAAGACGTCCATCTCAACATCGAAAAGCGCCTCACCGCGCTGATCGGCGATGCCGGCAAGCGCCTGCACACCGGGCGTTCGCGCAACGACCAGGTCGCCACCGACATCCGTCTCTGGCTGCGCGACACCATCGACACACTGGACGGCCTGCTGGCCGATCTGATGCGCGCGCTGCTCGATGTGGCCGCCCAGCATGCCGAAACGCCGATGCCCGGCTTTACCCATCTGCAAGTGGCGCAGCCCGTCACCTTCGGCCACCATCTGCTGGCCTATGTCGAGATGCTCGCCCGCGACCGCGAGCGCTTTGCTGATGCGCGTCGTCGAGTAAATCGCCTGCCGCTCGGCGCTGCCGCGCTGGCGGGCACCACCTTTCCCATCGACCGCGAATTCGTCGCCCGCGAACTCGGTTTCGATGCGCTCTGCGCAAATTCGCTGGATGCCGTTTCCGACCGCGATTTCGCCATCGAATTCTGCGCCGCCGCGTCGCTGGTGATGGTGCATCTGTCACGCTTTTCGGAAGAGCTGATCCTGTGGATGAGTCCGCGCGTCGGCTTCATCGACCTGGCCGACCGCTTCTGCACCGGCTCGTCGATCATGCCGCAGAAGAAGAACCCGGACGTGCCGGAACTGGCGCGCGGCAAGAGCGGTCGGGTGTTCGGCCATCTGATGGGTTTGCTGACCCTGATGAAGGGCCAGCCGCTCGCCTACAACAAGGACAACCAGGAAGACAAGGAACCGCTGTTCGACACGGCGGACACGCTGGTCGACACGCTGCGCATCTTCGCCGCCATGGCGCCGGGCATCCAGGTAAAAGCAACAGCGATGGCCGCCGCGCTCAAGCAAGGCTACGCCACCGCCACCGACCTCGCCGACTATCTGGTGAAGAAGGGGCTGCCTTTCCGCGACGCCCACGAGGCCGTGGCGCGCGCCGTGCGGGCGGCCGAAACGCAGGGCTGCGAGCTGGCCGAACTGCCGCTCGCCGAACTGCAAGCTTTTTCGTCGTTGATAGGCCTGGACGTGTTTGATGTGCTGTCGGTGGCCGGTTCGCTGGCCGCCCGCGACCACTTCGGCGGCACTGCGCCGCAACAGGTCAAGGCTGCCATCCTGCGCTGGCGCACTACGCTCGGAGAAAACCTGGGTAGTCGATAACGCCAACCCTGGGCGGTGGATGGGGGCTTATTTGCTTTTTGCGTGTTTCATGCACATGGGTGGCGCTATCGGCCATGAAAGTTAGTGCTGGGTGATGGCCGCCAGCTTTTGCTGCAATTCGCCGGCCTGGTACATCTCGGTCATGATGTCGCAGCCGCCGATGAATTCGCCCTTGATGTAAAGCACCGGGATCGTCGGCCAGTCGGCGTATTCCTTCAGCGCAGTGACCACTTCTGGATCGGCCAGCACATTCACATCGACGAAGCTCACGCCGCAGGCCTTCAAAACCTGCGTCGCCTTGGCCGAAAAGCCGCACTGCGGAAACTGCCGGGTGCCCTTCATGTAGAGCACGACAGGGTTTTCGGTCACGGTTTGGTGGATTTTCTCTTTGGCATTCATTGGGGGTTCCTCGCAGTAGTTTACGGATTTAGTCGGGCATTCTACCACCGCTGACGCGGACGATGCCAGCCAGGTCGCTGTGCTGTTCGATGTCGGCAAACCCTGCGGCGACGAGCAAATCCCTGACGGCTCGCTCTTGGTCATAACCATGCTCGAAAAGCAGCCCGCCACCGGGTTTCAGCCAGCGCGGCGCGGTGGCGACGATATGGCGAATCGCGGCGAGGCCATCGGCGTGATCGGTCAGCGCACCGACCGGCTCGAAACGCAAATCCCCCTGCGCCAGGTGCGGATCGCCGGACGCGACATAGGGCGGGTTGGCGGCAATGAGATCGAAGCGTTCCTCGCGCAATCCCGCAAACCAGTTGCTCTCGACATATTCGATTGAGGCACCCAGCCGTGTGGCATTGGCGTGCGCCACTTCCAGGGCCGCCAAAGAAACATCGACCGCCGTCACACGCGTCAGCGGCAATTCCAGCGCCAGCGTCACTGCAATGCAGCCGCTACCGGTGCCCAGGTCAAGAATATGCGCCGTCCCGCCAGCGCCGACTTTTGCCTTCACCAGGTCAACCAGCAATTCGGTTTCGGGACGCGGAATCAGCACGGCGAGCGTCACCGTGAAATCGCGGCCGTAAAACTCGCGGCGGCCGATCAGGTAGGCCACCGGCTCGCCCGCCGCGCGGCGTTCAACCAGCGTGTTGAACGATGCCCCTTGCGTTGGCGACAATTCCCCTTCGCGATGGGCTTCAAGCCAGGCAGCGGGACGTCCCAAAACATGCTCCAGCAGCAGCCGCGCCTCGGCGGCGGGGATGCGTTGCCGCGCCGTAGCCAAGGCTTCTACGACAGCAATCATTGCGCCAATTCGGCCAGCATTTCCGCCTGATGCTCGGCGTTCAGCCCGGCAATCAACTCGTCGAGGTCTCCGTCCATGATGGCGTCGATCTTGTAGAGCGTCAGGTTGATGCGATGGTCGGTCACGCGCCCCTGCGGGAAGTTGTAGGTGCGGATGCGCTCGGAGCGGTCGCCGCTGCCAATCAGGCTCTTGCGCGTGCTGGCGATCTGCTGCTGTTGCGCGCGTATCTGCATGTCCTGCAGCCGCGCGGCCAGCACGGCCAGCGCCTGTGCCTTGTTGCGGTGTTGCGAGCGGTCGTCCTGGCACTCGACAACCAGACCCGACGGCAGATGCGTGATGCGCACCGCCGAATCGGTCTTGTTGATGTGCTGGCCGCCGGCGCCCGAGGCGCGGTAGGTGTCGATGCGCAGCTCGGCCGGGTTGATGACGATGGCGTCGATCGCGCCCGCCTCCGGCAGCACCGCCACCGTGCAGGCCGACGTGTGGATGCGCCCCTGCGTTTCGGTGGCCGGCACGCGCTGCACGCGGTGGCCGCCCGACTCGAATTTGAGCTTGGCATAGGCGCCGGCGCCTTCGATGCGCGCAATGATTTCGCGGTAACCGCCCAGATCGGATTCGCTTTTCGAAACCACTTCGATTTTCCAGCGGTTCTTCTCGGCAAAACGCGCATACATGCGAAACAGATCGCCGGCAAACAGGGCGGATTCGTCGCCGCCGGTGCCGGCGCGAATTTCAAGAAAGATGCTCTTGTCGTCATTCGGGTCGCGCGGCAACAGGGCGCGTTGCAGATCGTCCTCCAGGCCCGCCATGACGGCCCGCGCGGCGGCGGCTTCGTCCTTTGCAAATTCACGCATCTCGGCATCGCCTTCCATGGCGACGGCGGCGGACAGGTCGGCCTCGGCCCGGCGGTAGGCGGCAAACAGATCCACCACCGTGGCAATCTCGGCGCGTTCCTGGCTCAAACGGCGGAAGTTTTCCCTATCGCGCGTCGCCGCCTCGGCACCCAGCAGGGCATCGAGTTCGGCGAGCCGGTCGGCAAGTTGTTCCAGGCGGTGACGGATGCTGGTTTTCATGGATTTTCAATAGGCAAAAGCGCACCGCGGGACTGCGGCGCGATAGATATCGGCACGCTACTTCTCTGAATTAAGATGCCAGATGCGGGCAATGAGCTGCGCAACTTCGTTGCGCTCTGCGCCCTCGGCCAGGTTGAGCGCCTGGGTCGGCGGGTGCAGCAGTTTATTGGTCAACCCTTTCGACAGGGCATCGAGCACCTGCGCCGGATCATCGCCGCGCTGCAGCAACTTCAGCGCATGTTCCAGTTCGTGGCGACGCGCCCGCTCGGCGCTATCGCGCAAGGCGCGAATCGTCGGCACCGCCTCGCGCGAATCCATCCAGTGGATGAAGTCATCGACGCGGTGGGTGATGATCTCCTCGGCGTCGATAATTGCCGCCTGGCGCGACTCCTGGCCGGATTCGACGATCTGCCCCAGGTCGTCGAGCGTGTAGAGAAACACGTCGTCGAGTTTGCCCACCTCGGCTTCGATGTCGCGCGGCACGGCCAGATCGACCATCACCATCGGCCGGTGGCGGCGGGTCTTCAGCGCGCGTTCGACCATGCCCAAACCCAGAATCGGCAAGGTGCTCGCCGTGCATGACACGACGATATCGTAGTCGGCAAGCCGCTCGCTTACCTCGTCGAGCCGCAGCACGTCGCCGCCAAAACGCTCGGCAATCGACCGGGCGCGCTCAAGCGTGCGGTTGGCGATGGTCAAACGCTTCGGTTTGCCGCCGGCAAAGTGGGCGGCACACAGCTCGATCATCTCGCCGGCGCCGATGAACAAGACGCTTTGGTCGGCCAGGCGCTCGAAAATGCGTTCTGACAAATGCACGGCGGCCGCGGCCATCGACACGATGTTGGCGCCGATGGCCGTCGTCGAGCGCACCTCTTTCGCCACGGCGAAGGTCCGCTGGAACAACTTGTTGAGCAAGGTGCCGAGCGTCCCGGCCTCTTCCGCCACACGCGCCGCCCGCTTCATCTGGCCGAGGATCTGCGGCTCGCCCAACACCATCGAATCCAGTCCGGAAGCGACGCGGAACATGTGGCGCACTGCGTCCTTCTGTGGATACTGGTACAGGTACGGGTCGATGCGGCGCGCTGACAGCGCGTGATATTCGGCCAGCCAGTGGATCGCGGCAGCCGGCTCGGTCGTGGCGCAGTACAACTCCGTGCGATTGCAGGTCGACAGAATCGCCGCCTCGCGCACCGGCCGGGCGCGCAGCAGATCATGCAGCGCCTGCGTCAGTTGCGCCGGATCGAACGCCACCTGCTCACGGATATCGAGCGGAGCGGTATGGTGGTTGATGCCGAGGGCGAAAACCTGCACGGAGCCTGTCTGCGAAAGGAATGACCGCGTTATTAGAGACTAAAAGCCGGGTCGGAGCAACCCGCACCGGTCAATTTCGCGGCGGTACGCCATGGATTTCCCCGTGCCACACAAAGCGGACTCTCCATGTGGAGTGCCGCCTGAAATTGTTGGTGGAGAGGATGAGGATCGAACTCACGACCTCCGCATTGCGAACGCGGCGCTCTCCCAGCTGAGCTACCCCCCCACGTTGGGCGCGGATTATAACAAAAGAGTGGCGAGTAAGCTTGCCACTGCCACGGTGATCAGACAGTGGGAGCGATGCTAAAAAAACGGCCGGCAATTTGCCGGCCGCGGAACCCCTTTGAAGCATCCTGCTGCTTACTTGCCGGCGATTTTTTCCAGCTTTTCGGCGCGGATCAACTGGCCGTCGAGGCCAGATTCCTTGATCGAACCACCGTAGGCCACATTCAGCAACTGCGTGTAATAGACGACGGGCATGTTGAACTTGGTGCCCTGCTTTTTGTTGATCTCGGACTGATAAATCTCCACGTTAGCCTGGCACAGCGGGCAGGGCGTGACGATCAGGTCGGCGCCGTGATCGTAGGCTGACTCGACGATGTTGCGGATCAGGGCTTGCGCCTTTTCCGGCTCGGAGAAGGCCAGCGCACCACCGCAACAGGTGACCTTCTGATCGTAGGGGACGGCTTCGGCGCCAACGGTCTCGATCATCTTGTCGAGATACTGCGGGTTTTCAAAAGACTCGCCGGCAATACCGTAGGGGCGGTTGGCCTGGCAACCCACATAACCGGCAATCTTGACGCCGTCCAGCGGCTTGATGACCGGCGCTTTCATGCCCGCGTAGCCGATGTCTTCGATCAGCACTTCAGTGAAGTGGCGCGACTTCGTGTTGAAGTCGGTGCGGAGGTTCAGGGAAACTTCCTTGAGCGCTTCATTGGCTTCTGCCATCAGGCTGGACGAGTGTTGCAGCCGCTCGGTGGCTTCCCGATTGGCCAGCCAGCAGGCCGGACACCCGGAAACGATGTCCTGACCGGGCAGATGCTGATCGCTGAGGGCCAAATTACGGGCGCCCATGACGATGCGCGGCAGTTCGCCGCCCTCGGCATAGCCAATGGAAGCCGCGCAACAGTTCCAGTCGGGAATCTCATTGAGCTGAATGTCAAGCTTGTCGCAGATCACGCCGAAGGAGGTGATGTAGTTCGCTGCCGATGCGCCTTTTTGCGAGGAGCAGCCGGGGTAGAACGCGTATTGTTTCTTCGTCATAGGTCAGGCTCTCCGTCAGGCCAGGCCGCGGCGGCGATCTTCAATCTCGCGCGCCTTGGCGATCATTTTGTGGATTCCACTGGTGTCCTTGCAGGTGTGGCCGCTGATGATTTCCAGCGGGTTGAGGCGTCCGGCTTTCACCAGGCCCAGGCCGACGCCTTGCATGGCCAGGGCATTTTTTACGCCCTGCACGAACCCATCCCGGAAATACATGGCCAGGGAAAACTTGAGCTCATTGACGCGGCCATACTTGAGCGCGCTGTCCCAGAACAGTTTTGCGATGGCCTGGTTCGGCTGGCCCCTGGGGGACAGGCCGAGGCGGTAGGCATAATTGGCCAGGCCGTGCATGATGTGCGTGATCGGCAACTGGCGCGGGCAGCGCACCATGCAGCTGTAGCAGGAAGTGCACATCCACATCGAATCAGACTTGAGGACTTCCTCGCGCTTGCCGGCGCGAATCATCATGAAGATCTTCTGCGGCGAGTGTTCCCAGTGCGGACCGAACGGGCAGGAGCCGGCGCAGACGCCGCACTGCATGCACATCTTGACCCAGTGGCCTTCCTCGACGGTAGCCTCAACTTCCTTGAGAAAGTTGTTTTTGTACTTGGCGACGGCGGTTTCGTTTGCGGTGGTCATTGCTGTAGTCATCGTCATGTGCTCCTTTTAGCCGAAGCCCTTCATTGGCGACGGGCCCATTTCGACGAGCTGCTCGACATATTCGTTGATCAGCTTGGCGACGCGCGCGGCATCAGTGATGGCAATCTCGTAGGTCTGCATGCGTTCTGGTTCCAGGCCCATGCCTTTCAGGGTATCGCCGATCTTGCTGAGGCGATAGTAGGCCATCTCGGAACCTTTGACGAAGTGGCACTGGTAGTTCTCGCCCTTCTGGCAGCCCATCATCATTACGCCGTCGTAGCCGGCGCCGAGCGCGTCGGTGATCCAGATGGTATTGACCGAACCCAGGCACCGGACCGGGATGACGCGAACATAGGCCGAGTAGGTCAGGCGCTGCAAACCCGCCATATCAAGCGCAGGGTAGGCATCGTTTTCGCAGGCCAGGATCAGAATGCGTGGCTTTTCCTCGTCCTCTTCCGGAACATTGACGGACTTGACCTGCATGCCGACCGAGTCGCAGGAATAGTTCTCGAAGGAAATGACGCGCACCGGGCAGGCGCCCATGCAGGTGCCGCAACGTCGGCAGCGTTCTTCGTTGAACACCGGAAAGCCTTTTGCATCTTCGTCGATCGCGCCGAAGGGGCACTCCACCGTGCAGCGCTTGCACTGCGTGCAACCTTCGAGGCGGGCGGTCGGGAACGACAGGTCCCAAGCACGCGGATGTGCGCCGCGTCCGAGCGCCGCGTTTTCGGCCGCCTGGATTGCTTTCAGGGCAGCGCCAACAGCGTCTTCAGTCGCCTGATGCATGTCCATCGGGCGGCGCATCGGACCTGCGGCGTAGATGCCGGTGCGGCGGGTCTCGTAGGGGAAGCAGATAAAATGCGAATCAGCAAATCCGTATTTGAGCTGCGGCATGTCCGGGCCCTGACGGTAGCTCAGGTTGAGCACGGAAATTTTTTGCAATTCGGTCTTCTTCTGCTTGGCGGCTTCGTCGCCGTTAGAAGCGGCGGTGCTGGTGGCGGTCCATTCGTCGAGCTCGACGCCCGCATTCGGCACCTGGCCGGTAGCGAGCACGACCAGGTCGGCGGGGACGGTGTTTTCCTCGTCGAGGATCAGGTCCTTGAAGGTCACGTTGCAACTCACTTCGCCACCAAGGCCGCCGGTCACTTTGGACACCTTGCCCTTGGTGAAGGTGACGCCCTTGGTCTGGGCGCTGCGATAGAAGTCCTCGCCCATGCCCGGCACGCGCAGATCCTGGTACACGATTACGGTATCGACGTCGGGGTTCTGATCCTTGAAATAGTTCGCCTGCTTGATGCTGGTGCCGCAGCAGTGGCCCGAGCAGTAAGACAGATGCGTGCCGGTATCGTCGCGCTGGCCGGCGCATTGAACGAAGACGACGGACTTCACTTCCTTGCCGTCGGCGCGCTTGATCGCGCCGCCCTTGGCGGCCATGGCGAGGGCTTCGAGTCCGGCCTGATCGACCACATTGGGCTGGCCGCCGCCGAGTTCCGGCAGCTTGGCCATGTCGTAAGGGGTGAAGCCCGTCGCCTGCACGATGGCGCCGACAGCTTCTTCCGTTACTGTGCC
>JAUXWU010000145.1 GCA_030680085.1 Rhodocyclaceae bacterium | reverse complement strand
AATGCCCAGCGCCTCGAAGGCCGAGGACATGGTGTTGGCGGTGTACATGCCGCCACAGGAACCTGTGCCGGGGATGGCGCGGCGCTCGATCTCCAGCAGGTCGGCGTCACTCATGCGGCCCGCCGCGTTTTCACCGACGGCCTCGAACACGCTCACGATGTTGATATCCTTGCCCTGGTAATGTCCGGGCAGTATCGTGCCGCCGTACACGAAAATCGCGGGCACATTGGCGCGCAGCATGCCCATCAGTCCGCCAGGCATGTTTTTGTCGCAACCGCCGATCACCAGCACGCCGTCCATCCACTGTCCCTGCACGCAGGTTTCGATGCAATCTGCAATGACCTCGCGACTGACCAGCGAATACTTCATGCCCTCGGTGCCCATGGCCATACCGTCCGAGATGGTTGGGGTGCCGAACATCTGGGCATTGCCGCCCGCTGCCTCGATGGCGGCAATGGCCGCATCGGCCAATTGTTGCAGGCCGCTGTTGCAGGGCGTGATGGTGCTGTGACCGTTGGCGACGCCGACCATCGGTTTCTTGAAGTCACCCGCCTCGTAGCCCATGGCGTAGTACATCGAGCGGTTGGGCGCGCGGGACTTACCCTCGGTGATATTTTTGCTGCGCGGATTGAGGATGACTGGCTTGGTGTCCATGGACTTGTCTCGTTGGGTTGGCCCAAAGGAGGGCGGTTGGTTGCAATTGGCATTGTTGCCGGGCAGTGGTGGCGGCGCTTCACATTTTCTCGCGTTTCCGTATCGCGACTGTTTAGCCTACCCTGAAAGTCGCGGCTGAAAAGTTCGGCCAGCAGCCCAAGGCTTGCGCTTGCGTCAGTTGCCGGTGCAGAAAGTCGCGGGTTCTTTCCGCCGCCGGCTCGGCGCCTTGCAGCCACCCCGCCAGCGGAATCCAGACCAGACTCACGGTGACCAGCCAAATACGGTGGCGCCTTTGTACTTTCCAATGAATTACCTTGGCAATACTCATCCGCGTCATACACTCCCGCAATCCCGTCGATTTCAGCGCCACAAACTCAGCGGCGGGTCCGTAACCACCGCGCGCAAGATGTCGCTACGCGACACGAAGCCCACCAGACGACCGCTTTCGTTCGTTATCGGAGCGCCATCGACACCATGATCGAGCATGACGGCGGCAATGCGTCGAATGTCGGTCACGGGTGCAGCGGCAACCACCGGCGTGGTCATGACATCCCGAACCCGCCGGTTGAGCGCTTCCACGATTTGGCCGGAATCGATATTGATGGCAGTCAGCAGGTCGCGCTCGCTGACGATGCCCACGAGCTTTGCACCGTCATCGAGCACGGGCGCCTGATGGATATGGTTGTCGCGCAAGGTCCGCCACGCCAGCGCCACATCGTCACCATCGGTAACGACAATCACCCGACGCTGCATGATCTGCTCGGCAAGATAGAGTGGTCCGCGCTCGATTTCGGGCGGCAACATGGCGCGGTAAGCGCGAACCGCCTCATCATTGGATCGGCTGGCTACGCCGGCAATGGCCTCGGCGCCAAGCTCGATGTCTTCCTGCGCGACAGTGCGGGCAGGTCGTGCCCTGGAAAGGGCGCGGACGCGACTCATTTCCTCCAGCGTACCGCTGAAGACCTGGCCCGTAACTCCGTAGATCGAAAACATGGACCTTTCCTTTGTGCGGTTGCGACATCACTCCCAGCGGGCTATCGGCGCGGTGTTTCACTCATTGTCCCTGTCACCTGCACATTCGCGGGTTGCAGAACCTTGCGCGTCACCGAGCCAAACACAATCGCCAAGATGGCTCCAGGTCTGCGCGTAGCGACAATCCGCCATGCACTGTTTCCCGCCACTTCATTTCACCTGTCCGGCCGGATTCATTGAGACCTCTTCTGGAAACCGCGGCGACTCACGGCGCAGCGTTCGTGACCCGCTACCTGACCGCAAGGGCGGCTACTGTCGAAGTGCGAAGTGCCACGGGTCGGGTGCGGCGCATCCTCTTCACGGCCGGCGAGCCACGTGCCTGGCACGGCGGCGACTACGCAGCCTTGCGGTACCGCTCCTTCGCCGCCCGAGCCAAAGTGGCTTCTTCGGGGGTGTAGGCGCGACCGGACCAGAGCATGCGATAGGCGATCTCCTCGTTGCCGTTCTCGCACAGTTCGAGGACACGCTGAAACAGCGGCTGGAAGGTTTCCGATCGATGGCTCTGCTCATGTTCTTCGAGCGATTTCCAGAAGGTCACGATGAGCGCCTCTCGATCCTTCAGCGGCGAGGCGACGGCCTGACCGACGGTGGATCCTTCGTTGGAAATCTGCCCGGTGTTCAAGACCACGAAGCCGCCGATGAAGCCGGTGTCGGAGTGGTATGTCTTGACGTTCTCGCACATTTCGGCCACGCGCATTTCCAGGTCATCTACCGTGAATTCGGGCCGCAGGACGACACGGTTGACTGTCACTGTCCCGTCGCCGTCAAAGCCATTGATGAGTGAGGACATATCGGGCTCCCCAGGGCTATTTGCCGGGGCGGCAAGACGCCGCCTCGGGCATCACTGCCTGCCATGACGAGTCGAATGCGGACTCGATGTTCGGCACCGGCAACGGTCGCTGGTCGGCTGACGAGCGCGGATGCGCGCAAGCCTGCTGAAGCGGGAAGCTTGCCGATCCGGTACGGTCGGCAAGGATACAAAGTTCGTTCAGGGTGTTCATGATTGGTCACTCTTTGGTTGCGACGGTTTAAGGGTAGTAATGCCGACTAATTTCGTCAACTATTGGTTCGATAGTGCCGAGCTATCTATTGGTCAATCCGGGTTCAACATCGGATCGAATGCAACTTTCCGCTGTCGGCCCCTTTGCCTGAACGCCGCGGCTCGCGGGCGGTACTCGATGCCGTCGTCCAGCCGCAGCCGCCAGGTATCAAGCGCCCTCCAGAACAGCCGAGCCTCGCTTTCGGCCAGATGACCGTCGCTGCGGATCACGTCAAAGATCAGGCGTATCAGTTTCTGCCGCTCCCCGGTGCTACCTACCTCGGCGAACAGGTTGTCCAGAAGCGCCGGCGAAATCAGGTAATTGGCGCTGCCCTCTGGCAGCCCGGCGGCGTCGCCACAGAAATCGTAGAGCACCTGAAAAAAGTCGTCGCGGCTTATGCCCAGTTCTTCAAAGGTCTGGTATTTCGCCAGGCCGTCCAGTTCTGCAGCATCCACCCGACCGTCGGCGAGCAGCGCCAGGACGATGAGGCGCGCCTTGGCACGCGGGCTATCGACCGGGTAGGTCCGTAGCGGGTGGCCCGGGTGTTTGATCGGGGAAAGGCTTTCCCTGGCTTGCATGGTCATCATGATGTGTCGCTCCTCAGGCGGCCAGACGCTGCGAAGGCGTGGCAGCGGGGACCGTGACGATCGGGTGCCGGGCATGCAGCGGCCGGGCTTTCATCAGCCTGCTTTGCGTAAAGGCGATCGCGAGTATTTCCGGCAGTTGCTCCTGCCTCGCCACGCGCGCCACGGTCGCCGGATCGGCATCGCAAAATGCCCTGCAGTCGTCAAGAGTGATCATGTGCTGTCTCCTCGGTTGTTTATCTGCCGCAGCAGGCTTGCTGCGTATGGAGGGCACTTTAATCAAGGCAAGGATTCGGATAAATAGATAT
>JAUXWU010000144.1 GCA_030680085.1 Rhodocyclaceae bacterium | reverse complement strand
AATCTTGATGAAGTCCATGCGGGGTCAGATGGCGTGAAAAAGCGACCTGATAATATACGCGCCCCTTTGTGACAAAGACATTCCCTGCATGCTTTCCCCCGCGCATTCTCCAACCATGGACGCCATGACCCCTGCCGAACGGCGCACAGGTGGCGCGCTCGCCGCCATCTTCGGTCTGCGCATGCTCGGCCTGTTTCTGGTGCTGCCGGTGTTTTCCGTGCTGGCGGCGGGACTGCCGGGGGGCCACGACATCATGTTGGTGGGGCTGGCGCTGGGCGCCTATGGCTTGACGCAGGCTTTCTTTCAGATTCCGTTCGGCATGGCCTCCGACCGCTGGGGCAGAAAACCGGTCATCGTCGCCGGCCTGCTGCTGTTCGCCGCCGGCAGCTTCATGGCGGCGGCGGCGCCGGACATTTACTGGATGATCATTGGCCGTGTGCTGCAAGGCGCCGGAGCCATCTCGGCGGCGGTGTCGGCGCTGGCGGCGGACCTGACGCGCGAACAGCATCGCACCAAGGTGATGGCGATGATCGGCGCTTCGATCGGGCTGGTGTTTGCGCTGTCGCTGGTGATCGCGCCGCCGCTCGCCGCGGCCATCGGACTGTCCGGACTATTCGTGCTGATTGGCTGTCTGGCGCTGGGTGCGATCATTCTTCTTTTTGTCGCCGTCCCGCCAGCGCCGACTTTTAGCGCAGCGGCGCGCGGGTCTTTTGCCACGGTGCTGTTCGACGCCAAGCTGGCCCAGCTCAATTTCGGCGTCTTCACGCTGCATCTGATCCAGATGGCGCTCTGGATGGTCGTGCCGGCCGCGCTGATCGAGAGCGGCGGCCTGCCGGGGGCGGAGCACTGGAAGGTGTATCTGCCGGCGGTGTTGCTGTCGCTTGCGCTCATGGTGCCGGCCATCATCGCCGCCGAACGGCACGGCAGGCTGCGGCCCGTGTATGTCGGCGCGGTGGCGCTGCTGGTGTTGGTGCAAGGCGGACTGTTGCTCTACAGCAATGGCCTGTGGGGCATTGGCCTGTGGCTCTTGCTGTTCTTTGTCGCCTTCAATATCCTCGAAGCCTTGCTGCCTTCGCTGATTTCGCGTCTGGCGCCGCCGGCATCGAAAGGGGCGGCGCTGGGGATTTACAATACGACGCAATCGCTCGGCCTGTTTTGCGGCGCCCTGCTGGGCGGCTGGCTGGTGAAGAGTTATGGCCCGTCCGCCGTGCATATCGTGTGCGCGGCGGCCGGTATCATCTGGCTTGGGTTGGCAGTGCGCGTGACGCCGCCGCCGGCAAAAATTTCATCCTAGGGAGAGACGACATGGCTTCGGTCAACAAAGTGATTCTGGTGGGCAATCTGGGGAAAGACCCGGAGATGCGCTATATGCCGAATGGTGACGCGGTGTGCAACATTACCCTCGCCACGACCGAAACCTGGACAGACAAAGCCAGCGGCGAAAAGAAGGAAGCCACCGAGTGGCATCGCGTGGCGTTCTTCCGCCGCCTGGCCGAAGTCTCCGGCCAGTATCTGAAGAAAGGCTCGCAGGTCTACATCGAAGGCGCGCTGAAAACGCGCAAATGGCAGGACAAGGAAGGCGTTGAGCGCTACACCACCGAGATCATCGCCGACGAGATGAAAATGCTCGGCAAGCGCGAGGGCATGGGCCAGGCTGGCCCGTCCGACGATGGGCCGCCGCGCGAGAGTGGCGGCGGTCGGCCGGCAGCACGTCCTGCCGCGCAGAACGCGCCTGCTGCCAGCGGTGGCGGTTTTGGCGATGTCGAGGATGACATACCTTTCTAAATGAAGCTGGATCCACGCCGGCTGCGCGAATACTCGCCGCGCGATCTGCTGATCATCGGCCTGCCCTTGCTGGCGCTGGTGTTCGCGGGGTTCTGGCTGGCTTCGCGCTTCATCCAGCCGGCCCCGCCGGACACGCTGATTCTGGTGACCGGCGGCGAAGGGAGCGCCTATCAGAGCTTCGGCGCGGCTTACAAGGATGTGCTGGAACGATACGGCGTCCGCGTCATCGAGCAGCCGTCGGCGGGCTCGACGGAAAACCTCGAACGGCTGCGCAATTCCGAACTGGCCGTCGATGCGGCCTTTGTCCAGGGCGGCACGGTGCGCGTGCGGGAAGACGACGCGCTCGTCTCGCTGGGCAGCCTTTACAACGAACCGCTGTGGATTTTCTATCGGGCGGAATTGGCCGAAGGCAATGGCGACCTGAACCAGATCGTCCAGCTCAAGGGCCGGCGGATTGCCATTGGCGCGGTCGGCAGCGGCACGCGCCATCTCGCCCAGGAGCTCCTGTATGCCAGCCAGATCGACGCCGGCAACACAAGGTTGCTCGACCAGGGCGGCCTGGGTCTGGCGCGGGCCTTGGCGACGCGCAAAATCGACGCGGCTTTCGTGGTCGGCCCGCCGCAGTCGGCGGCAGTGTGGGTGCTGCTGCACACGCCCGGCGTCAAGCTGATGAGCCTGGCGCATGCCGATGCCTATGCGCGGCGTTTTCCCTATCTGTCCAGCCTGGTGCTGCCGCGCGGGGCGATCAACCTGGCTGCCGACTTTCCGCCACGCGACGTCCGTCTGGTTGCCACCACGGCCACGCTGGTGGTGCGCGAGGAAACGCACCCCGCCATGATCGGCCTGCTGATGCAGGCCATGAGCGAGGTGCACGGCGGGCCGGGAATTTTTCAGCGGCCTGGCGAATTCCCCCATGCGGCCAGCACCGACTTTCCGCTGGCTCCCGCGGCCGAGCGTTATTACAAGTCGGGCAAGCCCTGGCTGCAACGCTATCTGCCGTTTTGGGCGGCGACGCTGATCGACCGCCTGGTGGTGTTGCTGATCCCGCTGATCGCCGTGCTGATTCCGGTGCTGCGTTTCGCGCCGGGGCTGTACAACTGGCGGATCAAATCACGCATTTACCGCCGCTATGGCGAACTCAAGTTCATCGAGGCGGAAGTCGAGGCCGACCCGGCCAGGCAGACGCGGGAAGAGTGGCTAAAGCGTGTCGACGCCATCGAGCGCGACGTCAATCACCTGCCAATGCCGCTCGCATTTTCCGACATGCTCTACACCCTGCGCGTGCACATCGGCCTGGTGCGCGCCACCATCGAAAAAAATACTACAGTCGCTTGATCTTTTCCAGCAAGGCGGTAGTCGAACGGGCGTGGATGAAGGGGATGGAATACACCTGGCCGCCCCAGCCGCTCACCTCGCTGGCGCCGACAATTTTATCCACCGGCCAGTCGCCGCCCTTGACGAGGATGTCGGGCCGGCAGTCGAGAATGCGCATGAGTGGCGTGTCCTCGTCGAACCAGGTGACCAGCGACACGCATTCCAGCGCGGCCAGCACGGCCATGCGGTCATCGAGCACATTCACCGGACGGTCGGCGCCCTTGCCCAGACGCCTCACCGAGGCATCCGAGTTGACTGCGACGATCAGGCTGGCGCCCAGAGCGCGCGCCTCCCCCAGATAGGTGACATGACCGCGATGCAGGATGTCGAAGCAACCGTTGGTAAAGACCAGCGGGCGCGGCAGGGACGCAATGCGCCCGGCCAGTTCGGCCGGCGCGCAGAGTTTCTTCTCGAAAGGCAGCGCCGCGTGGTTCAAGGCGCGGTTTGTGCGGCAGGCTTGCCTGTCGGCGCGGGCGGCGGGTCGAGGCGGCGGGCGTCGGCGTCGCTGATGATCTCGAAGAGGCGCACGACCAATTGCACACCGGCGGTGGTGCGGGCGATCTCGACGGCGGCGCTGGCTTCGCGCTGGGTCGCCAGGCCGAGCAGATAGACCACGCTGTTTTCAGTGACCACCTTGACGTGGTTGACCGAGAACTGGCTGGCGTCGATGAAGCGCGCCTTGACCTTGGAGGTGATGAAGGTATCGTTGCTGCGATTGCCCAAGGTGCTGACCGTCCCGAGACGCAGTTCGTTGTTGATCGCCTTGACGTTCGGTACCCCCTCCACAATTTTCTCGATCTCGGCCTTGGCCGCCGCGTCCGGCGCTTCGCCGGTCAGGAGCACCGTGCGGTTGTAACTCGTGACATTGACATGGACGCGGTCGCCGAATTTTTCGGCAATGCGGTTGCCGGTGCGGATCTCGATGCCTTCGTCGGTGACAATCGTTTCCGCCTGGCGGCGGTCGGCAAACACCAGCGCGCCGGCGCCCACGCCAATGGCGGCAACGCCGAAGCAGCCAGACAGGACTGGGACAAGCGCGACAAGCGCGACAAGCAGGATCAGGGTACGTCGGTTCATGGGGTTTCTCCGAGAATGAGGGCGTCGATGCCGTCGCATAGGCAATGGATCGTCACGATGTGAACTTCCTGGATGCGTGCCGTGCGGTCGGCGGGCACGCATAGATGGACATCGTCGTTGGCAAGGTGTTTGGCGATGGCGCCGCCACCCTTGCCGGTCAGCGCCACGACACGCACGCCGCGGGCGTGGGCAGCGGCGATGGCGGCAATGACGTTGGGCGAGTTGCCCGAGGTTGAAATGGCCAATAAAACGTCACCGGCGCGCCCCAGCCCGGCCACCTGCTTGGCGAAAATCTGGTCAAAGCTATAGTCGTTGGCGATCGAAGTCAGCGTCGAGCTATCGGTGGTCAGCGCCAGCGCCGCCAGCGGCGGACGTTCCTTTTCGAAGCGGTTGAGCAGCTCGGCGGCGAAGTGCTGCGCGTCGGCGGCCGAACCGCCGTTGCCGCAGGCCATCACCTTGCCACCGGCGATAAGACACGCAACCATCGCGCGCACCGCCGCCTCGATGGGCGCGGCCATGGCGAGGAGCGCCGCCTGCTTGGCGGCGATGCTGTCGTTGAATTGGGACTGAATGCGTTGCTGGAGCGTCATGGCCGCCGATTCTACAGCACCACCAACACGTCGATTCTCAGCCGCCGCCACGGGTTCTTGTGCCGGACGAGGGCGGCGATGCGCCCCTCGACACGCTCGCCTCGATCCATGGCGGCGGCAACCGCTTCGTTCTCGGCACGCGGCAGGTAACCCAGTTGCCGGCCCTGCCATTCAACGCGCACCGCGCGGGCATCATGGCGATTATCCGGCTCGCGGACCAGCGTCAGCGCATCACCTTCCTTCATTTGCTCCCAGAGCACCGCGCCGGCGTGGTACTGGAAGCCCGCCAGCGGCGAGCTTTGCACCAGCAGTTTCACCGTTTGCGCCTGCGCCACGAAACCAAACGCCAAACCCAGACAAATCAGCAAGAAACGCATTCCGGATAGCCCGAGAAAAGTCAGAACGTAAATTTAGCCATATAATCGGCATGATTTAAGCAGCGTTGAGCGAATTTATCGGACAAGCGACATGATCACGGAGTTTCCACGCAGAGTTTTTGCATTTGTCGCGGCGGCTTTGCTGTCGGGTGCGGCATTGGCCCAGACCGAGATGCTGCTCTACTGCGGCATCACCATGGTGCGGCCGATGACGGAGATCGCCCGGCTGTTCGAGCAACGCGAGAAAGTCAGGATCGTCATCGCCCAGGGCGGCTCCGAAGACCTCTATCAATCGGCGAAAAAGAGCGGCGTCGGCGACTGGTATCTGCCCGGCGAGCCAAGCTATCGCGACATGCATCTGGCCGAAGGCCTGTTCGGCGAACAGGTCACCGTCGGCTACAACCAGATCGCGCTGATCGTGCAAAAGGGCAATCCGAAAAAGGTGCAAGCCGACCCGCGCGAACTGTTGCGCAAGGACCTGGTCGTCATCCTCGGCAATGCCGCATCAGGCAGCGTCGGGCTGGAGACGAAAGAGGTTCTCGACCGCCTGGGAATTTATCAGCAAGCCATCCGCGCCGCCGCGTTTCTGGCACCCGATTCGCGCAGCCTGGCGAATGCCCTGAAAAAGGGCGAGGCCGACCTGGCCATGAGTTGGCGCGCCACGGGGTTTTTTACCGACAATGCCGACAAACTCGACGTCATCGACCTGGCCCCGGAAATCGCCAGACCGCAGGCCCTGCTGCTGATCCAGTTGAAAAGCACGCGGCATCCCGAATTGGCCCGACGCTTTCAGATGCTCGCCGCCGGCGCGGAAGGGCAGGCCATTTTCCGCAAGCACGGATTTTCGACAACCGACCCGCCGACGGCCGGCAAGCCCGTGTCGCCGCGATGAATGCTCCGCCCCCCCCCCCCGCCGCTAGATCGGCCGCGCCGACCAACTGGCTGATCGGCATTGCCGTAGCCTGTCTCGTCGGCGTGCTCGGCCTCAAGGCGGTTTTCGACCATCTGCAGGGCGAATTGGCCGCCCAGGATGCCAATGAACGCGCCCGCCTGTTCGTGGGCGAAGAAATCGTGCGCGGCATCCATGAAATCGAGAAAGGGACCTACCGCATGTTGGCGACGGACAATGCCGCCGCCCTGGCGCGTGTGCGGAGGCACGTCGATGCGCAGACCGACAAGTTGCTGCAAGATATTCAGGTATTGAGGGATGGCGGACGGGTCGAGCGCCGGGTTGTGCTGAATATCGAAGGGCGCGATGAAATGGTGCGCGAAGCAACCTATCGACCCGATCCGGATGGGCGGGGTCATGTCATGGAGATCATCGAGATCGCCCCCCTGCTGGACAATATCCGCCACATTCCGCGCGGCCTCGAATCCTTGCTGCTCCTGCGCCATGACTGCATCGCGCGTGAAGACCACGATTGCCTGATGCGCGCCATCCATGCAATCTCCGCCTTTCTAAAACAGACGCCGCCGCGTTTCGAGCGGATCAGTGAAAACGCCAACCGGCTGTTTTACGACGGCGCCGAGCGGCTGCGCGCGCTTGAGATCCAGCTCGCCGCGCAGCGCGCAACGCTCAAGAAGCTCGAGTTGGGCCTGATTGTCCTGGTTATCTTGATGGCCGGCGCGGCGGCCATGCTGTTCGCCCGGCAAATCAACCGATCAGGCCAGCAGTTGGCGCTGGCGCTCGACGCAACGCGCACCGCCCTGCTGGAAACGCGCGAGGAACACGCCCGCCTCGACGCCCTGCTGTCCAACCTGAAGGACGGCATCCTGTTCATCGGCCGCGATGATCGCGTGCTTTATGCCAACCCGGCCCTCTACCGCATCTGGCTGATCCCGCCGGAATCCGCGCTGGTCGGCCTGCCCGCGGCGACGGCGCTGGTCGCCTCGGCCAACGTGCTGGCCCAGCCGGATCATTTTTCGCGTCTGGTGCTGAAGACGCCCGGCACCCAGGAGATTTCCGACAGCACGACGCTGGAAATGACCGATGGCCGCGTCATCACCCAGTTATGTCATCCGGTGCGCGACAACGACCACCGGCTGATCGGTCGGCTGTGGGTATTCGACGATGTCACACAGGAGCGGCGCAGCGCCGAGCAATTGATCTACCTCGCCGAGCGCGACGGCCTGACCGGGCTGTACAACCGCCGCCGCTTCGAGGAGACCCTGGAACGCGCGCTGGCCGACACCGAGCGCCGCAGCAGCAAGGTGGCGCTGCTGTTCTTCGATCTCGACGAATTCAAGAACCTGAACGACCATTTCGGCCACCGCGCCGGCGATGCCATGCTGACCAGGGTGGCGAACGAGATCTCCACTGTCGTGCGCAAGAACGAAACCCTGGCACGCCTGGGCGGCGACGAATTCGCCGTGCTGGTGCCGGACCTCGCCGACCTTCAGGAGGCGCAGGGACTGGCGGAACGCATCGTGCGCGCCGTGGCGCGGATTCCCTTCAGTTTCGATGGCCGCAACCTCTCCATGACCACCAGCCTCGGCATCGCCATCTATCCAGACCACGCCGCCACGCTGACCGACCTGGTGATCTGCGCCGACGTGGCCATGTATCGGGCCAAGGGTGCGGGCAAGAACGGCTGGCGACTTTACGACGGTCGCCCGGACGACCTGTCCATCGAGCGGCTGACCTGGAACGAGCGTCTCCAGAATGCGCTCGACCGCGACCTGCTGGTGCTCCACTACCAGGGCATCCACGCCCCTGACGGCCGCCTGCTGCACGTCGAGGCGCTGATGCGCATGCGGGACGAAGAACGGCCGGATGCCCTGATCGCGCCGAGCCACTTCATCCCGCAGGCCGAAAGAACCGGCAAGATCAGAGAATTGGACCGCTGGGCGGTGGCCGCCGTCGTCGCCGAACTGGCCCGCCTGCCGGGTCTGTCGGCCGTTGCCGTCAATGTCTCGGCTCGCTCGCTGGCCGATATCGACTTTCCCGGCTACATCCTCGATACCCTGGCCCGCCAGGGCGTCGCGCCGCGCCGGCTGCTGCTGGAACTGACCGAGACGGCCGCCATGGGCGACCTGCAGGATGCCCGCCGTTTTCTGGAAGCGCTCCAGCCGGCCGGCTGCCGGGTGTGCCTGGACGACTTCGGCACCGGTTTTTGCTCCTTCGCCTATCTCAAGCACATCAACGCCGACGTGCTGAAGATCGACGGCCAGTTCGTCCGCGGCCTGGCCGACGACCGCGCCAACCAGCTCGTCGTCCGCGCCATCGTCGACGTGGCACGCGGCATGGGCAAAATGACCATTGCCGAATTCGTCGAGGACGCCGCCACGCTCGAACTCCTGCGCGACATCGGCGTCGATGCCGCCCAAGGCTACCACCTGTCCATGCCGCGCGCCGACGCGGCGAGTTTGCTGTGAATTCGGCAAGCAAGGCGGTCAGGCCTTGTGCACGTCCTTCAGCATCGCTTGCCGCAGGATGGCATTCAGCCGGGTCTGGTAGCCCTTGCCCTGGGATTTGAGCCAGACCAGCACGTCGGCATCGACGCGCACGGTGGTATGTGTCTTGTTCGGGCGATAGAAGGGGTTCTGCACCGCGCTTTGCCATGCCGCTGCGTCAAGCGGCGGAATGTCGCTGTAGTCGATGCTTGCATCGGCCTGTTGCGCCAGCACTTTCAATTCCGCCATGCGCTCGGAGGTCATGGCTGGCAACTTGCCTTGTTCGTATCTAACCCTGCTCATAACGTTTCCTTTCCTTGCGATCCGCGCGTCGCGCGGAGATGATGCGGATGACTTCGACCGCACCGAGTTGCACGGTATGGGCGACCAACACCAGCAGACAGCCGCCGACCACTCCAATGGTCTGCCAACGCTGCTCACCGTTCTCGATGCGATCTTGCACCGACAAGGCAAACGGGTCTTCAAATACCCACGCGGCGGCTTCAAACCGAATGCCGTGCTTGCGGTAGTTGGCCGCGTCCTTCGCGTCGTCCCATTCGATGATTCTGCTCATGGCTTTTTATAGCACAATTTTGTGCATACAATTGGCTAATCGGCGCGGAACGCATCCTTAAGCCAGGTCAGTTGGTCGCCGTCGAACAACACACAATCGAAACGGCAGGGTGTTTCGCCATGTCGCACCAGCCAGTGCCGCGCAGCGAGAATCAGGCGCCGCTGCTTGGTTTTGGTGATGCTCGCGGCGGCGCCGCCAAAGTCGGCGCTGGCGCGACGGCGCACCTCGACAAACACGGTAGTCGCAGCGTCGCGGCAGACGAGGTCGATCTCGCCGCCCTTGACGCGAAAATTCTTCGCCAGCACCTTGAGACCGTGCGCGGCAAGATGCTGCAGAGCGGACTCCTCGGCTGCGGCGCCGATGGCTTGGCGGTCGTGGGGGATAATGGCGGTCATGAGCGAACCTTCAAAAGCTGCATTGTCCATCGTCGCCACCCCTATCGGCAACCTCGGCGACATCACCTTGCGCGCCCTCGACACGCTGCGTCAGGCGGATGTCATCGCCTGCGAGGACACGCGCCATGCGCGGCGGCTGCTCGACCACTACGACATCCGCGCGCAACTGTTAGCTGTGCATGAACATAACGAGCAGGCGGCGGCGGCAAAATTGATTGCCCTGCTGGCGGCAGGCAAACGGGTAGCACTCATCTCGGACGCTGGCACGCCGGGCATTTCCGATCCCGGCGCGCGCACGGTTGCCGCGGTGAGGCAGGCGGGCTTTCGCGTCACGCCGCTGCCCGGCCCGAACGCCGCCACCGCAGCGCTCTCCGCCGCCGGGCTGGATGATCCGGCGTTCCACTTCGTCGGTTTCCTGCCCGCAAAAGTCGGCGCTCGCAGGACGGCGCTGGAAGGGCTGAAAAGCATCGACGCCACGCTGGTGTTCTACGAGGCGCCCCACCGCATCGAGGAAACCGTTACCGCCCTGGCCGAACTGCTCGAAGCGGAACGAGAAATCGTCATCGCCCGCGAACTGACCAAGCTGTTCGAGGAAATCGTCCGTCTGCCGCTCGCCGAGGCGCCGGCCTGGCTGGCGGCGGATGACAACCATCGCCGTGGCGAATTCGTGCTGCTGGTTTCCGCGCCGCCGCCACGGGAGGGGCTGGATGCGGAAAGCGAACGCGTGCTGAAACTCCTGCTTGCAGAATTGCCGGTCAAACAAGCCGCCAAGCTGACCAGTGAAATTACCGGCGTGGCAAAAAACGATCTTTACCAGCGGGCGCTGGAGATCAAGGATAATTCCCCGCCATGAAAACGCTTACCCTTACCCGGCCAGACGACTGGCACCTGCACCTGCGCGATGACGCCGCCATGCAAGCCGTGCTGCCCGACACGGCGCGGCGTTTTGCCCGTGCCATCGTCATGCCCAATCTCAAGCCGCCAGTGACGACGGTAACGCAAGCCGCCGCCTACCGCGAGCGCATCCTGGCCGCGCTGCCCGCAGGTACTTCGTTCGAACCGCTGATGACGCTCTATCTCACCGACAACACCCCGGCCGACGAAATCTATCGTGCCAAGGACGCTGGTTTCATCCACGCGGTGAAGTATTACCCGGCGGGCGCGACGACGAATTCCGATTCCGGCGTCACCGACCTGGCCCGCGCCACTCCGGCCATCGCCGCGCTGGAGGCGGTTGGCATGCCGCTGCTCTTGCACGGCGAGGTGGTCGATGCCGCCATCGACATCTTCGACCGCGAAGCGGTGTTCATCGAACGCCATCTGCGCCGCCTAATCGAGAATTTCCCGACGCTCAAGGTGGTGCTCGAACACATCACCACAAAGGATGGCGTGGATTTCGTCGCCGCCGCCGGCCCCAATGTCGCCGGCACCCTGACGGCGCATCACCTGCTGTACAACCGCAATGCGATGTTCGTCGGCGGCATCCGCCCGCATTACTACTGCCTGCCGGTGCTGAAGCGCGAAACCCACCGCCAGGCGCTGGTGGCCGCCGCCACGTCCGGCAACCCGAAATTCTTTCTCGGCACCGATTCCGCCCCGCACGCCAAAGGCGCAAAAGAGGCCGCCTGCGGCTGCGCCGGCTGTTACACCGCGCATGCCGCCATCGAACTGTATGCCGAGGTTTTCGAAGCGGCCGGCGCGCTCGACAAACTCGAAGCCTTCGCCAGCTTTCATGGCGCGGACTTTTATGGCCTGCCGCGCAATACCGAAAAAATTACGCTGGCGCGCGAAGCCTGGACCGTACCCGCCAGCCTGCCCTATCCCGATGGCGATGTGCTGATTCCCTTGCGTGCCGGGGAAGCCATTGCCTGGCGACTGGAGACATCGAAATGAAAGTACGCCTGCTTGCCGTATTGCCGATCGCCCTGCTCCTCGCCGGCTGTGAGATCGAGCCGGCTGCCTACCTGATCGACGGCGGCAACCATTCGCTGACCGTGGAGCGCAAAAAGGCCTATTTCTGGAGCACTGGCTGGGAGCTCGACCTCGTCGTCACGCGTTATCCCGACTGCCAGCGCCGCTATCCGCTGAAAAAGGCCGGCGAAAAAGTGCGCGTCGATCTCTACCGCGTCGAACCCGGGGCGTTCATCCTCAACCAGGGCAAGCACTGGTATGTAGCGGAAACCCGCGACTGCCGTTTTCAGCAGTTCGAGCAAGAACCCGCCGAACCCGGCGAATACCTCGGCGCATTCCGTCCCAAGGGCGGCGAACTGGCCTTTGTCCCCAGCAAGAACGACAAGGAGTAACCGCCGTTCCGCTACAATCCGCAGCGGAAGTCCGCCAGGCAGCCGCTGGATGAGCAATCATCTGGAGGAAAGTCCGGGCCCCATAGAGCAGGATGCCGGCTAACGGCCGGGCGCAGCAAGTCGCAAGACCCAAGGCGACAGACAGTGCAACAGAAAGATACCGCCTAAGTTCGCAAGAACTGGTAAGGGTGAAATGGTGGGGTAAGAGCCCACCGCGGACGTGGTAACACGGACGGCACGGCAAACCTCATCCGGGGCAAGGCCAAATAGGGGAGCATTGACGTTGCTCGCGTCGCTCCCGGGTAGGCTGCTAGAGGCCGTCAGCAATGGCGGTCCCAGAGGAATGGCTGCCCACGACAGAACCCGGCTTATCGGCGGACTTCCCCTTCAACTTATCATTGAAAATGTAATTTAATATGTTACATTATCGCTGATGATTATCCGCCAAGCTGAAGTTATCGTTCGCCAAAAACTGGCCGATGTCCCCGCTGTCGTGCTGCTGGGGCCGCGTCAGGTGGGCAAAACCACGCTGGCGCGACGGATCGCGGCAAGCTGGCCGGGCAGAACGGTTTATCTGGATCTTGAACGTCCGCCCGACCGGCTCCGCCTTGAAGATGCCGACAGCTACCTGCGCGCCCAGCATGGCAAGCTGGTCATCCTCGATGAAATCCACCGTGCCCCCGGGGTGTTTGAGGTCTTGCGCGGCATCATCGACGACAACCGTCAGGCCGGGCTGCGTAGCGGCCAGTTTCTGCTGCTGGGCTCGGCCGCGTTGGATCTGATGCGCCAGTCAAGTGAAACGCTCGCCGGACGCGTGGCCTATCTTGACATCGCTCCACTTGAGATTGGCGAAGTCGGCGCCGCCGGAATCGACGGCACGGCGCTGTGGTTGCGCGGCGGCTTTCCCGACAGCCTGCTGGCGCCCGACGCGAGGCGCAGTCTTGACTGGCGGCGCGATTTCATCCGCAGCTACCTGGAGCGGGACGTCCCCATGTTTGCGCCCCGGCTGCCGACAGAGACCATCGGCCGACTGTGGACCATGCTGGCGCACCAGCAGGGCAGCGTGCTCAATCAGGCTCGCCTCGCCAGCGCTCTCGGGGTCGCCAAGCCGACGGTCGATCGCTACATCGACCTGCTCGTCGACCTGCAACTCCTGCGCCGTCTGCGTCCGTGGAGCGGCAACGTCGGCAAGCGTCTGGTCAAGGCACCCAAGGTTTATGTGCAGGACAGCGGCATCCTGCACGGCTTGCTGGAACTGGAAACCCTCGACGACGTGCTCGGCCACCCCGTCTGCGGGCTGAGCTTTGAAGGTCATTGCATTGAAAACCTCGTGTTGGCCGCAGGCTCGCGCCGTCTGCCCTATTTCTACCGCACCCATGCAGGCGCCGAAATCGACCTGCTGCTCGAAAAAGGCGGGCAGCCCGACATGGCCATCGAGGTCAAGCGCTCTAGCGCACCCAGTCCCACCAGGGGGTTTGCGCAGGCTTGCGACGATCTGAGTATCACACAACGTTACGTGGTCTATCCCGGCAGCGAACGCTTTTCGCTGCGCCATGGCGCACAAGCCATCGGCCTGCCGGGACTCGCCGACCTGCTGCGGAAGTAGATTCGCGCAAAAGTCGGCGCTGGCGGGACGGCGTCAACTCTTTGCTTCGGCTTTGCCTGCCTGCGCGAGCCCAAGAATGACCTCTCGTATCGCCTTGCGCTGCGGCGCCGACAGATTCAGGAAGGCCTCGAACACCTCGCGCTCCTGATAGCCGATGCCCTCGTCCCAGCGCTTGCGCTTTTCTAGCACCGATTTCCTCGTGTCTTCCCCAAAGCGCAGCAAATGCGGCTCGACGTTGAGCCAGTCGGCGAGGATTTGCAGTTTGTCCTGCGCCGGAATGGCTTCGCCGCGCAACCAGCGCGTCACCGCTTGGTAGGTTATGGGCTTTCCCCAGTAGCGGGTATTGAACTGCGCTTCGAGCACGGAGGGCCGTGCTTCGTAGCCGGCCGCACGCATTGCGTCGGCGAGCCTTCCTGCAAATGCGAGCTTTTCGTCCATGAACAGAAAGTTAAGTTCATGACCGGTCTTCGCATACGTTTTTGTTGTGTTTGTGATACAACATATTGTTGTTAACAAGCTCAACAGGAATTTCAATGCCCAAGTCTTTGCTCGAACAGCTTCCTGAAATCGTCGCCAAGGGAAAACAGGAGGCCGAGCGCATCCTCGAAGGCCTCGAAGGCCGCCATCGCGTCGGCCTGCAAACCCGCGAATGGGTGCTGCCGGCGAAGGATGCGGCGGCGCAGGACTGGATACGCGGCGCCGAGCGCGCTGGCCATCTCGACGCGAAAGTCGGCGCTGGCGGGACGGCGTGGGCTAACCGTCTGATCTACGGCGACAACCTGCTGGCCATGGCGGCGCTGCTGGCCGGCGACGACCAGACACCAAGCCTGCGCGGCAAGATCGACCTGATCTACATCGACCCGCCCTTCGACTCCAAGGCTGACTACCGCACCAAGGTCATGTTGCCTGGCGTCGAACTGGAACAGAAGCCCACGGTCATCGAGCAGTTCGCCTACTCGGACACCTGGTCCGACGGCACGGCGTCGTATCTGGCGATGATTACGCCACGGCTGATCCTGATGCGGGAGCTGTTGGCAGACACCGGCTCGATCTACGTGCATCTGGACTGGCATGTCGGGCACTACGTCAAGATCGTGATGGATGAGGTGTTCGGGAAACAAGGGTTTCGTAACGAAGTGATCTATTGCTACAGCGGAGGTGGGATTCCGGACCGAGAAATGCCGCGAAAACACGACGTGATTTTTTGGTACTCAAAAGGTGCCGAATGGAAATTCAATGCGCAATATCGACCTTACTCTGAAGGAACAATGCAGCGCGGTCGGACTGCGGTAAAAGGTGAGAACGCTACGCTCCGAGAAGAAGGCACACCGATCAATGATTGGTGGCCAGACGTAAAGAAGATCACAAGCCCAACTGACCCGGAAAAGCTCTATTACGGCACGCAAAAGTCGGAGGAGTTGCTTTCTCGGATTATCAAGATGGCCAGCGACCACGATGACTTGGTGGCCGACTTCTTCGGCGGTTCCGGCACCACCGCCGCTGTCGCCGAAAAGCTCGGCCGCCGCTGGATCTCCAGTGACCTCGGCAAGCCCGCCTGCATGGTCATGCGCAAGCGCCTGATCGACCAGAACGCCCAGCCCTTCCTCTATCAGGCCATCGGCGACTATCAGGTGGAAGCAGCGAAAGCGTCGCTGGGGCGTGGCTTCCGCGTCGGCGACCTGTCGCAGATCGTGCTCTCGCTCTACGGCGCGCTGCCGCTGCCGCCGGAAGACAATGCCAATCGCAACCTCGGCAAGATTGTCGCTGGCGGCGGCAAGACGCTGGTGCTGGCGGATTCGCCGAACAAGCTGACGGGCGCGGCGACGTTGAAGAAAGCCGTAACCCTGCGCGACACGCTGATGGGCGGGTGGGACAAGGTGGTAGTGCTGGGCTGGAACTTCGAGCCGGGCATCGGCGAGACCATCGCGGCGATGAACGATGTACGCCTTGAAGTGCTGGTGATCCCGCCCGACCTGCTGGATCGGCTGAAGAAAACGGGCGGGCTGGAGAAGCTGCGCGGGCAGGTGCGCTTTGCCAGCCTGCAATACCTGACGCTGCAACCGGTGGAGCGCCGAAAAGTCGGCGCTGGTGGGACGGCGGGTGAAGTGCTGACGGTGCGGCTCGCCAACTACGTTCTGCTCTCGCCGGAGGCGATCAATCTCGACGAGGCGAACCGGGCCAAGTTGCAGGCGGTGGCGAACAAGGAACCGCTGGCGCTGATCGAGTACTGGGCGGTGGACCCGGACTACGACGGCCAGGTGTTCCGCTCGGTGTGGCAGGACTATCGCGGCAATACCGAGAACGACGGCGATCCGCTGCGGGTGGTGACGCAGGCGGTGCTGATGCTGCCGGTCAAGGACGGGCCGCGCCGCGTCTGCGTGCGGGCTGTGGATGTATTCGGCTTCGAGGCGGAAGCAACGGCAACAGTGGGGACCCGATCGTGAAGGCCGGCGTGGATAGTCCGCTCGCCCTTGCCGCCGGTCTGACCGCCAAGACCAATCAACTTTGCATCGGTCTCGAAGATAGTGCGGCCGATATCTTCGATCTGGTAACCCCGACCACGGCGGAACTGCTGCGCTGGTGGTTCCTCGCCGACATCTGCGCGACTCGGCCGTTCAATTTCCACGCCGGGCAGCGGCAGGCAATTCTCAACACCATCGTTGCCCACGAGGTACTGAATGCACCCGATCTGGTCGGTCTCTACCGTCAGGCCGCGCCGGATGCGCTGCTGACGGGCGGACGGCTGGCCGAGGTGTCGCAGCCCAAGCACGCCCACCCCAAGTACTGCCTGAAGATGGCGACCGGCACGGGCAAGACCTGGGTAATGCAGGCGCTGATGATCTGGTCGCTGCTCAACAAGACGGCGGCGCTGGCCGATGGCTTGGACGACCCTCGCTTCACGCGCCATTTCCTGATCGTGGCGCCGGGCCTGATCGTGTATGAGCGTTTGCTGGATGCACTGTGCGGCAAGCTGAAGGGCGGCGAGCGGGATTTCTCCAGCTCGGATGTGGCGCGCTACGCGGAACTGTTCATTCCCGAGGGCGAACGGGAGCTGGTGTTCGGTTTTGTGCGCGGCAATGTCTGTGTCAAGGATGAAATCGGCATCAAGGCCACGGGAAATGGCCTGATTGCCGTCACCAACTGGCATGCGCTGGTGGAAGGCGAGGAAGAGGGGCAGCCGGAGATGGATACGCCCGGCGCAGTGCTTGATCCGCAACAAATAATCGCCGAGGTGCTGCCGCTGACGCCGGGCAAGTCCGCCGGCAACAGCCTGGAGATGCTGGACCGGCGCTACGCGCGCGGCGGCATTCTCGACTATCTCGCCGATCTGCCGGCGCTGATGGTTTTCAACGACGAGGCTCACCACATCCACGAAGTGAAGAAAGAGGGCGAGGCCAGCGAAGTCGAGTGGCAGAAAAGTCTCTCGCGCATCGCCGAGAAAAAGGGCCGGGCCTTCGTGCAAGTCGACTTTTCGGCCACACCCTACAACGATGTCGGCGCGGGGAAAAACAAGCGCAAGGTCTATTTTCCGCACATCGTGGTGGACTTCGATCTAAAGGCCGCCATGCGCGCCGGGCTGGTTAAGTCGCTGGTGTTGGACCGGCGCAAGGAACTCGGCGCTTTGCCTTTGGAGTTCAAGGCCGAACGGGACGCGGATGGCAACCCGACCCTGGCCGAGGGCCAGCGCGTGATGCTGCGCGCCGGCCTGCAAAAGTTGAAAAAGCTGGAGACGGATTTCGCCCTGCTTGATCCCGTCCGTCACCCGAAGATGCTGGTGGTGTGCGAGGACACCACGGTCTCACCTTGCGTCGTGCAGTTCCTGCGCGACGAGGGGCTGAGCGACGACGCGGTGATGGCCATCGACTCGGGCCGCAAGGCGGAACTCGGCGAGAAGGAGTGGGCGCCGCTCCGCGAGCACCTGTTCGACGTGGATCGTCACGCGGCGCCGCGCGTGATCGTCAGTGTGCTGATGCTGCGCGAGGGTTTCGATGTCAACAACATCTGCGTCATCGTGCCGTTGCGTTCGAGCCAGGCGCAGATTCTGCTGGAGCAGACCATCGGGCGCGGCCTGCGTCTGATGTGGCGGGAGGAAGAGTTCGCCGATATCAAGCGCGAGAACCGCGAACGGATCAACCAGGGCCACGAACCGGTCGGCCTGATCGACATCCTCTCCATCGTCGAGCATCCGGCTTTCCAGTCCTTCTACGATGAGCTGATGCAGGAGGGCCTGGCCGGCACGACGAGCGAGGACAGCGACGACACCAGCAGTGCCGGCGACATGATTTCCGTGGGGCTACGCGATGGCTTCGAAGAATTCGATTTCGCCATTCCCTTCATCCTGCGCGAGGCCGAAGAGACGCTCGATCATCGCGGGCTGGATGTCACGGCGTTGCCGCCATTCACCACGATAAGCCGCGCGGAACTGTCGCGCATGCTGGGCAAGGGCGATACCTTTGTCTCCCAGGACTTGCAGAGCGCCACCCTGTTCGGCGATTACCGGGTCGAGGGCGCAGTGATGAATGTCGCTGGCTACAACGACTATTTGGCACGCTTGACCCGTCGCATCGGCCAGGCGTTGAGCCAGCCATTGTCAAAGGGACGCAAGATTGCCGACCACCACGCCAACCCCTACATGCAGGTGAATATGGCGGAACTAACGGGCTGGCTGGAACACTACATCCGCGAACGGCTCTTCGCCGAACCCTTTGAACCGCTGGTTGAGGAAAACTGGCGTCTGCTGCTCCTGCAGCCGGTGGTCGATCACATCACCGAGAAATTCGCGCTGGCACTGGTGGAGTCGGAGCAGCGCAACTGGCAGGGCGAAACCGAGGTACGACAGCGCTGGCTTTCCGAGGTGGACAAGCTGACGATGCGAGAGTCCTCATCCATGCCGGTTGGCAAGTGCATCTACGAGCGCCTGCCTTATCCCGCCCGCAACGGCGGGCTGGAGCGGGCCTTTATGGAATGGGGGCAAGCCGATGCGGGTGTACTGGCCTTCTGCAAGATCAACGAGACCCGCCACGACTTCGCCCGCTTGCGCTACGTGAAGGAAGACGGCTTGCCGGCCTTCTACTCGCCGGATTTTCTGGTGCGTACCGATGCGGACGTTTATCTCGTCGAAACCAAAGCGCAGCAGCAGACGACCCATCCCAACGTGCAGCGCAAGCTGAAAGCAGCGACTGCCTGGTGCGAACGCATCAACGGTTTGGCCCCTGAACATCGCGACCAACACCAATGGCGTTATGTGCTGCTCGGCGAGGCGACGTTTTACGACTGGCGCGCCAAGGGCGGACGGCTGGCCGAACTGCTGAACTTCGCGCGCATACGGCCTCTGGGGGATGCGGGAGCACAGCAGTCGCTGTTGTAACGCCGTCCCACCAGCGCCGACTTTTGGCACTACCCGGTCATCATTCATGCGCCGCTTTCATGCTTGACGACATAAACAATGTTGCTTATGCTTTGGCCCATGAATAGTAAAGAATTCAAGCGCTGGCTGACTCAACAAGGCGCGACATTCCAACCAGCCAAAGGCTCACACATGAAGGTGTACCTCAACGGCAGGCAGTCCATCCTGCCGATGCACAACACCGATCTCAAAAAAGGCACGCTGGAAGGCATCAAGAAACAACTCGGCTTGAAATAAGGAGCACACCATGTTCATGTACCCTGTCACCCTCACCCCTGACGAAGCCGACGGCGGTTTCGTTGTCACCTTCGACGATATTCCCGAAGCCATCACCCAGGGAGACACCGAAGGCGAGGCCTTGGCCGCCGCAAAGGATGCGCTGGAATCTGCCCTCGACTTCTACTTTGAGGACAAGCGAGCCGTGCCCGCGCCATCGAAGGCCAAACGCGGCCAGAACGTGATCGAACTTCCGGCCAGCCTGTCGGCCAAGGTGCTGTTGCTCAACGAGATGGTCACACAGGGCGTGCGGCCCGCGGAACTGGCACGCCGCCTCAACACCAGTCCGCAGGAAGTGAATCGCCTGACCAACGTGCGGCACACCACCCGCATTGACGGCATCGCCGCCGCGCTGCAAGCCTTGGGCAAGCACCTGGACATGCGGGTGGTTTGAGCAAGCCCGGCCGCGCGCCGGGCTTTTTTTTACCGGAAAGCCGGTGCTGGCAGGACGGCCAAGTCAGGCGTGCGCCAGTTCCCGTAGCGCCTGGAGCGCCCGCTTCATTTCGACTTCGGCAGTCTTCACACTTCACTTTCAAAACACTCGTTCATGCATTGATTTTCAAGGATTTTGTTTTCACAATTCACCAACGAAACTTGCTGTAAGTCATTGTCTCGCCTGAAATTTCTGCAATTTTCCCTTGACGCGCCCAGATTGGTGGAATAAAGTGGGGACAAGTGGGAATAAGTGGGAGAAATCTGGTGTTCCAAGGGGCGGCGCAACTTAGTCTGGATGCGAAGGGTCGGCTGGCAATTCCGGCGCGGCATCGCGATGCGCTGGCTGCGGCGGGGGGTGGTCGACTGGTGCTGACCGCGCATCCGCATCGCTGTCTGCTGCTCTATCCCGAACCGGCCTGGGAGCCGATCCGCGACAAAATTCTGGCCGCGCCGAGCTTCGATCCGCGTTCCGCCGCCGCCAAGCGCGTGCTGGTGGGCAACGCCCGACCCGAGGAAGCCGACAGCGCCGGCCGCCTCCTGATTGCCCCTGAATTACGCGACTACGCCGGCTTCGAAAAGCAGGTGTGGCTGGTCGGCATGGGTTCGCACTTCGAGATCTGGAGCGATGCCGGCTGGCGTCGCCAGCATGAAACCGCCTTCGAGGCCCTGGCGAGCGATGTGCCGCCACCGGGCTTCGAGGGTATGTCTTTGTGATTCTGCGCCGTGAGCGCCCTTTCTCCCGCAGCGCATTCTCCGGTGCTGCTTGCCGAGGCCGTCGCCGCACTGGCGATCAAGCCGGATGGCGTCTACGTCGATGCCACTTTCGGGCGCGGCGGGCACAGCCGGGCCATTCTGGACGCCTTGAGTCCGGCCGGTCGGCTGATTGCGCTGGATCGCGACCCGATGGCCATTGCCGCGGGCAGCTTGATCAAAGACCAACGCTTTACCTTGCTGCATGCCGCTTTCAGCCGGCTGGACGAGGTGCTGACCGCAGAGGGCGTGACGCAAGTGGATGGAATTTTGCTGGACGTGGGCGTGTCGTCGCCGCAACTGGACGACCCGTCACGGGGGATGAGTTTTCGTTTCGATGCGCCGCTCGACATGCGCATGGACACGACGCAGGGGGAGACCGCGGCGGATTGGCTGGCGCGGGCCGAACAACGTGAAATCGAGGAGGTGATTCGTGACTATGGCGAAGAACGGTTTGCTCATGCGCTTGCAAAGGCGCTTGTTGCTGCTCGGGGCGAGCAGCGTATTTCATCCACAGGACAGCTTGCCGCGCTCGTGGCGGCGGTCGTCCGGACGCGCGAGCCAGGGCAACACCCGGCGACGCGCACCTTCCAGGCTCTACGGATTCACGTCAATCGTGAGCTTGAGGAACTGTCGCTAACCCTGCCGCAGGCGCTCTCTCGCTTGAAGCCAACGGGACGGCTGGCCGTGATCTGTTTTCATTCCCTTGAAGACCGCATCGTCAAACGCTTTCTGCGTGACACGGCGCGACCGCCAGAGCCGCCGAAAGGCGTGCCCGTGAAGGCCGCCGACCTGCCAGCGCCGGTGATGCGACTGGTGGGCAAGCCGATCAGGGCCGGGTCGGCAGAGGTTTCCGCCAACCCGCGGGCGCGCAGCGCCGTGCTACGCGTGGCGGAGAAGGTCTGACAGTGGCCCGGCTCAATCTCTTCCTGCTGGCCGTGGTTTTGCTCAGCGCGCTGGCCGATGTATCGATCAATCACCACGCGCGCAAGCTCGTCACCGCCTACGAGCGCGAGCAGGAACGCATGCGCGCGCTGGAGGTCGAATGGGGCCAGTTGCAACTTGAACAAAGCACTTGGGCCACCCATGCACGCATCGAGCAGATCGCCCGCGAAAAGCTCGGCATGCACGCGCCCCGCCCCGGGCAGATCGTGACTGCGGCACCATGAAGCTGAGCCGCAGCCCATTACTTGAAGAACGCCTGCCGGCATGGCGGGCGCATTTCATCCTGGGGCTGTTGCTGGTCGGCTTTGCTGCGCTGGTGGGGCGCTCGTTTTACCTGCAGGGCGTCAACAAGGACTTTCTGATCGGCCAGGGCGAATCGCGTTATGAGCGGGTGCTCGAAATCTCGGCGACCCGCGGCCGCATTCTCGACCGGCATGGCGATGTGCTGGCCATGTCGACCCCGGTGAAGGCGGTCTGGGCCATCCCCGAGGACGCAAAACTCGCTCCCGCGCAGGTGCGGCAACTGGCCGCCCTGCTCGAAACCGACCCGCGCGAGCTGACGCGCAAGCTGGCCGGCGCGCGCGATTTCGTTTATCTCAAGCGCCAGATCGCGCCGGACGTGGCCGCCCAGATTGCCAACCTCAAGCTGCCGGGCGTGCATTTCAAGAACGAATACCGGCGCTATTACCCGTCCGGCGAAGTCGCGGCCCACATGCTCGGTTTCACCGGCGTCGATGACGTCGGCCAGGAGGGCATCGAGCTGGCGATGAACAGCCAATTGACCGGCAAACCCGGCGGGCGACGCGTCATCAAGGACCGTCGTGGCCAGATCGTCGAGGACGTCGAATCGATCCGCGCGCCGCAAGAAGGCAAGGACACCGTGCTCGCCCTAGACGCCAAGTTGCAATATCTGGCCTATGTGCAGCTCAAACAGGCGATCACCCAGCACAGGGCCAAGGCTGGCGGCATCGTCGTGATCGATGCCAAGAACGGCGAAGTGCTGGCGCTCGTCAATCTGCCGACCTACAACCCCAACAACCGCACCCGTCTGTCGGGCGCGCAGCTCAGAAACCGCGCCTTCACCGACACCTTCGAGCCCGGCTCGACCTTCAAGTCCTTCACCGTCGCCCTGGCGCTGGACAAGGGCAATGTGCGCTTCGACACCCCCATCCAGACGGCGCCCGGCAGACTCACCATCGGCACGGCGACGATTTCCGACGCGCACCCGCACGGCGTGTTGTCGGTCGCCCAGGTGATCCAGAAATCCTCCAACATCGGCGCGGCGAAGATGGCACTGGCGCTGCCGGCCGAGGAGATGTGGCAGATGTTCGACAAGCTGGGCTTCGGCCAGCCGCTCAAACTGGGCTTCCCCGGCGAGGCTGGCGGCCGCTTGCGGCCCCACAAGCGCTGGCGGCCGATCGAGCAGGCCACCATGTCCTATGGCCATGGCATTTCAGTGACGCTGATTCAACTGGCGCGCGCCTATCAGGCGTTTGCGCGCAACGGCGACCTGCTGCCGCTGTCCTTGACGCGCCTCGAAACGGCGCCGCCGGTGGGCGTCCGGGTGTTCACCGAGCAGACCGCCCGCGAGGTGCGCGCCATGCTCGAAATGGCCGTACTGCCAGGCGGCACGGCGCCCAAGGCGCAGGTGCCTGGTTACCGCGTCGCCGGCAAGACCGGCACCGCCAACAAGCTGGAGGGCGGCAGTTACACCAACAAATATGTCTCCTCGTTCGTCGGCTTTGCGCCCGTGTCAGACCCGCGCCTGATCATCGCGGTGATGATCGACGAACCCTCGGCCGGCAAGTATTACGGCGGCGAGGTGGCGGCACCGGTGTTTTCCGGCGTGATGAGCAGCGCGCTGCGCAGCCTGGGCGTTGCGCCCGATGCGCCGGAAAAGCCGCTGCAGATGGCCGCCGCGCCGGTGAAGGAGGAAATGTGAACGAGATAAAACTGTTCACCGTGGGGGTCACGGGCACCAATGGAAAAACATCCGTCACGCAATGGATCGCCCAGGCGCTGGCCGCATTGGGCGACAGGTGCGCCATCGTCGGCACCCTGGGCAACGGCTTCCCCGGTGCGCTGGCGGAAAGTCCCAACACCACGCCCGGCGCGGCCGTGCTCAAGGAATTGATGCCGGAATTCGTCAGGCAGGGCGCGACGGCCTGCGCGATGGAAGTCTCGTCGATCGGACTGCATCAGGGCCGCGTTGCCGGCATCCGTTTCGACGTGGCGGTATTCACCAATTTCACCCGCGACCATCTCGATTATCACGGCACGATGGCAGCCTATGCGGCCGAGAAACGGAAATTGTTCGAGATGCCGGACCTCTGCACGGCGGTGCTGAATCTCGATGATCCCTTCGGCGTCGATCTCGTCGCACGGCTCAAGGGCCGCGTCGCCACCATCGGCTACACGCTGGAGGGTGGCGGCGGCACGGACACCGTGCTCTCAGCCGTCGACCTTGTCGAGACGGGTGCAGGCATTGCCTTCACGCTCGATGGGGTGCGCTTTACGGCGCCCGTGGTGGGTCGCTTCAATGCGTCGAACCTGCTGGCCGTGACCGGCGCGCTGCTCGCGGGCGGCCGGTCATTGCCGGAGATCGCCGCCGCGCTGGCAGCGCTTGTCGCACCCGCCGGCCGCATGGAAACGCTGGGGGGCGATGCACTGCCGCTGGTGGTGGTCGATTACGCCCATTCGCCCGATGCGCTGGAAAAGGTGCTGACCACCCTCTCTGGCACGGCGGCGGCGCGTGGCGGCAAGCTCGTCTGCGTCTTCGGCTGCGGCGGCGACCGCGATGCCGGCAAGCGACCGCTGATGGGCGCCATCGCCGAGCGGCTTGCCGATCAGGTCATCCTGACCAGCGACAACCCGCGCAGCGAGGACCCGCAAGCCATCATCGCCGCGATCCGCGCCGGGGTGAAGGGCGCGGTGATGATCGAGGCAGATCGCGCCGCCGCCATTCGCCTGGCGGTGAGAGAGGCGGATGCCAATGACGTCATTCTGCTGGCCGGCAAGGGGCATGAGCCCTATCAGGAAATCGCCGGCGTGCGCTTGCCATTTTCGGACTGCGAAATCGCACAAAGTGCGCTCGCGGGACGGCGCGAGCGGTCGGCGCTGACGGGACGGCGCGACGTGCAGCAACCCAGCGGCATACCAGGAGAACCAGCAGAATGCTGACACTTTCAGAAACCGCAAACATTCTTGGCGGCCAGCATCATGCCTCGCACTACGGCCACGACATCGAATACACCAGCGTCGGCAGCGACTCGCGCACGGTCATTCCGGGCATGTTGTTCGTCGCCCTGCCCGGCGAGCGCTTCGACGGCCACGACTTTGTGCGCGAAGTGCTGGCGCAGGGAGCGGCCGGCGCGCTGGTGACCGAGGCCTGGGCGACCGCCAATCCGGGATTGCCGCTGGTCGGCGTCGCTGATACGCGCCTGGCGCTTGGGCAACTCGCCGCCCACTGGCGTGCGCAGTTTCATCTACCGCTGTTCGGCATCACCGGCAGCAACGGCAAGACGACCGTGAAGGAAATGTGCGCGGCGATTTTGCGCGCCCACTGCGGCCAGCACGCGGTGCTCGCCACGAGCGGCAATCTCAACAACAACATCGGCGTGCCGCTGACGTTGTTGAAAATACGCGCCACGCATCACGCCGCCGTCATCGAGATGGGCATGAACCATGCGGGCGAGATTGCCTATCTGACGCGCCTCGCCCGGCCGACCGTGGCGCTGGTGAATAACGCCCAGCGCGCGCATCTCGCCGGGTTGGGATCGGTGTTCGAGATCGCCAAGGCCAAGGGCGAAATCTTCGAGGGACTTTCCGAGGACGGCATCGCGGTGATCAATGCCGACGATCCGCACGCGGACCTGTGGCACGAAATAAATCGTGATCGACGTATCTCGACTTTCGGGTTCACCGTGCCTGCCGATGTGTCCGGAACCTGGCAGCCCAGTCATGAAAACAAGGGTTTCGGCGGCATCCTGACGCTGGCAACGCCGCGCGGCAAGGCGACGCTCAACTTGCCGCTGCCCGGCATGCACAATGCCTATAACGCACTCGCTGCCGCCGCCACCTGTCTCGCGGCGGACGTGCCGCTGGCGCCGATCATCCGCGGCCTCGGCAGCTATGAGGGGACCAAGGGCCGTCTGCAACAAAAGACGGGGCGCCACGGCGCCCTGGTTATCGACGACAGTTACAACGCCAACCCCGATTCGATGCGCGCCGCCATCGACGTGCTGGCCGCGCTGCCCGGCCGGCGCATTTTCGTCATGGGCGACATGGGCGAAGTGGGCGAGGCGGCCGGCCAGATGCACGACGAGATCGGCGGCTACGCCAAGAGCCAGGGGATCGACCACCTGTTCGCCCTGGGCGAAAAAAGCGTGGCGGCCGTGCATAACTTCGACGCCGGCGCGCAGCATTTCACGAAAGTATCCGCGCTCGTGGCAGCGCTCTTGCCCCTCATGGACAAGGACAGCATCGTGCTCGTCAAGGGTTCGCGCTTCATGCGCATGGAGCGGGTGGTGGACGCTGTTGTTGAAGGAAACAATCATGCTGCTTGAGCTATTTCAGTGGCTGGCGCTGGACATCCGCGCCTTCAATGTCTTCAGCTACATCACGCTGCGCGCGGTGCTGGCGACGATGACGGCGCTGACGATCTCCTTCATCCTCGGGCCGGCGGTGATTCGCTGGCTGGCGGCCAAGAAGATCGGTCAGGCGGTGCGCGACGACGGCCCGCGGACGCACCTCGTCAAGGCCGGCACGCCGACCATGGGCGGCGCGCTGATTTTGCTCTCGCTGGGGCTTTCCACCCTGCTCTGGGCGGACCTCAGCAACCGCTTTGTCTGGATCGTCATGATCGTCACCTTTGGTTTCGGCGCGATCGGCTGGGTGGACGACTGGCGCAAGGTCGTCGATCGCAACCCCCAGGGCCTGTCGGCCCGCACCAAGTTTTTCTGGCAGTCGGTCATCGGGCTGGTCGCGGCGATCACCATCGCCTTTTCGATCTCGGCGCCGAACAACGAGAAGGCGATCGAACTCTTCCTGCGGTGGGTTGGCAGCGGCTTCACGCTCGATATGCCGACCCGCACCGACCTGATCGTGCCCTTCTTCAAGAGCGTCTCCTATCCGCTGGGCATTTTCGGTTTCATCGTCCTCACCTATCTGGTGATCGTCGGCTCCAGCAACGCGGTAAACCTCACCGACGGCCTCGACGGCCTGGCCATCATGCCGACGGTGATGGTCGGCGCGGCGCTCGGCATCTTCGCCTATGTCGCCGGTCACGCCGGTTTCTCGAAATATCTGCTGCTGCCCTACGTGCCCGGGGCGGGCGAACTGGTGGTGTTCTGCGGCGCGCTGGCCGGCGCGGGGTTGGGCTTCCTCTGGTTCAACGCCTATCCGGCGGAGGTGTTCATGGGCGATGTCGGCGCGCTGGCGCTGGGCGCGGCGCTCGGCGCGGTGGCGGTCGTCGCGCGGCAGGAAATCGTGCTGTTCATCATGGGCGGCGTGTTTGTCGTCGAAACGCTGTCGGTGATGCTGCAGGTCGGCTGGTTCAAATACACCAGGCTGCGCTACGGCACGGGCCGCCGCATCCTGCTCATGGCGCCACTGCATCATCACTTCGAGCAGTCGGGCTGGAAGGAAACGCAGGTCGTGGTGCGCTTCTGGATCATCACGATTTTGCTGGTGCTGTTTGGTCTGGCTACGCTGAAGATCCGCTGATGGAACTGTCCGGCAAACATGTTCTCGTGCTCGGCCTCGGCGAATCGGGGCTGGCGATGGCGCAATGGTGCGACCGCCAGGGCGCACGGGTGCGGGTCGCCGACACGCGCGCCGTACCGCCGTATCTGGATGAGTTGCGGCGCCGTATCACCAGCGCCGACTTTTGCAGTGGTGAGTTTGACAAACGTCTGCTTGAGGGCATCGACCTCGTCGCCATTTCGCCGGGGCTCTCGCCCGGCCTGATGGTGGTCATCCATGCCCGCGCGCAGGGCATTCCGGTCGTCGGCGAGATCGAATTGTTTACGCGGGGGCTGCACGCGCTCAAGCAAAACGTGCCGGTGCTGGCAATCACCGGCACCAACGGCAAGACCACCACTACGTCACTCACTGGCCATCTGCTCGCCTCGACAGGTCGCCGCGTCGGCGTGGCCGGCAACATCTCGCCCGCTGCGCTGGCCGCGCTGATGGACTTCCAGGATCAGGGCGCACTGCCAGAGGTCTGGGTGCTGGAACTGTCGAGTTTCCAGCTCGAAACGACCGAAACGCTGAACGCCACTGCCGCAACAGTGCTCAACTTGAGCGACGACCACCTCGACCGCTACATCGACCTTGACGACTATGCGAGCGCCAAGGCGCGCATCTTCCAGGGCGATGGTGTGCAGGTGCTCAATCGGCAGGACGCGCGGGTGAAAAGCATGGCGATCCCGGGTCGGCGTCTCATTAGCTTCGGCCTCGATGCGCCGGCGGACGTCGCTGATTTCGGCCTGCGCGAGAATCGCCATGAGCCCTGGCTGGTGCAGGGCGACCGTTTCCTGCTGCCGGTTTCCGCGCTGCCCATCGCCGGATTGCACAATGCCGCCAATGCCCTGGCCGCGCTGGCACTGTGCGCGGCCATCGGCATCGATGCGGTGACGCTCCTGCCAGCGCTACGCGCATATCAAGGCCTGCCACACCGTATCGAGAAGATCGCCGAGATTGACGGCGTGACGTACTACGACGACTCGAAGGGCACCAATGTCGGGGCCACCGTTGCAGCACTGTCGGGGCTGGCGTGCAAGTCGGTGGTGATTCTCGGTGGCGATGGTAAAGGGCAAGACTTTTCTCCACTCAAGGAGGCGGTAGCGAGGCATGCGCACGGCGTGGTGCTGATCGGCCGTGACGCGCCGCTGATTCGCGCCGCGCTCGACGGCTGCGGCGTGCCCTTGTTGGACGCCGCAACCATGGACGAGGCCGTAGCGGCCGCCGCCGTGCGCGCCCGTCCCGGCGATGCCGTGCTGCTCTCGCCGGCCTGCGCCAGCTTCGACATGTTTCGCAATTACGAACATCGCGCCGCGGCGTTCAAGGCGGCAGTGCAGGCTTTGGTCAAGGCATCATGACTGCCGCCACGCTGCCGCGCCGCTTCGGCAATGGCCGCCCCGCGGCGGCCACGGCGGAGCTCGATCCGCTGCTGCTCTGGCCGGCGCTGGCGCTGCTGCTGACGGGGCTGGTGATGGTGTATTCGGCGTCCATCGCCACCGCCGAAGGCAGTGCATTCACCGGCCACCAGTCGACTTATTTCCTGGTTCGCCACGCCGTCTATCTGGCGATCGGACTGATGTGCGGCCTGGTCGCCTTCCAGATTCCCCTGCGCTTCTGGCAGCAACTGGCGCCATGGCTGTTTCTCGCCGGCGTGATCCTGCTGGTGGTGGTGCTGATTCCGGGCATCGGCCGCACGGTGAATGGCGCGCAGCGCTGGATCGGCTTCGGCCCGCTGACCCTGCAACCCTCCGAATTCATGAAGCTCTGCGCGGTGCTCTACGCCGCCGATTACACGGCGCGCAAGCTCACCGACATGAGCAGCTTCCGCCGCGGCTTTGTGCCGATCGCGCTGGTGATGACGCTGGTCGGCGGGCTGCTGTTGCGCGAGCCGGACTTCGGCGCTTTCGTCGTCATCGTCGTCATCGCGATGGGCATCCTGTTCCTCGGCGGCATGAACGGGCGGCTGTTTTCATTCCTCATCGGCGCCATGGCGCTCGCCTTCGCCGCGCTGATCTATGCGTCGCCGTATCGCTGGGAACGCATCACGAGTTACATGGACCCCTGGCAATACGCGCTCGGCAAGGGCTACCAGCTTTCGCATTCGCTAATCGCCTTCGGGCGCGGCGAATGGTTCGGGGTGGGGCTGGGCGCCAGCGTCGAAAAACTGTTCTACCTGCCCGAGGCGCATACCGACTTTCTGCTCGCGGTGACCGCCGAGGAACTCGGCTTTGTCGGCGTCGTCGTCGTGGTCGGCCTGTTCGCCCTGCTGGTGCAACGCTGCTTCGCCGTCGGCCGCCAGGCGCTGCTGCTGGAACGGGTTTTCGCCGGTCTGACGGCGCAAGGGATTGGCATCTGGATCGGCTGGCAGGCCTTCATCAACATGGGCGTGAACATGGGCCTGCTGCCGACCAAGGGGCTCACCCTTCCGCTGATGAGCTTCGGCGGCTCGGGGCTGGTCGCCAACTGTCTGGCGATTGCGGTGTTGTTGCGCGTTGATTACGAAAATCGGCGCCTGATGCGAGGTCTTCCCGCATGAAGACCATCGTCATCATGGCGGGCGGCACGGGCGGACATATCATGCCCGGACTCGCCGTGGCTGACGAATTGCATCGTCACGGCTGGAAGGTGGTCTGGATGGGCAATCCGGACGGCATGGAGGCGCGGCTGGCGCCCGAGCGCGGCTACACGATGGCCTGGGTGCGTTTCGGCGCGCTGCGCGGCAAGGGGCTGCTACGCAAGCTGCTGCTGCCCTTCAACCTGCTCTCCGGCTTTGTGCAGGCCTGGCGGCAGTTCTCCCTGATCCGGCCGGATGTCGTGCTTGGCATGGGCGGCTTCATCAGCTTTCCCGGCGGCATGATGGCCAGCTTGCGGGGCATTCCGCTGGTGCTGCACGAACAGAATTCGATCGCCGGTCTGGCGAACCGCGTGCTGGCCGGCGTGGCGGATCGCGTGCTGACCGGCTTTCCCGGGGTCTTGAAGAAAGGTCTATGGGTCGGCAATCCGGTGCGGCATGCCGTCGCCGTCCTGCCAGCGCCGACTTTGCGTTATGGGGAGCGCAGCGGGAAGCTGAACCTGCTGGTGCTGGGGGGCAGCCTCGGCGCGCAGGCACTCAACGAAGTGCTGCCCCAGGCGCTGGCCCTGCTGCCGCCGGACGAGCGGCCGGCGGTCGTCCATCAGGCGGGCGAAAAACATCTCGAAACGCTCGCCGCCGCCTATGCTGCGGCCGGCGTCGAGGCGCACACGACCGCCTTCATCGACGACATGGCGGGCGCCTATGCCTGGGCCGATCTGGTGATCTGTCGCTCCGGCGCCTTGACCATCGCCGAGCTGGCCGCCGCAGGCGTGGCGAGCATTCTGGTGCCGTTTCCCCATGCCGTGGATGACCACCAGACCGCGAATGCGAAATTTCTGGTGCATGCCGGCGCGGCGATGCTGCTGCCGCAGAAGGAATTGACGGCCGAACGGCTGGCGTCACTGCGCAATCTGACGCGCGCCCAACTGCTCGAAATGGCCGAAAAGGCGCGCGAACTGGCGCTGCCGAATGCAACCGAGGCCGTGGCGCAGGCTTGCCGGGAGATCTGCAAATGAAACACAAAGTTAAAAGAATCCATTTCGTCGGCGTCGGCGGCACCGGGATGAGCGGCATCGCCGAGGTGCTGGCCAATCAGGGTTACGAGGTCAGCGGCTCCGATCTGGCGGCTTCGGCGACGACGCGTCGCCTGGTCGAAAAGGGCGTGCAGGTCACCATTGGCCACGCGGCGGGCAATGTGCAAAACGCCGATGCGGTGGTGGTGTCGACCGCGGTTAAAGAGGACAACCCGGAAGTCGTCGCCGCACGGGAGCGCCATGTGCCGGTCGTGCCGCGCGCCCAGATGCTGGCCGAACTGATGCGCATCAAGCAGGGCATCGCCATTGCCGGCACCCACGGCAAGACGACGACCACCAGCCTGGTCGCCAGTTGCCTCGCCGAAGGCGGCTTTGACCCGACCTTCGTCATCGGCGGTCGGCTGAATTCGGCGGGCGGCGGCGCGCGTCTCGGCAGCGGCGAATTCCTCGTCGCCGAGGCCGACGAGTCGGATGCCTCGTTCCTCTTCCTGTCACCGGTGATTGCGGTCGTTACGAATATCGACCAGGATCACATGGATACCTACGATCAGGATTTCGGCAAGCTCAAACAGGCCTTTGTCGACTTCCTCCATCGCCTGCCGTTCTACGGCGTGGCCGTGCTGTGCATCGACGATCCGCACGTGCGCGAGATCCTGCCGTCCATTGCCAAGCAAGTTGTCACCTATGGCTGCACTGAGGGATACGCCGAGGGCGCCAATATCCGCGCCGAAAACGTCCGCGCCGATGCTGGCCGCATGCATTTCGACTGCGTGCGCACCAACGGGACGGAGTCGCGGTTTCCCGTCACGCTCAATCTCCCCGGCGAACATAACGTGCGGAATGCGCTGGCCGCGATTGCGGTGGCCACGGAAGTCGGCGCTGGCGACACGGCGATCCAGAAAGCACTGGCGGAGTTTCACGGCGTCGACCGGCGCTTCCAGCGCTGCGGCGAGATTGACATTCCCGGCGGCGGCAGCTTCACGCTGATCGACGACTACGGCCACCATCCGACCGAAATGGCGGCGACGCTGGCCGCCGCGCGCGGTGCCTTTCCCGGCCGCCGCATCGTGCTGGCCTTTCAGCCGCACCGCTACACACGCACGCGCGACTGCTTCGAGGATTTCGTCAGGGTGTTGTCCGCCGCGGATGCCGTGCTGCTGGCCGAGGTGTATGCCGCAGGCGAGACGCCCATCGTCGCCGCCGACGCACGATCGCTCGCCCGCGCACTACGCGTCACCGGCAAAGTCGAGCCCGTGTTTGTCGAAGACATCGCCGCCATGCCACAGACGATTCTGGCCGCCGCGCAAGATGGCGATGTCATCATCACCCTGGGCGCTGGTTCGATCGGCGCGGTGCCGGCCAAATTGATGACGACATGAAAATACTCAGCGACGAACCGATGGCGAAACACGTGACCTGGCGCGCCGGCGGGCCAGTCGCCAAGGCCTGCTTCCCGCGGGACCTGGCCGACCTGGCCGCCTTCATGGGCACGCTGCGCCACGACGAACCCGTGCTGATGGTGGGCCTGGGCTCCAACCTGCTGATCCGCGATGGCGGCTTCGACGGCACGGCGATTTTCACCCATGGCGCGCTTGATCAATTGCAACTGGAAGATGACGGCACGATCTACGCCGAGGCGGGCGTGCCCTCGCCCAAACTGGCGCGCTTTGCCGCGCAGCACGATTTTTCTGGCGCCGAATTTCTCGCCGGCATTCCCGGCACGCTGGGCGGTGCGCTCGCGCTGAATGCCGGCTGCCATGGCGGCGAGACCTGGGCCTACGTCGAGCGCGTGCAGATGCTGAACCGGCAAGGCGAGTTGATCGTGCGGACGCCGGCGGATTTTGCCATCGGCTATCGCCATGTCGGCCTCAAGGAAAATACCGACGAAATCTTTGTCGCCGCCTGGCTGCGTTTTCCGGCAGGCAATGGCGATACGGCACGGGCGCGCATCAAGGAACTGCTCGAAAAGCGCGGCAACACCCAGCCACTACAACTGCCCAACGCCGGTTCGGTGTTCAGAAATCCGCCCGGCGATTTTGCCGCGCGGCTCATCGAAGCAGCCGGACTGAAAGGAATGGAAGAAGACGGCGCGCGGGTGTCCGAAAAGCATGCGAATTTCATCGTTAATCCGGAGGGTAAAGCGACGGCCGCCGCGATAGAAAGCTTAATCGGCCGAATTCAGGTCGCGGTGCGAGAAAAATTTGGCGTGGAAATGGTGCGCGAAGTGCGCATCCTCGGAGCAAGAACTTGATGGCAACAGGCTTTGGCAAAGTAGCGGTATTGATGGGCGGAGCTTCCGCCGAGCGCGAGATTTCGCTGATTTCGGGCGCGGCCGTGCTGGCTTCGCTGAAAAATTCCGGCGTCGATGCCGTGGCCTTCGATCCGGCCGAACAGCCGATCTGGAAACTGGCCGATCTGCAGATCGACCGCGTGTTCTGCATCCTGCATGGCGGCGCCGGTGAAGACGGCACGGTGCAGGGCGCGCTCGACCTGCTGCAAATTCCCTACACCGGCAGCGGCGTGTTGGCGAGCGCGCTGTCAATGGACAAGATTCGCACCCAATGGATCTGGCGGGCGGCGGGCGTGCCGACACCGCTTTCGCGTCGCGTGCATTCGGCTGCCGAAGGCGCCAGGGTCGCCGCCGATTTCGGCTTGCCGCTGATCGTCAAGCCGGTGCGCGAAGGATCGTCACTCGGCGTTACCAAGGTGGCGAACGTCGGCGAATTTGCCGCTGCCTTCGCTGCGGCGGAAACCCTGCCCGACGGCCGCAAGGAAGAAGTCATGGCCGAGGAATTCGTCGCCGGCATCGAACTGACCGCCGCCGTGCTGGGGCGCGAAGTGCTGCCGCTGGTGAGGATCGAGGCGCCGGAAGGTCGCTACGACTACCAGAACAAATATTTCACCGATGTCGTCCACTACCACTGCCCGGCCGGTCTGCCTGCCGCTGTCGAGACGGCCATCGGCAAGACCGTATTGACGGCGTTCGATGCGCTCGACTGTCGAGGCTGGGGGCGCGCCGACCTGATCCTCTCCGCTGACGGCAGCTACAGCCTGCTCGAAATGAATACCGCCCCCGGCATGACCGGCCACTCGCTGGTGCCGATGGCCGCCCGCGCCGCCGGGATTGCGTTTGACGCCCTGGTGCTGAAGATTCTTGCGGAGGCGCGCTGTGGGTAAGTCAGTGGTCAGGGAGCAGGGAACAGGAGACAGCGGATTGTGGCATCAGGCTGCGCTGATGAATCTGCTGGCTGATGTGTTGATTGTGCTGGCGGTGGCCGGGCTGGGCTGGGCCGGACTGACGGCTTTGCAGCGGTTACCGGTGTTTCCGCTACGCGAACTGATGCTGACTGCGGCGCCCAGCAGGATTGCGGCAGAACAACTGGAGCACGCGGCACGCAGTGCCATGGTCGGCAATTTCTTCACCGTGGACCTTGAAGCGGCGCGCGCGGCCTTCGAAAAACTGCCCTGGGTGCGCAAGGCGGCCGTGAGCCGCCAATGGCCGGACGGTCTGAAGCTGACGCTGGAAGAGCACGAACCCGTGGCGCGCTGGCGGCACCTGAATGGCGACCCGGCGCTGGTCAATCGTCAGGGTGAGCTCTTTGTCGCCGAAATCCCCGCAGATCCAGGACTGCCACAGCTCTCCGGCCCCGCAGGCAGTGCGCGCGAATTGCTGGAACGCTATGCCGAATTCAGCGGTGTGGTGGCCGGCATCGACCGCCGCATCGACAGCGTGGCGCTGTCCCCGCGCCGCGCCTGGCAACTCAAACTCGATGACGGCGTGGCCGTCGAACTGGGGCGTGACCAGAGCCGCGAACAGACTGGCGAGCGGCTGGAACGCTTCGTCACCCATTACACCGCGCTGCGCCAGAAGGTCGGCGCCGTGCACGTGGCCGATATGCGTTATCCGAATGGTTTTGTGCTAAGCGGCGTCGCGCGCGCCCGGCCAGCACTGGCCGAATCAGCAGGACAGAAATCATGAGCAAGGAAAAGAGCCGCGAATTGATCGTCGGCCTCGACATCGGCACCTCGAAGATCGTCGCCATCGTCGCCGAACTGAACCCGGAAGGGCAACTCGCCATCCTGGGCATCGGCACGCAGGACACGCGGGACACGCGCGGCCTGAAAAAAGGCGTAGTGGTGAATATCGAGGCGACGGTCGCCAGCATCTCGAAGGCCATCGCCGAGGTGGAAATGATGGCCGGCTGCAAGGTCAAGGAAGTCTATACCGGCATCGCCGGCGGCCACATCAAGAGCAAGGATTCAAACGGCATGGCCGTGGTGCGCGACAAGGAGGTGACGCAGTTCGATGTCGCGCGCGCCATCGAAGCCGCCAATGCCACGCCGATTTCGGCCGACGACCAGATCCTCCACACCCTCGTGCAGGAGTTCATCGTCGATGGCCAGGATGGCGTGAAAGAGCCGATCGGCATGGACGCGAAACGGCTGGAGGTGAAGGTGCATCTGGTCACCGGCGCTGTTACCGCCGTGCAGAACATCGTCAAATGTGTGCGCCGCTGCGGACTGGAAGTGGTCGATCTGGTGCTGCAACCGCTCGCGTCTGGCAATGCAGTGCTGACCGAGGACGAAAAGGACGTGGGGGTCTGTCTGGTC
>JAUXWU010000141.1 GCA_030680085.1 Rhodocyclaceae bacterium | reverse complement strand
ACCCGTGACGTGCTGCTCTTGGCGGCGCGCGTGGCGAATAGCGATGCCACGGTCATGCTCACCGGCGAATCCGGCGTCGGCAAGGAAGACATCGCCCGCTACATCCAAGACCAGTCCCCGCGCAACAAAGGGCCGTTCGTCGCCATCAACTGCGCGGCGATTCCCGACAACCTGCTCGAAGCCACGCTCTTCGGCCACGAAAAAGGCGCTTTTACCGGCGCGCACAGCGCGCAGGCCGGCAAGTTCGAGCAGGCCAACGGCGGCACCCTGTTGCTCGACGAAATCTCGGAAATGCCGCAGGCGCTGCAAGCCAAATTGCTGCGCGTGCTGCAAGAACGCGAAGTCGAGCGGGTGGGTGGCAAGAAACCGCTGCCGGTCGATATCCGCGTGCTGGCGACCTCCAACCGCAACATGGCCGCCGAAGTCGCTGCCGGACGTTTTCGCGAAGATCTCTTTTACCGGCTCAATGTCTTCCCCCTGGTGATTCCGTCCTTGCGCGAACGGCCGGACGACATCGTGCCGCTGGCGCAACATTTCCTCGCCGTGCATGGCGCGCGCCTCGGCCGCGTGGCGAAAATCAGCGCCAGCGCAGCGGCAAACCTTGCCGCCCACCCCTGGCCGGGCAACGTCCGCGAACTCGAAAACGTCATGCAGCGCGCTCTGATTCTGGCGCCCTCCGAAAGCATCGAGGCGGATCACCTGCTGCTGCAGGGAGAGAGCATTACTCTGCCCGCCGCCGTCCCCAGAAACGGAAAAGGGGCCAGGCTCGAATTAAATGAGGCTCTTAATTCGAACCAGGCCCCTTTTCCTCCACCGACGCTACCGCAACCCACTGTTTTATCAGCGAATCCAGCCAACATGAAAGACCTTGAGCGGAGCCACATCCTCGAAACCCTCGCCAAGGTCGGCGGCTCGCGCAAAAAGGCCATCGAGATTCTGGGCATTTCGGAACGCACGCTGCGCTACAAACTGAAGCAATATCGCGAAGAAAATCCGCCGGAGTAGAATTTCGGCACGCAGCTTGCTATAAATTCGTGAATGCCAAATTTTTGGCGACAGGAAATTCACCATGGCCATCGACACCAGCAACCTCGACCTGATGCTCTCCCAACTCAGCGCCGCCAGCGCCGCAGCGCAGGGCAAGGCCACGTCCACCTCTCCCGCCGGTGGCGTCGAATTCAGCCAGGCCCTCAAATCCGCCATCGATCAGGTCAGCATGGCCCAGCAATCCGCCCAGCAAATGACCAAGGATTTCGTCGCCGGGCAAAGTACCGTCGACCTGCAAGACGTCATGATCAACCTGCAAAAAGCCAGCCTGTCGTTTCAGCAGATGGTGCAGGTGCGCAACAAGCTCGTCAGCGCCTATCAAGACGTGATGAACATGCCGGTCTGATGACCGGGGGGATCACATGGAAAGGCAAAATATGGGCATCACCTATGCAGACTTAAGGCTGGCCAATGATGCGCGCGACGACCTCGAAGAGATTGATGCGAGTGCTGTCGTGGACACGGGTCCCTTGCATTTGTGCATTCCAGAACATGTGGCCATGCAGTTGCAGCTAAAAACGCGCAAGCAGCGCGAAGTGCAAACGGCCGATGGCAAATCGCATCTGGTCGACTACGTCTCACCGGTGCGCATCTCGATGCTGAACCGCGAATGCGTGACAGGTGCGCTGGTCTTCGGCAATCAGGTCTTGCTTGGCGCGATTCCCATGGAAGACATGGATCTGATCGTTGACCCGGCCAGGCAGCGCGTAAGCGTCAATCCGTTAAGCCCGAATATTCCGCTATCGCTGGCGAAGGGATTGAAAGGTTCTTTGTAACTACTCAGGTCGGTCTGGATACGACATTCAACCGAAATACAGCGAGGAGGATGGCTGCTTTGTCGGCCACATCGTCGGCATTCGGGATGTGATCGGCTTTCACGGCGAGAGTGTTGCTGAACTGCGGGCGGCCTTTGAGGACGCCGTGGATGATTATCTGGAAACCTGCAAGAAGGCGGGCGGGACGGCGCCTACGCCGAGGATGACAGCAAAGATTGCGTCGCTGCGCGGGCGGTAATAAACTTGCCGACCCGCCGCGCCGTCTGACGCGGCGCCGATATTTACAATCCAACCATTTCAGCAATAAAAAAGGGGAGTGCCATGAAATACCAGAAACTGGATGATTTTCTTAACTACGTCAAAGCCCGCGATCCGCATCAGCCGGAATTTCTTCAGGCGGTGCATGAGGTCATGGGCAGCGTGTGGGGCTTCATCGCCGCCAATCCGCGCTACGCCGAAGACGCGATTCTTGAGCGCCTCGTCGAGTCAGAGCGGGTGATCCAGTTCCGCGTTTCCTGGGTGGACGACAAGGGTCTGCCGCAGACCAATCGCGCCTTCCGCGTCCAGCACAACTCGGCGATTGGCCCGTTCAAGGGCGGGATGAGATTTCACCCATCGGTCAATCTGTCGATCCTCAAGTTCCTCGCTTACGAGCAGACCTTCAAGAACGCGCTGACGACCTTGCCGATGGGCGGCGGCAAGGGCGGTTCCGATTTCGATCCCAAGGGCAAGAGCCGCGGCGAGGTGATGCGTTTTTGTCAGGCGCTGATGGTCGAACTGCATCGCCATCTCGGGCCGGACACCGACGTGCCGGCCGGCGATATCGGCGTCGGCGGCCGCGAAGTCGGCTTCATGGCCGGCATGATGAAAAAACTCTCGAACAATGCCGCCTGCGTGTTCACCGGCCGCGGCCTGTCCTTTGGCGGCAGCCTGGTTCGCCCCGAAGCCACCGGCTACGGCCTGGTCTATTTCGTCAAGGAGATGCTGGCCCACCAGAAGCAGTCGCTCGACGGCATGCGCGTTGCGGTTTCTGGTTCCGGCAACGTCGCGCAGTATGCGATCGAAAAGGCGCTGGAACTCGGCGCGAAGGTGGTGACGGCTTCCGATTCCAGCGGCACGGTGATTGACGAGGCGGGCTTCACCACTGAAAAGCTCGCCGCGCTGATGGACATCAAAAACAACCAGTACGGGCGCATCGACGAATATGCCAAGCGTTTCGGCCTGACCTTTGTCGCCGGCCAGAATCCCTGGAGCGTGCCGGTCGACGTCGCGCTGCCCTGCGCCACGCAGAACGAACTGGACATCAACGCTGCCCGCACCCTGATCAAGAACGGCGTCAAGTGCGTCGCCGAGGGCGCGAACATGCCGACGACCTTTGACGCGACGGCAGCCCTGATCGCCGCAAAAGTTCTCTTCGGGCCGGGCAAGGCCGCCAACGCCGGCGGCGTCGCCACCTCCGGCCTGGAAATGGTGCAAAGCTCGCAACGGCTTTACTGGTCACGCGACGAAGTCGATGCGCGTCTGTCGGGCATCATGACCAACATTCACGAGAACTGCGTCCGCTACGGCGAGCAGGAAGGCGGCTTTGTCAATTATGTCAATGGCGCAAACACCGCCGGCTTCGTCAAGGTGGCCGATGCGATGATCGCGCAGGGCGTCTATTAAGGAGAACAGCCATGACCACATCCGCGTTCGACCGCGCCAGCGCTCTTTTCGATGCCGCCAATGCTGAAGATCCCCGTCAGGACGCCAATGCGGCGGGCCAAGCCGTGCCGTACGAACTGCTCTACGCCCAGCGCATGAGCGCGATGCTGGCGCGTTACGCGCCCGAGGCCGATGAGGCCATCAAGCTGGCGGTGCGCGCCCAGCATATCCAGCGCTGGAAGACGCCGCGCGACAGTTATCCGATGACGCGTGACGGTTATCTGCAATGGCGCACCGGGCTCTACAAGTTTCACGCCGAAACGGCGGGTCGCCTGATGACGGACGCAGGCATCGACGCGGCAACCATCGAGCGCGTCAAGCAGGCCGTCGGCAAACGTGGTCTGAAGGTGAACCCGGATACGCAGATGGTCGAGGATGTCATCGACCTGGTGTTCATCGAGGATTACATGCTCGCCTTTGCCGGCAAGCATGCCGAGTATTCCGAGGACAAGTGGCTGGACATCATCCGCAAGACCTGGAAAAAGATGTCCGAACGCGCGCATGTCTTTGCCCTGTCGGGGCAGATCAAGCTGCCGGAACCGCTGGTGCCGCTGATCACGAAAGCGGTTTCTGGTTAAAGGGACGCGGCATTTGCCTGCGCCTGCTGGCAGGCAAGTGCCAAGAACCTCGGGTTCATACTGAAGAGGTTGGCTGAGGATTGAAACATGCGCCATGGTCACCATGGCCGCTCTGGTGCTTGGCTTGTCTGCGGGTTCCGCACTGGCCGGTACGGGTATCACCGAGGCCGAGGCGCTACGTCTCGGCCTGTCGCGCCCGGAGTTTTCCGATCTTTTGCAGGCCCGTGCCGGCGAGGCCGAGGCGGATGCGTTGGCCGCCGGCACCTGGGCGAACCCCACGCTGGAACTGACGCGCGCCAACGAAGGCATGGCGCAGGCCGAAGCCAATGCCGCGCAGGCGCGGGCCGGGCAGTTCGGCGGCTCGGTTGGCAAACCCGGCGGTATCGCCATTCGCTCGCCCCTTGTGGGAGAGGGGTCGGGGGAGATGGGTGTATTGCGGCTGGGCATGACGGCCAAGGCGCAGATTTTTGCCGGCGACGGTCAGGAATCCGTGCTGGTGCCGACCGGCGCCCGCGACGGCGCTCATATCGCCATTGTTGCCGGCCTCGAAGCGGGGCAGCGCGTGGTGAGCCAGGGCGGCTATCTGGTCCGTCTGTCGACCTCCAAGGCCGGTCCGTCCGGCCATGGGCACTGAGGAAAAGCCATCATGATCGGAAAAATCATTCAATGGTCGTTGGGTAATCGGCTGTTCGTCGTCCTCGGCGCGCTGCTGGTCGCCGCCCTGATCGGCCTCGGCTCGCCGCCAACACGGTGACGGCGTCAGTTCGTTGCGGTTTCGGTCATGGCCTCCGGCAATCCCGCCATCGTCAGGCTGCTGCCGGCTGAAAAGCGGCAACTGGAATCGGGCGGCTTACCGCGACAGACTTGCGGAGTGCTTTGATGCGCTCGATTTCATGGATGGTCTGGGCAGAAAAATAGGACTCTCCGCAGTCTGGGCAGGAGTACATCGGAATGGCTTCGATGACCAATAGAGCCGCTGCTTTGCCGAAGCTGCGGGTGACGTACTTGATTTGGACTGCCGAACTGCCGCAGTGAGCGCAGAGATGGTCAGAGGACATAGACGGTGATAGCGATGAGTTTGCCGGTAAAACCAACTTTGACGACGACTTGCGCACGGCTACCGTCGAGGGTAAGACCGGAGATGACGGTTTTGCTTTCGCGGGTCTGGACGTCGCGTTGGCGCTCCGTGACTTTCCCTGTGAGGATGATGTTTTCGAGATCAAGGATGGAGAGGTTGTCATCTTCAAGTTCCTCTGCGGCGGGGGTGGAAACGACATAATTCAGCGTGCGGATCAAATGCCGAAGCTGATTGATTGTCGGATGAGCCATGCCCGAAGTCTATAGGGGGGCGCTGGAAATGTCTAACCGCAGTCTTGTCCAATGAGGTATGAGCCTGAGCGAGGCTTGCCCCGGGCATTGCTCACGCGTACAATCTGAAATTCTGCAATACGGAGAATCATCATGCGTGAAACCTTGATCGTTTCGGGACGCGGCCAGATCACCCTGCCGGCGGGCATGCGCAAACACTTGGGGATCGCCCCCGGCAGCGTGGTCATCATCGAGGAACGCGACGGGGAGATGATGCTCAAACCGGCGGCCGTCCTCGAAATCGACACCTATTCCGACACGCAGATCGCCGACTGGGATCGCGAAGACGTGCTGACCGCCGATGAGCGCAAGCGCATCCTCGCGCTTCTGCAGGCGGCCTGATGCGGATATTTCTCGACGCCAACATTCTCTTTACCGCCGCGCACAATCCGCATGGCAAGGCCGCCCTGGTCATCGAGCTTGGGCGAACCGGTGTCTGGCAGTTGGCCACCAGCCCCTATGCCGCCGAGGAAGCGCGGCGCAACGTCGCGCGCAAGTTCCCTGCCTGTCTCGATCGCCTGGAAACGCTTCTGGGTGACATCCGGACGGTGGCGGATTCGCCCTTGATTCCCGCCCCTGCCGGACTGGCGGAAAAGGACGCACCCATCTTCCGCGCGGCATCGGCTTGTCGCGCCGACGTACTGCTGACGGGCGACATTCGCGATTTCGGTTTCCTGATGAACGCCCCGGAAAAGGCCAGCGGCCTGTTGATCGCAAATTACCTGCTGATCGGTTTGTAACGCAGCCGGTGCGGCTTGGCACCTTCCTCGCCGAGGCGCTTCTTCTTGTCCTCTTCGTATTCCTGATAGTTGCCGGCGAAGAAATTCCATTGCGAATCGCCCTCGCAGGCGAGGATGTGGGTGCAGATGCGGTCGAGAAACCAGCGGTCGTGTGAAATGACCATGACGCAACCGGCAAATTCGAGCAGGGCGTCTTCGAGCGCGCGCAGGGTTTCGACGTCGAGGTCGTTCGAGGGCTCGTCGAGCAGCAGCACGTTGCCGCCGGCGATCAGGGTTTTGGCCAGGTGCAGGCGGCCGCGTTCGCCGCCGGAGAGATTGCCGACCTGTTTGCCCTGGTCGCCGCCCTTGAAGTTGAAGCGGCCGATGTAGGCGCGGCTGGGCGTCTCGAATTTGCCGACGGTGAGGACGTCCGATCCGCCGGAGATTTCCTCGAAAACAGTTTTCGTGCCGTCGAGCGCGTCGCGCGACTGGTCGACAAAGGCCAGCTTCACCGTCCCGCCAATGCCGACTTTGCCGCTGTCGGGTTGTTCGCGGCCGATGATCATGCGGAACAACGTCGACTTGCCCGCGCCGTTGGGGCCGATGATGCCGACGA
>JAUXWU010000137.1 GCA_030680085.1 Rhodocyclaceae bacterium | reverse complement strand
CCGTCGGCTCCCTGAGCGAAGGGTGTCTCAACGAGCTTAATTGCACAGGTGTGGTCGCCAAAAATGACCAGCGGTTTGTCGGGGCGAACCAAAGCTGATTCATCGTCAGTCCAGCCTGCAATGGCGTCCTGCGATTGATCGATGATTGGGAATCGTCCGGCGACGCCGAATGCTGTTTTCTGAATTTTGGTTGGTGGAGTGACAGTCACCACGAGCGACTCCACAGATCTCCATGGGAAATGTGCGGATTGCACCGCCCCCTCCCGATACCGCTCCCCACTCAGGTTGTAGTCGCCATTCGCGGCAATCTTTTCTTTCGGCACGATCAGGCCACAGGTGGGCTGAAGTTCGTCAACCGCTTGGCCGCTGCGCAACGCGTGGAGGTAGGAAGCAAGTTCGGCTTTGACCTGCGGCAGGTCGTTTTTATCGAAGGCGCGGCGTTGCGCACCGAGGCCGTAGCCGTCGTTTTCCACCTTGAAGAAGGCGATGGTGTCGCTCTTCCGGGCGAGGGATTTGTCGAGGATGAGGATGGAGGTCTTGACGCCGGAGTAGGGATTGAAACAGCCCGCCGGCAGCGAAACGACTGCGACCAGGCTGTTGGCCACGAGCATCTTGCGCAGGGCTTTGTAGGCGGTCTGGCTCTGGAAGATGATGCCTTCGGGCACGATGATGGCGGCGCGACCGGTGGGCGTGAGGTGCTCGGCCATGTAGTCCACGAACAGCACTTCGCTGCGCTTGGCCTGGATGGAGAAACGCTTGTGCGGCTTGATGCCGCCCTTCGGCGACATGAATGGCGGATTGGCGAGGATGACATCGGCGGTCTCGTTCCATTTCTCTTCACTGGTCAGCGTGTCGTATTCGACGATGTGCGGGTCGGTGAAGCCGTGCAGATACATGTTGACCAGACTGAGGCGCACCATGTCCGGCGAAATGTCGTAGCCGTGAATGTTGAGCGCCAGGTGTTTGCGTTCGTCGGGCTTGAGCGCATGTTTGCCGGTGTTGTGTTTGCGGATGTGTTTCCACGCCGAAATCAGGAAGCCGGCCGTGCCGCAGGCGGGGTCGAGAATGCTTTCGTGCTTCTGCGGGTCGACGATCTCGACCATGAAGTCGATGATGTGGCGCGGGGTGCGGAACTGGCCGGCGTCGCCCTGGCTGCCGAGCACGGAGAGCAGGTACTCGAAGGCGTCGCCGAGCTTTTCCGAGTGGTCGTAATTGAAGTAGTCGATTTCCTTGAGGAAGCTCTTCAGGGTTTCCGGGTCGCGGTAGGGCAGGTAGGCGTTCTTGAAAATGTCGCGGAACAGCGGCGGGATGCCGGGGTTCTCGGTCATCTTGGCGATGGCTTCGGAATACAGGGTCAGCACGTCGAAGCCGCCCATGCTCGGCGCCATCAGCCTGGCCCAGCCGTACTTGCCGTACTCGCCGGCAAAGAAGCTGCGCTTGCCGCCGAGTTCCTCGGCCTCGGCGTCCATGTCGTCCATGAACTTGTAGATCAGCGCGATGGTGATCTGTTCGACTTGCGACTTGGGATCGGGCACCTTGCCGACGAGGATGTCGCGGCAGGAGTCGATGCGGCGCTTGGTGTCGGTATCGAGCATGGGAATTCCGATTCACGCCGCCAGTTTTGCGCTCGCCAGTCGATTCAGGCTGACGCCCTGCTCGGCGGCCTCTGTCGCCAGGGCGCGATGCACTTGCGGCGGAATGCGGACGCGGAACTCGCCGCTGTAGTGCTTCTCGGCCAGAGGAGCGGGGATGGTCTCACCGGCCGCCTGCATGTCGGCCACCGCCTCGGACACGACACGCCGGATGCCTTTCAGGGCGGCTTCCGGCGTTTTCGACAACCATGACAGCGACGGAAATTCGGCGCATAGGCCGACATGTTCGCCGTCCTCGGCCGACCAGGTAACGCGGTAGGTGTAATGGTCAACGCTCATTGCGCAGTCCCTCCAGTTTGCTGGTTGCCGATGGTATCAATAGCGGCACCACATTCCAATCGAAATCGCCCACCGTCTTTTACATGAACTGGTTGAGCGAGACGTAGTCTTTCACGTACTCCGGAATCTTGTCGCGCCATTCCTTGGGCACGGCCTTGAAGTCGGCCATGTTGAAGGTGGAATTGACGTTGAGGTCGGTGAGGCGATTTTCCTCGATAATCTGGCGAAGAATGCCATCGCTGGCGTAGGCCTTGAAGAAGTATTTCATGGCGACGATGGCGGCAGCCTGCTTGTCGATGTTTTCCGTCGAGGCATCGAGCAGGAACTTCTGGAACTCGTCTTCCAGCAGTTCATCCTTGTCCTTGAAGTAGGGGATCAGGCCGAAAATCTTTTCCAGGATTTCGCGCAGGGTCAGGCGGCGGTCGACGCCCGCCGCGCGGCGCAACTTGTCCAGGGTGTAGAACTCGGTCGGCTTGTCGAGCAGGCGGGTGGTGACGTAGTCGATGGCCTGGTCCCACTGCGCGTTGTCGACTTGTTGCTGCAACACCGGATCGGCCTTTACGGTGTTCTCGAAGCCTTCGAAGAACATGCGGTCGATTTTCATGCCCTGCGCGCCGATGGATTGCTCGGCCAAGCGGGCGATGGCGTCGCTGCCGCCGTGGATGTATTCGCCGCTGGGGCCGATGGCGCCGCCGCCGGTGTCCTGCCCTGCGCCGGCGCCCGCGCCAAGACGGGGTAGCTTCAGCACTTCGTCGTAGTTGAACTTCTCTTCGAAGTATTCGCAGTTGGCGAAGAAGTCGAACAGCTTGTACTGCGTCTTTTCCCGCTTGCCGCCGGCCAGCAATTCCGCCTTCAATTGCTTGTCGAAAAGCTGTTCGAGAAAGTCGTGCTTGCGCGTGCCGCGCCCCTTGATCTGCACGAAATCCGAGGGCGAGAAGATCGGCCGCATCAGGCCGAGATTGAGGATGTCCGGGCAGTCGTAGCCAGTGGTCATCATGCCGACGGTGACGCAGACCCGCGTCTTGCTGGTCTTGTAGGCGTCGAGAAAATTGGCCGAGCCGAGCAGATTGTTGTTGGTGAAGTTGAGGGTGTATTGCTGCGCGCCGGGAATCAGCGAAGTGACTTGCACCGCGAAATCTGACTGGTACTTGCCGGGCCAGAGGACGTCGGCCTGTTCGTTGAGGACTTGCGTCAGTTTGCTGGCGTGGTTCTGGCTGACGGCGAAGACGATGGACTTGCCGAGTTCGCCGCTGACGGGATCGCGCAGGGCATTTTTCAGGAAGGTCTGGCAGAAAAGGCGATTGGTGGCTGCGGAGAAGAATTTCTTCTCGAAGTCTTTCTGGAAAAAGCTTTCCTGTTCGGCATCGCTTTCGCTTACCGGAACCGCGACCGCGTAGCCCTTGTCGGAGAGCAGTTGCGTGGTGATGTCGGTCCGCGCATCGACGACGACCGGGTTGATGAGGTAGCCCTCGCGCACACCGTCGAGCAGCGAATAGCGAAAGGTGGGCTGGCCGGATTCACAGCCGAAGGTACGGTAGGTGTCGAGCAGCAGCCGACGTTCAGCCTCGCGCGGGTCGCGTGTGTTTGACTTGCCGCCGTCGAATTTCTTGAGGTAGTCGCGCGGCGTGGCGGTGAGGCCCAGTTTGTAGCCGACGAAATACTCGAACACGGCGCGGGCATTGCCGCCGATGGAACGGTGCGCTTCGTCCGAAATCACCAGATCGAAGTCGGTGGGCGAGAACAGGCGCTTGTATTTGTCGTTGAACAGCAGCGACTGCACGGTGGTGACGACGATCTCCGCCTTGCGCCATTCGTCGCGCCGCTCCTTGTAGATGACCGCGCTGTAGTCGTTCCTGAGTTGCGCGATGAAGGCCTTGTTGGCCTGGTCTTCGAGTTCCAGCCGGTCGACGAGAAACAGCACGCGCCGGGCGTTGCCGGTGCGCAGGAAGAGTTTGATGACGGCAGCTGCCGTGAGCGTCTTGCCGGTGCCAGTCGCCATCTCGAACAGGAAACGGCTGTGGCCCTCGGCCACGGCATCCTGAATCGCCTGAATGGCGCGCTTCTGGTAGTCGCGCAAGAAACGCAGGCGGTTCTTCTGCATGAAGGCGTCGCGCTCGGCAGGATTGTTCCAGCCGGCCTCGGCCGCGTAGCCGGGCATCTGTGTGAGGGCGATGTAATCCTTGCCGACCAGTTCGGTTATGAGCTTTTGCGGATTGGGCTTGAAGCGGTGATAGCTCTTGATCGAATCGGGCGATGGAAAGCGGGTGACGATGTGCGGATTGCCCTGCGCCAGGTCCCAGAAATAATGCAGGTTGCCATTTGAAAGAATGACGAAGCGGCAGTTCTGCGACTTGGCATACTTGCGCGCCTGCTCCTTGCCGACCAAGGGATTCTTGTCTTCGGATTTGGCTTCGAGAACGACCAGCGGGAAACCGTTTTCGTCGAGCAGCAGGAAGTCGATGAAACCCTTGCCGGTTTCCTCGAAGTTTTCGCCCAGTGCATCGACGGCCGGCTTGGTCAGCCTGACCTTGGGTTCAAGAACGATGTTGGCCTTGCCGACAGTATTATCGAAAAAGCGCCAGCCCGATTCTTCGAGCAGTTTGTTGATTTTGATGCGGGCTTTGGCTTCCTTGGCGACCATGACAGGGATTGTATGACATCCCGATGGCAAGCTGCCGCCCCCATGTTGGCTGCAGGGCGGCTTCAGGCTTCGTTGCGGCACAGCCGCGCGATACGTTCCTGCAGCTTGCGCACCCATTCGGGACTCAGGCCGGGGGCGGCGGCCAGCAGGGAGAGCGCGGCCGACAGCGGACGCGGGGTGCGGACCGTGCGCCAGAAACGGGCCAGGGGAACCGATCCGGCGGGGCGGTCAAGGTGCACCAGACTGTCGCCGGCGGTGATCGCGCCCGGCTCGAGCACCCGGTAGTGCCAGCCGGTGCACCCGTGTGCGGCGATATGGGCCGCGACACCCTCGCAGCCGGTGCGCCGGTCGATCTTCCAGCAGGGCGTGCGCGGCTGTGTCACCTGGATGCGCGCCGCGCCGAGCGCAAAAATATCGCCGATGCAGACCGTGTCTTCGCTCAGACCGCGGGTCGTGATGTTCTCGCCCAGACCGCCGGGCAGCAGGTTGCGCGCCGCCGGAAACGCCGCCAGCAGGCTGGCGTAGTGTTCGGCGGGAAAGAGGTGCAAGGCCTTGTCGGGCCCGCCGTGCGCCTGCAGGTCGGCATGTGCATCGCCAACCAGCCCTGCCTCGGTGAGTTGTACCGCTCCGCTGACGGCGGTCTTGACGATGGCGCTGGAGCGGCTATCGTCGGCAAGAACGGCGACCGCGCCGACAAATATCGCATCGACGTTGCAGGGGGGGAGCATTGCCTGGGCAGTCATTAGATGTCGGGTTAACGCTGGATCCCGCTCGGATCGTGGCTCAGCTTTTCCAGCACGATTTCAGTGTCGACGGCATCGGTCCGATAGCGGCCAAGAAAGTCGCTGGCGACGGTATGCCAATGTTCCGCGCCCCGCTGCACGATTTCTTCCAACACCGCCGTCTCGCCAGCGCCGACTTTTGCAAAGTCGACCGCGGCCAGTGCGGGAAACATCTCCTTGCGCATGCCGTCAAAGTTGGCGAACCAGAAATGGAGCTGCGGCCAGGCCGCGCGCTCGATCAGGGTCGGCAAGGTCACCAGACAATCGGCGAGATTGTCGCGCACGGCGCGGGCGAGAATTTCCGGGCGGCGTTTTTCAAACCCGGCGAGCATCGTTTCCCAGTCGGGGCCGAGCAGGCCGCTGGCAGCGTGCTCGCCGCGTTCATGCAGGATCAGGCTTGCGGTTTCGGCGTCGGTCATGCGTTCGAGCGCGGCCCGCGGGTCAGCGGCGTAGCCGTGCGCGGCGAGCGCCCGCGCCAGGCTGCCCGGCGTTTGCTTCATGCCCCAGCCTTCGGCCTTTTCCCACAGCCACTGGCGCAGCGCCGCGCGCCGCACGATGACGACACCATTTTGCAGGGCGGCCGGGATGGCGGTCAGATCACGGGCGTATTCACGCTCGCAGACCAGTACCGTCAACCCATCCGTTTCCTCGCGATACGCCAGTTGCCCGAGGAAAAAATGCGGTTTGCCAAAACGCCCGATACCGGCGCCATAGACGAGGCCATGCGGTGCGAGCCGCTGGTTGATTGCAACGCTGGCAAACGGATCGAACTCCTCACCAACGACCGGCAATGGATCGAAGCGGTCTTCCGCCAGGGTTTCCCAGAGCGCTTCGCGCTCGGTAAGCCAGGCGCCGACATCACCGCGCGCCAGGGTTTCACCCAGCGGGATGCCCTGCTCCCAGCGGTAGAACTCGCGCATTTCGAGCAGATAAGTACAGAGCGACATCTCGCGCGCATGGCGGGCATCGGCGATGGCGCAGTTGCGCTGGACGATGGCAACCAGTTTTGCCAGGTCAATGCTCATGGCTGCGGCGCATCGGGTGAGCGGCGCTTGCGTCCCTGCCAGTGGGCGACGCCCTGGACGATGCGCGAAAACGGCAGGGCCTCGAAGTTTTCATATTCAGCCTGGGCCAGCCGCACCAGCTTCAGGACATCGGGCGCGGCGGCTTCGGGGTCGAGCAGATCGCGCAGGCCGATCAGCCCGCCGCATTGCACCTTCATGGTCATGGCATGCGGCAGGATGCACTGGGCATCCTTGACCTTGAGCGCGAAAGCGGAGTTCTTCCGCAGCAAGCTGAGCAACTGGCCGCACGCCGCCCGCGCCAGGGGAGCGCGGCAGGCCACGACCTCGCGCTCGGCCAGCGACAGCCGCTGCGCCGCCTCGCACACCGCCGCCTGCATCAGCAGCGCCCGATCGAAGACACAGGGCAACTGATTGATCTGATCGCGGGCGATGCGGTAGCTGGTTTCGTCCATCGCGGCGGAGTAGGTTTACGATTCTTCGCCGGTGCGCGGATCGGCTTCGCGGACAGTGCGCAGCGCCTCTTCGGCCTGCAGTTCATTTTCGCCAAACATGATCTTGACCTGGCAGTCCGCCAGGTCGGCTGTCTTGCGCAGGCGCTTGGCTTCGTCCGAGGCATCCTTGAACATGGGAAATTCGGCGAGTTTTTCGAGTTGCTTGATCGGCCCGAGTTGGCTGACACGATAGATGTAGTAAGGCATGTGGCTCCTGTTAGACGTAAAACTTGGCGGCCTTGCGGCGGCCCGGTTTGGATTTCTGGATGATCACGCCCTTGATGACCGACAGGTCGGGAATGTTCGCTGCTACGTACTTGGGGTTCAGGGGCTGCAATTTCCAGTCCCCCGCGGCGCCGACCAGTTGGCGGAAAATCCACTCGTCGTCCAGCCAGGCCATGACGTAGGAACCGTCAGTCGCCAGTCCTTCCGGCTCGATGACGATGATGTCGCCTTCGACGAATTCGGGTTCCATGCTGTCGCCGAGCACCATGAGCGCGAAGGATTCACCGGCGCTACAGCCTTCCAGCGCGGCATCGGTTGCGGGGGCTGGCGTGGGGAGGCCGGCGGGCACGACCGGGATGGGGAAAGGTTTTTTTTCGTTCATGGAATATTCACTCATTTCAGTCACCAAGCCAACGGACCAGGTAATAAAGGCGGAAACCTTCCGAAGAACGTGACGGACCCACGACCTCGGCAGCATGCAGATTATGCCCCGGCAGTGCGCGTGAGAATCGGCGCGGCGACACTGGCATTCAATTGCGCCAGCACCGCCGGCAGATCGCCCGCCAGCAGCACATTGAGGCGCAGGGCGTCTTCGGGGGTCAGTTCCTGGCTGCTAGAATTCATCGGCCCGATAATACATCGCGTGCCATTGACTCACCCCGCCACGGTGGGGCCACCACGCAAGGAGATCGTCACATGAAAACATTTCATCGCACCGCCTGGCTCGCCCTCGCCGCTGCCGTCTTTCTTCTCGCCGGTTGCGCCAGCAGCCAGTCCGGCTCCAGCTACGCGCGTGAGCAAACGCGCGGCGAAATGCATGTTCGCCTCGGCGTCGTCGAGAGCGTGCGCCAGGTCACCATCGAGGGCAGCAAGTCGGGGGCTGGCCCGATGGCTGGCGGCGTCATCGGCGGCATTGCCGGCAGCAACATCGGCGGCGGTCGCGGCGCGGTAGTCGGAACCGTGATCGGTATGGTTGCCGGCGGCATGGCCGGCCAGGCCATCGAGGAAAACGTGACCAAAAAGAATGGCCTGGAAATCACCATCAAACTCGATGACGGCCGGATGATCGCCGTCACCCAGGAGGCCGACGAGCAGTTCTATCCCGGCGATCGCGTCCGCGTGCTCTCGGGGCGCGGCGCGACGCGCGTTTCGCGCTGATTGCCGGACCGGCGATTCCACGGGTCGCGCATGCACCAGCACAACCTCTCCGCCTGGTCGCACGACCACCTGTTTGACGAGGGCAACCCCGCCGCGGAGCGCGGCACGCGCGCCGTCATGTGGATCACCCTGGTGACGATGGTGATTGAAATCACCGCCGGCTGGTGGTTCAACTCGATGGCGCTGCTGGCCGATGGCTGGCACATGAGCTCACATGCCGTGGCCATCGGCGTCAGCGCCTTCGCCTACGCGGCGGCCCGCCGCCTTGCCAGCGATCCGCGCTTTGCCTTTGGCACTTGGAAGATCGAAGTGCTGGGCGGCTTCGCCAGCGCGATTTTTCTGCTGGGCGTGGCGGCGGCGATGGTGTTTGCTTCGGTCGAACGGATTTTTTCGCCGCAGCCGATCCAGTATCAGGAAGCGCTGGCCATCGCCGTGGTGGGCCTGGTCGTCAACGTCGTCTGCGCGGTGATTCTCGGCAAGGCGCACGACCATCATCACGATGATCACCACGGCCACGGCCATTCACACGGTCACGACCTCAACCTGAAGGCCGCCTATATCCATGTCATTACCGATGCCCTGACCTCGGTGCTGGCGATAGTCGCGCTGGCCGGCGGCTGGTTGTATGGCTGGGCGTGGCTCGACCCGGCGATGGGCATTGTCGGCGCCGTGCTGGTGGCCAGTTGGGCCAGGAACCTGCTCACCGAGACCGGCCGCGTGCTGCTCGACCGCGAGATGGATCATCCGGTGGTGCAGGAAATTCGCGAGGCGGTCGAAACCCGCCCGGCAGCCGGCGATACGCGGATCGCGGACCTGCATGTCTGGCGCGTCGGCAAACGCACCTACTCGTGTGCGCTCACCGTGGTCACGCACGACGCGGCATTAACGCCAAGGCAGGTGCATGAACAGCTAGCCCAGCATGAAGAGATCGTGCACGCCACGATCGAGATTCATTTGTGCCCCGGCTAATTTAGCTGGATGCGCCGGCCCCAAGGCACCGGCGCCTTGCCTTTCACCAGCCACAGCACCGGATAATTCGGCGGCTGGGCGGGACGCATAAGTTCGGGATCAGAACGAATCGTAGTGCAGTTGGCCGGCAGGCAGACCGGCAGCCGTCAGCGCCGTGCAGGCCGCCGTGACAAAGTCGGCGGGGCCGGCGACATAGACCTCGCGACAAGCGAAACCAGCTTCGGCCTGCAGGCGCTGTGCGGCAGCGACACCGGCCGCTGGCAGGTCGTTCGCCCGCAGCGTGACGAAACTGAAGGTATCGAGCGCATCAGCCCAGGCGCGGCACTGGTTTTCGAGATAATGGCCGTTGTCGCGCGTCGCCGCCCAGATCAGTTGCAGGGCCACCGGCACGTCCGCGGCGACGGCGCTCTCGATCAGGCTCTTCACCGGCGCAAAGCCGGAATCGCAGACGACAAACGCAATGTCATTGGTCACGTCCTTTTGCAGCACGAAATCGCCAAACGGGCCGAACAGGCTGACCGGCTCATCCACCCTGAGCGCATCGGCAAACAGGCGGCGCGCAAATTCGTCGTCCGGGTTATTGCAGATGTGGAACAGCAGATTGCGGTCGTCGCAGGGACAAGAGGCAATCGGATAGTCGCCGCGGAAGTTGGCGGAGGAACCCGACACGCTCAAGGAAACGCGCTGGCCGGCCAGAAAGCGCAAGCGGCTGGTGCGTGGCGTTTGCAGGTGCAGCAGGAGGATATCGGGCGCCAGCGGCGTGATTTTCTTTACCTTGGCGACAATCTCCTGCTCGGGAATGTCGGCCGGCAGCTTCGCTTCGAGCATCTCGATTTCGAGATCGGTGATCGCTGTGTGCGAGCAAAGCAGCGCATGGCCCTGGGCGCGCTCGTTGGCCGACAATGGATAATCGGTGTGATGCACCTGCTGCACCCGCCCTGAAACGATGCGCGCCTTGCACAGGCCGCAATTGCCGTTGCCGCAGCCGTAGGACGGCGCCAGCCCGGCGCGCAACGCCGCTTTGAGGATCGTCTCGTTGCCTTCGACGAAAAATTCATGGCCCGAAGGTTTGACCTTCACATGCGCGGTCATGACGCGGAGCACATCATCAAGCACCTCCAGGGTATCCGCGGGTTCCTCGCTGCCCAACACGCCGGCCAGCCCCGCGTCGAGAAATTCGGCCAATGCGGCGAGTTGTTCAGATCCCACCCCGTAGCCGCAGCTTTGCTGCGTCTGCCCCTCAAGGGGCCAAGAAACACTTGGGGCGGTCCGGCGTGTTTCTTGAGAGGGTGACACAGCGCGCAGCATCTCGATGCGCTCCTGCATGGCCTCGATAAGATCGTGATATTGGGCGAGATGGCGGCGCACTTCGGCCAGTTCTTCGCTCTGCGCCGCCAGCCGCTGCGCCAGCACTTCCTGGTTGGGCAGCACGCGCTCGCGGATGCGTCGGCCAAAGGCTTCCTCGCGAATCTTGGTGGTGCGCTCGAAGGCACCGGAATCCTCCAACTGCACGTCGGGGAAGACCTTCAGCAAATCCGTGGTCGTCACCATGCCGTCCTGCGAAGGCAAGGCGCCGCTGGCGATATGTTTTTGCATCTCCGCGCGCGTCACGCCAACCAGATGCGCCGCGCGCGAAACCGTCAGTACATGCGCCATGGAATCCATCCCCCCGATTCGTTGTTCGTTCTCGCCCAGATCATACCCAATCATGGAAAACCATGCCGATGTAACGACCTCTACTGTATGGTTAATTACTCTACTAAAATGTTTCTTGCAATGTTTATAACACTTATGCAGAGTTCGCTACATGATCCAACTCGTCGAATGGCTCGTCCTCGTTACCACCCTGCCCACGCGCAATGCCGCGGCGCGCATGCGCCTGTGGCGCGCCATCAAGGCGCTCGGCTGCGCTGCCTTGCGCGATGGCGTCTATCTGCTGCCGGCGCGCGATGAAACCGGCGCGGCGCTGCGCACCATGGCGGACGAAGTGCGCGCGAGCGAAGGCAGCGCCGAGGTGTTGTATGTGGCCGCCGATGGCGCGCAGGACGAGGCCTTTCGCCAGCTATTCGATCGCAGTGCGGACTATGGCGCACTGATTGCCGAAACGCGGTCGGCCAGCGCGGATGAAAAAACCCTGCGGCGGTTGACGCGCGAACTGGCGGCGCTGGAAGCCACCGATTACTTCCCGGACGCCGCCCGCCATCAGGCGCAGCAGGCATTGACCGATCTGGCCGCGCTGCTGTCCCCCAACGAGCCGCAAGCCGTCCCCAGCCCCATCCGCCGTCTCGCCAGCGCCGACTTTTCAGGACGCACCTGGGCGACCCGCAAGAACATCTGGGTGGACCGCATGGCCTCCGCCTGGCTGATCCGCCGCTTCATCGACCCGCGCGCAAATTTTCTCTGGCTTGAAACGCCGGCCGACTGCCCACCGGATGCGCAGGGCTTTGACTTCGACCACGCCAAGTTCACCCATGTCGCCCCAAGCAACCATGCGCCCGAACTCGTGAGCTTCGAGGTGCTGGCGGCAAGTTTCGGTCTCGACGCCGACCCGGCCATTGCCAGGATCGGCGCCATCGTCCATTACCTCGATGTCGGCGGCGCACCGCTGGCCGAGGCGTCCGGCATCGAAGCCGTGCTGGCCGGCCTGCGTGCCGGCGCAAGCGACGACGACGCACGACTCACCGCCGCCGGCCGCGTCCTCGACGGTCTTTACACGAACTACCAGCAGCCGGAAGGCTGAGGGCTTTTTTCCTTCGCGATACGGATACAAGGAGATGCAACCATGACCGAAAACATAACAACCGCCGTCCCGCCAACGCCGACTTTGGGCGAAGCCTTCCAATACTGGCTCAAGCTTGGCTTCATCGCCTTCGGCGGCCCGGTCGGGCAGATTGCCATGATGCACACCGAGCTGGTCGAACGGCGGCGCTGGATCTCCGAGCATCGCTTCCTGCATGCCCTCAACTACTGCATGCTGCTGCCCGGGCCGGAGGCCATCCAGCTCGCCATCTACATCAGTTGGCTGATGCATGGCGTGAAGGGCGCGGTGATGGCCGGCGTCCTGTTCTTCATGCCGGCCTTCGTGCTGGTCACCGTGCTGGCTGGCGTCTATCTGAGCTACGGCGACGTGCCGGCCATGCAGGGCATTTTCTACGGCATCAGGCCCGCCGTGGTTGCCATCGTGCTGTTCGCGGCCTGGCGCATCGGCAGCAAGGTGCTGAAGAACGAGGTGCTGCTCGCGATTGCCGCGCTTTCCTTCGTCGGCATCTTTTTCTTCAAGATCGGCTTCCCGTGGATCGTGCTCGCCGCCGGCATCCTGGGCGCCATCGGCGGCAAACTGCTGCCGGCCAAGTTCAAGGCGGGTGGCGGGCATGGCGCTTCCGGCAAGACGCACGGCCCGGCCATCATCGACGACGACACGCCGCCTCCGCCGCACGCGAAGTTCTCGTGGGGCAAGACCATCGCGCTGACCGTGATCTTTGTGGCGATCTGGGCCGCGGCCATGCTGGCGCTCTCCGGCACGCCCGTGCTCCAGGCCATGGGCGAGTTCTTCACCAAGGCCGCGTTCCTCTCCATCGGCGGCGCCTACGCCGTGCTGCCCTACGTTTATCAGGGCGCCGTCGAGCATTTTGCCTGGTTGACCGGCCCGCAGTTAATGGACGGCATGGCACTGGGCGAGACGACGCCGGGGCCACTGATCAAGTTCGTCACCTGGATCGGCTATATTGGCGCCGCCGGCTCGACAAACCTGCTCGCCGCCGGACTGGCGGGCGCGGCGGTGGCGACCTTCTTCACCTTCTTGCCGAGCTTCTGGTTCATCATTGCCGGCGGTCCGCTGGTCGAGGCGACACGCGGCGAACTCAAATTCACCGCGCCGCTCACCGCCATTACCGCAGCCGTGGTGGGTGTGATCCTCAATCTCGCCGTCTTTTTCGCCTGGCATACCTTCTGGCCTCAGGCCGTCGAGGCCGCACCCTTCTCGGGAACCTTCGAGTGGCTGCCGGTGGTCGTCGCCCTCGCGTCCTTCGTCGCCCTGTGGAAATACAAGGCCGACATCATGAAGGTCATCGGCGTCTGCGCGCTGCTCGGCCTCGCTTACTCATACTTCATGTGAGGAAAAACATCATGACCTACGAAATAAAACCCCTGTCCTGCAACCCCGCCGCCGATTCGCAGAAGCTGGCGGCCCTCACCGGAGCCTGAACATGGAACGCACCATTACCCCCGCACAACTGCAAACCGAGTTCGCCGACAAGCTCATTCTCGACGTGCGCCGCGGCAGCGATCTCGCCGCATCGACCGAACAACTGGCCGGCGCGCGCTGGCAAGACCCGGAAAAACTCGCCGACTGGGCAGGCACGCTGCCGCCGGACAAGGACATCATCATCTATTGCGTGCGTGGCGGCTCGGTTTCCAACGGCGTGATTGACGCGCTGCACGCCAAGGGACTCAAGGCCCGCTTCATCGAGGGCGGCATCGAAGGCTGGAAGACCGCCGGGGGGAAGCTGGCGGCAAAATGATGCCCGCCGGGGTCGCGCCCGAAGCGCGCCTCCTTTTGATCGGCCGCGCGCTGCGCGCCTTCACCGACGGCTTTGTCGCGATTCTGCTGCCCGCCTACCTGCTGGCCCTCGGGCTCGGCATATGGGAGGTCGGGCTGATCAGCACCGCGACGCTGCTCGGCTCGGCGCTGATGACGCTGGCGGTGGGCCAGTGGGGACATCGCTATCCGCAGCGTCGGCTGCTGCTCGCCGCCGCCTGGCTGATGGCCATCACCGGCCTGCTGCTCGCCGGATTTTCGAGTTTCTGGCCGCTGCTGATCGTCGCTTTCATCGGCACGATGAACCCCAGTTCCGGCGATGTCAGCGTCTTCCTGCCGCTGGAGCATGCGCGCCTGGCCGAAACGGCGCAAGCCGATCTCCGCACCGCCATCTTCGCCCGCTACACCTTTGTCGGTGCGCTGTTTGCCGCCTTTGGCGCGCTGGCCTCGGCGATTCCCGACCTGCTGGCGAACAACGGCTTCACCCAGCTTGACGCCTTGCGCGCGATGTTCGTTTTGTATGGGGCGACCGGCGTGGCGATCTTCTTTCTCTACCGCCGCCTGCCCGCAGTCCAGACGCACGAGCAGACGACACCGCCCACGCAACAAGCGGCGCTCGGCCCCTCGCGCGCCATCGTCGTCCGTCTCGCCGCGCTGTTTTCGCTCGACGCCTTCGCCGGCGGTCTGCTGGTGAATACGCTCTTGGCGCTCTGGCTGTTTGAACGCTTCGATCTCTCGCTCGCCGCCGCCGGCCATTTCTTCTTCTGGGCCGGGCTGTTGTCGGCGGGTTCACAACTCGCCGCGCCCTGGGTCGCGCGCCGCATCGGCCTGATCAACACGATGGTGTTCACGCACATCCCGTCCAGCATCTGCCTGATCCTGGCCGCGTTCGCCGACAGCCTACCCGTCGCGCTCGCCCTGCTGTTCATGCGCAGCGCCCTGTCGCAGATGGATGTGCCAACACGCTCGGCCTTCGTCATGGCCGTCGTAACCCCGGCAGAACGCGCCGCCGCCGCGAGCTTCACCGCCGTACCACGCAGCCTCGCCGCCGCCGCCAGTCCCGCCATCGGTGGTGCCATGCTGGCCGCCGGCTGGCTCGCCACGCCGTTGGTAGCCTGCGGAGCGTTGAAAATCGCCTACGATCTGGCGCTGTTTGTCTCCTTTCGACGCCACGAGAAGCGCGCGAGCCAAAAGGCTTCCTCCTAAATCCGTAGCGGCTCGGTTGCGCTTACGCCGTCGATTTTAGTTTGCGGTAGAGCGTACGCATTCCCACCTTGAGACTGTCCGCGAGGGATTTGCGGTCGCCGTCGAATTTCTCCAGCAGCCAGCGCAGGTAACGGCGTTCGAGTTCGTCGAGGGCTAGCGGGGTGTCAACGACGAAGGCTGTCGCGGGCACCGGTGCAGAATACGTCGGCATCGGCGGCGAAATGGCGTCGGCTTCCATGTCCAGGTGGCACGGCGTAATCTCGTTGCCGTCGGCGAGGATGGACGCACGCTCGACCAGATTACGCAGCTCGCGGATGTTTCCCGTGTATTTTCGTCCCATCAGCGCGGCAAGCGCGCTGGCGGAGAAATGCAGCCCACGATCTCCGCTCAGGCGTTTGAGGAAGGACTTCGCCAGCAGCGGAATGTCATCGGCGCGCTCGCTCAACGCCGGCACGGCAACCGGGAAGGTACTGATCCGGTGGTAGAGGTCGCGGCGAAAACTTTCGTTTTCCACCATGCCGAGGATGTCGCGGTGTGTCGCGCACACCAGTCGGAAATTGGAGCGCAGCGTATCGACACCGCCGACGCGGCGGAAGGTCCCGGATTCAAGGAGGCGCAGTAGCTTCACCTGCAAAGTCAGCGGAATATCCCCGACCTCGTCGAGAAAGAGCGTGCCGCCGCTGGCCGCCTCGACCAGGCCGATCTTGCGATAGTCGGCCCCGGTGAAGGCGCCTTTCTCGTGGCCGAACAGTTCGCTCTCGAACAGGGATTCAGTCAAGCCCGAGCATTCGACAGCGACGAAAGGGCCGTAGCAATTTCGGCTGGCCTCGTGCACCAGTCGCGCCACCAGTTCCTTGCCGGTTCCCGTCTCGCCCAGGAGCAGCACCGTCGCTTCGGTCGGCGCCACGCGCATCACCATCGACAGCATCCAGCTAAACAAGACCGAGCGCCCGACCAGCCCTTCGGCCGATGGACAGCATGACGCATGCTTGACCACGCGCATGGTCTCCACAAAGAAGGTGATCCTGCCCTGCTCGTCGCGGATTGGCGCCATTGAGACATCGACGTGCTCTTCGCCGCACGACGTGTAGTGCCGATGCAAAACGCGGTGCATCTGTCCGCTCTGCTGGCTCTTTAGCAGCGGGCAGGACTCGCCGGCCTGGTCACAGGGCACGTTGAAGTGATGTGACACCTCGTAACAGAACTTGCCCTTGACGTCCTGCCCACTGGCGAACTCCTTTATATAGGCCTTGTTCGCGGCGACGATGCGGTACTCAGCATCCATGACGATACTGGATTCCGGCTGTTCATCGAGGAACGAGATCAGTTCGGGGTGCGACCTGGTCGAGGGATTCATGGGCAGCAAGTGTCAGTTGTGACGCCATATTTAACCACAAAATCGATTAGTGTCATTATTGTCACCATGCAATGAGCAGTGCCAACGATAGATATCTGCAGATGTAAATACAATTACTTTTTATTCATGGAGTTACCATCATATTACCGTGCTTGTGCGCTTTAGGGCATACAACTTGCATTGATTAAGTCAGCATCAGCAAGAGTGCCAAACATGATACAGATTCGCTTACCGATTCACTACTACAGGAGCACGATCATGAACAAACTTACAACGCAACCGAAAACCCTGATTGAAATGGCTGGTATCGTTTTCGGCACGATTATCCTCTTTGCCTTCTTAATCGGCAGCCTCACCGTGCTGGTTCCGGCGCTGCTGTACCATTGGCTTGCACACCGCACGCCTTTCCGGTTGTTTGCCAGTCCGCCGCTTTTAAGAAGCGCGTTCGGTCCGCAAGTGCCAGACGACCCTCTTCCGCAGGTAAAAAGCTGGCTGTTTCACCACCTTGGGGCGGACTTCAACCCGCTTGAGGTCAGGCCTTGGCAGTCAGCCATAAAACAAAATCCCCGCTTGGCGGGGATTTTGTTCGCTACCACTGCAACCGTTGCAACGGCAACCCTTAGTGCTTCTCTTCCCAGCCGGTGATCATCGCCTTGATGTGCGCCAGCGGCGTGTGGCCCGTGGTGGTCAGGTACACATGAACGATGAGGAACAGCAGGATCATGAAGGCGCCGATGACATGCGCGGTGGCGACCAGCTCCAGGCTCAGGTTGGGGAATCCCCAGGACGCCCAACTGCCATAGAACAGCAGGAACCAGCCGGAAGTCCAGATCAGCGGATTCATGACCAGCAACACGCCAAGATAGGCCAGCCGTTGCAGCGGGTTGTGCTTGGAGAGCACCGTCTGCTTGAACGGGTGGGCCTCGCCCTTGAAGATACCGAAAGCGTAGAAGCGCACCATCTCCGTCACCCGCTGGGTGGTCGGGATGTACTGCTTCCACTCGCCGGTGGTCAGGTGCCAGAACACCGCGAAGGTCCACAACCCGACCAGCGACCAGGCGGCGATGGTGTGGAATTCCACCGCCCTTTCGAAGCCGAAGTTGCTGTAGGTGCCGTGAATCTCGAAACCGGTGAGCAGCAGGAACATGATCAGCGCGGCTTGAGCCCAGTGCCAGAAGCGCTCGAATCGCTTGAAAATATATACACGTTCAACCATCTCTCTCTCCTTAATGTTTCTTGCTAGCAAAGATGCGGATCGCGGCATGCCCGAGTACGCCGAGCAGCGTCAGCAGGGCAAGCAGCCAGGCGGCTTTGTCGATCAGCGGGTTGGCGTCGCGGCCGGGAATGTAGATGCCCTTGATGCCGGCAAGACGACCGTCCTTGGCGTGACACTCGGCACAACCCACCGACTTGTCCTTGGGGGCCACCATGTGCGCGATCGGCCAGTACATCTCGGTCGAAACGAAATCGATCTTGCCAGAGAACGGCGCGCCGGCGTCCGCCATGCCTTGCCTGGCCGCCCGATCCCAGTCGTAGTTTGTCCAGTAACCGCCGCCCGACTTGGGACCGGTGGTGTGCGGCGTGATCAGCGTATGGTTTTCAGGATCGTAGGGTTGCTTGCCACGGCTCACCTTGAACGGCCAGATCATCGACTTGCCATCGGTCGCGCTACCCTCGATCTTGTTGATACCGACCGGCTTGTCGCCCTTTTCGATCTTGTCGCCGAGCAGCGTGTAGGTAATCCCGCCATTGAACCAGTAATACTCGGGCTTGACGTTCTCGGCGACGACGAAGTCGCCTTTCCTTGACTCATAGAGGGTATTGCCGTGGTCGTCCTTCTTGACGATGGGCTTGCCCTCGGCATCCATCTGCCCCGCCGTCGACCAGTCCCAACTCATCTTGGTGGCGACGCCGCCACGGGCAAAGGCCGGAATATGGCAGGTCTGGCAGGCGAGCTTTTCGGCGTGGACATTCAAGCGTGCCGCATGCTTGCTCTTTTCAGCCTTGTGCGGCTTGGTGTCGTGGCAGGCGACGCAGGTGGCGGGGTTTTCACCCTCGCTCTTGCCGCGAATCTGCGCACCGCCCTTGTCCTTGGCCGTCGGCGTGTAGCGGCTGCCCGGCACATCATGGCTCGATGTCTGGTGGCAGGTGCCGCAGTTGAAGTTAAGGCCATCGACAGCCATGTGGACATCCACATCTTTCTCGGGTGCGAAGAGCGAACTATCCAGGTCGCCATGCTTGACGCCATCGCCGCCGCCGCCGAAGAAGTGGCAGTTGCCGCAGGTTTCGCGGCTGGACTTGCCAACACCCTGGGCGATCTTGGAGAGATTGATCGGCTTGAGAATCTTGCCCGAGCCTTTCGGAAACTCCATTTCCTCGCCCACCACATGACCGGCCATGCCAGGCTGTTTCACATAGGTGAGGGTCGTGTCGTGGCAGACCAGACAGTCGACGTTTTCTTCGGAGGTGAAGTCGAAATTCTTGTCCTTCCAGCCGTAACCAACGTGGCAGTTGGTGCAGTACTGCTGGTTTTGCGGAATGGAGATGCAGAAGTTGTTGAGCACGTTTTTCTTGCCCAGCTTCTGATTCTTCTCGGTATTGATGAATTCCCAAGTCCAGTGCTTGGTGCGATGCACCTGCTTGGCGGCCTCGGTGTGGCAGACCAGACAAGCCTTGGTGACCTCGGGTCCCGTCTTGAACTGTTTCTGCAACTCTTTGAATTTGCTGTGGTCAGCCGTGGTGCTCGGTTTCGCCTGTGGCGCAACCGTGGCCTGTGCCAGATTAGTAACAGTTAAAACGGCTCCCAACAGAGCCCCCGCAAACAATGCGACAGCAGAACGCGTGCGCAGCATGATGCCTCCCTTTCAGATAGCCAAGCGGGTCGAATTTATTCCTCTCTTTGCTGCGATGCAACTACCCTTCGGGGCTATGGGTCAGCCCTTGGGTTAAGCCCGACACTACCCCTTGGGGTTATACCTAATGGGTTATATGCAGCGTCCGGTTGTCAGAGAATGATGCGCGACCGAAGTCTTGACAATCCGACCGATCCGATCGACCCGCGACCTGCTGTACCGGTTCTTTTTTTCCCGCACTGATGGTATGGTGACGGGAGCGAAGTTTCCGATGAATAGATCACTCTCAGGAGATGCCTCATGAAAAGATTTCATCTTGCCCTGCCGTTGCTCGCCACTGCCCTGTTCGCCCACGTCGCACAAGCCTACGAGCCCGACTGGAAGGTTGGTCGCATTTATTACCGTAGCATCTGCACGGCCTGCCACACCACCGCCAAGGCGACCATCCAGCCGATCGACAGAACCAAGGCCGAGTGGACAGCGTATCTGCTGGTCGACAAGCACAACAAAGGCAAGGATACGGTGAGTCAATACTTCAGCAAGCAATATCGCGACAGCATCAAGGCCACCAGCAAGGCGGCCGCAAAATTCGCCGACCGGCCGGAACAGGAACTGGCCGCGGACGTCAAAGCGTTCATCATGCGCAGCGCCAAGGACGGGGAAGCCCCGGCCAGTTGCAGCTGACCATGAACGCTGGGCACCGGCTGAATGAACACCGCCCACGATTTAATTTGCGCCTGTCGACCCGCAAGGATCTGGCAGAGTTTATGTTGAGCAGTCACCCTAGCGAGAGGTGTGCATGAGCACGGAAAGCGGTTGGTTGTCCGGCTTCAAGGCCGATTACGAAAAAATCTTCGTTGAAGAATGGTCGAATTATCTGGGTGCGATCCTGTTGATGCTGACCATTATCGGCCTGATGGTCAGCGGCCTGGTCTGGGGCGTCTTCGGCGGCGTCCGCTACTGGGGCGACATCATCAACCATGCCATCGGACTGGGGCCGCTGCTCGACGTGCCGGTCCCCAAGGAAAGCATTTTCACCCACCGCATGTCGCTGATGAACATCATGCTGCTGGTGGGCGCTTTTGCCGCGGCGCTCATGTCGCGGCAGTTTCAGATCAGCCGCCCGCCCAAGCTCGAAGTCATCTGGGCAGCGCTGGGCGGCAGCCTGATGGGCATCGGCGCCTCGCTTGCCGGCGGCTGCACCACCGGCGGTTTTTTTAACCCCGTCCTGCACTCCTCTCCCGCCGGCTGGGTCATGGGCGCCGGGCTACTGGCTGGCGCGGTGATCGGACTGAAACTGTTGCTCTGGACGCTCGAAAACATCGAATGGGGCATGAAGGCGCCGCCCACGCTGAATGCACCGCAGGGGCTCGTGAACCTTTACCCATTTCTTGGGCTGGCAGTGCTGGTCGGCGTGATCACCTGGGGGGCGGGCTGGTTTGGTTCGCCCGACACGGTGCTGGCCACGCGCGCCATCATCGTGCTGCTGGGCTTCGCCATCGGTTTCGTCATGCACCGTTCGCGCCTGTGCTTCGCCCGCGCCTTCCGCGAGCCCTTCATGACCGCCGAGGGCGACATGACCAAGGCCGTGATCCTTGCACTGGCGCTCGGCATCCCCATCGCCGGCCTCCTGTTCAGCAAGGGCGTGATCGATCCTTACAGCGCGGTACCCCCCACCTTCTGGATCGGCTCGCTGGTCGGCGGGGTGATTTTCGGCGTCGGCATGATCTTCGCCGGCGGCTGCGCTTCCGGCTCGCTGTGGCGGATGGGCGAGGGACATCTCAAACTGTGGGTGGCGATGTTCTTTTTTGCCTGGGTGGGCTCGATCGCCAGCGCGGTGCTGAAAGGCGCCGGCATCACCTCGCTCGACGATGAAAACATGGAGAACTACGAAGCCACCGCCGTCGGCTTCCAGGCCTACTGGCCCGAGATGCTCCACGGCTGGGGCTGGACGCTGGCGCTCGGCGGCGGCCTGCTGTTCGCCTGGTATGCCTTTGTCCGCTACAACGAATCGACTGAAAAGTTTACTGTTCTGTGATCCACAACCAAGGAGCTAGCTCATGATGAGACTTAAATTACTTGCCGTTGCTGTTTCCGTTGTCTTTTCCGCGGGCTGCGCGCAGATGGCGCAGAGTCCCGGGCCGGATGCCAAACCGGCGGCGCCTGCCGCTGCGGCGCCCAAGTTCACGCCGTGGAAAAACATCGTCGATTACGCCTATGTCAGGCCGCATGCCACGCTGCCCCGCGAAAGAAGCGCGGGCGCGCTGCTGATCGATTCACGGCCGACCGCACGTCGCTATGATGAAGGCCACATACAGGCCTCCATCAACATTCCCGACTCAGCCTTCGACAAGCAGGTCGACAAGCTACCCGCCGACAAGAACCGTGAACTCATCTTCTGGTGCGGCGGCCTGGAATGCGAACTGTCTCATCAATCCGCCTACAAGGCGGAAAAGATCGGCTACAAGAACATCAAGGTCTATGCGGCCGGCGAACCCGACTGGGTGTCGAAAGGGGAAATCCTCTCGGTCAGCACCGCCTTCATCAAGAAGCTGATCGACGAGAAGGCCAAGGTCGTCCTGATCGACTCGCGTCCCGAGCGTCCCTTCGCGGCGGGCACGATCCCTGGGGCCATCAACATCTCCGACTCCAAGTTCGACCAGTTTGTCGACCGGCTGCCGAAGGACAAGGCGACGCCGCTGATCTTCTTCTGCGGCGGTTTGGTCTGCGATCTCTCCGAAAAATCGGCGAAGAAGGCCAAGGCCATCGGCTACACGAATGTCAGGAAGTACACCGAAGGCTATCCTGACTGGGCCGCAAAATTTGGCGCCGCTCCGGCTGCCGCTGCTCCGGCTGCCGCGCCTGCAGCAGCCCCAGCCGCCGCCGCGCCGGCGAAAGCCGGGGCGCTGGATATCCAGCCAGACAAGGAGAAGGGCAGCATCAGTATCGCCTCCTTCGAGCGCATCCTGAAAGAGAATCCCGCGCAGATCCTGATCGTGGACGTTCGGTCGTCTGCCGAGTTCAAGCTGGGCTCTTTCCCTGGTGCGATCAGCCTGCCAATCGCCGAGGTTGAACCGAAGTTCGCCACCATCACGCGCAACAAGCCGGTGGTGTTCATCTGCGCAACCGGCGCCCGCGCCGGCGAGGCTTACGACACGACGAACTTCCTGGATAACAAGTTCAACGCTTACTTCCTCGATGCCAACGTGAAGTTCGCGGACGGCAAATACACGATCACGCCACGCTGAGCAAATCCGGCCCGCAGCCCGCCCTGGTTGCCATCGGGGCGGGCTTTTTTTACATCAGGCGAGGGTGACAACGGCTTCGTCGGTCCGCTTGTCGCCCTTGTTATCGACCCATGTGACAGAAACCTTGTCGCCGGCCTTGGCGCCCTTGACGGCATAGCCGAACAGCGGATTTTTGGCAATCGAGCCGCTGATTTGCGCGGCGACCATTGTCTTGCCATTCAAGGCCACGGTCATGTGTTGTATGTGGTGCGCGGGAACCAGCTTGCCGTCGGCTTCCTTGCGCAAACCGCTTTCCATCGGGTGGTTTGCCATAACGCGGATGCTGGCGACATCCCCCTTCATCTTGGCGACAATTTTCATTGGACCTGTCATATCGGTTTCCTCTCTTTACTCTTTAATTAGTGGCCACAGCCGCCGTCGGCGACTTTCACTTCTTTCTGGGCGCTGTAGAACTTGCCGTCAGCCTTGGCTACCACCCGGATGATCGAGGTCTGCGCAAACTTCTGCCGCACCGAAACCTCCGCCAGCGCGCCGCTCGAGAATTCAAACTGCGCAGCCAATGGGAACGGGTTATTCATGACAAGAATGGCGATCGACGTGGTATTCGGAATGTTGCTGGTCACGTCAATCGGCACCATTGCGCTGTTCTCGGCGGTTTCGGGCGCCTTTATGACAAGAAGCTTGCTATCGACGGCGCCGGTGACGCCAATGGCCTTCTGCGCGGCATCCATGTCTTTCGCGGCAAAAGCAGCCTTGTTCCAGTCACTGGCATAGGCCAGGGTTGGCTTCAGTACGCCTGTAACAAAGAGCCCGGCCAGCACGCCCATGGCGCCTGCGCTCTTGAGCACGGTTCTGCGAAGCACATTCATTGAGTCATCTCCTCTGGTGTTTGAAAATTGTCGGGGGCGGATGGCGGGGCTTGGTGGCTGATATTACGCCTCCCGCATCATCTGCCAATACTGGTATTTCATCGTCGCGGCAGCACCGGCGATGATGGACGCGAATGTCAGCATGGAGCCAACGGCCAGGGTGGAAAAGCCGGTGACCCCCTGGCCAATGGTACAGCCCATGGCGAGGGCGCCGCCGATGCCCATGAGCACGGCGCCGATGGCATGCTGGATGAAATCGCCGCCATTGGCGAACCACTCGGTGCGAAAGCCGCCGCTGCTCATGGCATAAATGAATGAACCGACAATAACACCAACGAGCGACACGATGCCGAAGCTGAGCAGCGAAAGATCAGTCGGATTCATCAGGTAGCGGACCGTATCGCCCATCGGGCCGATGAAGGTAAAGGACTGCACCGCAACGCGCGCGGGCGGCGTGTCGGCCATCTCGGCCCATTCCTTCCACTCGACGCCGAGGGCGCTGCCGGTCAGGTACCAGCCGGCCACCACGGTCAGGCCAATCACCACGCCACCGAGAATGTTGTCGCGGTGCCGCCTGAATTCGAGCGAAGAAAAAATGAAGACCAGCAAGGCCGTGACAACAACGCCGCCAAGAATCAGCTGCAGCATGGCGGTGTCGTCCATACCCAGCAGAGCGCCGATGATGCCGCCGAGCGTCTGGCTCTTGGCCCCGATGGTGGCGCCCAGGTCGATGGCCAATGGCGACATCCAGCTACTGAATGCCTTGGCGTAGAAGCCGGTCCAATTCATCAGGTAGGCCATGGTGGCGGCGATGATCAGCACGACGATGGACTTCAGGTTGCCGCCGCCAATCCGCACCAGTACCTTGTTGCCGCAGCCGGATGCAAGGGTCATGCCGACACCGAACACCAAACCGCCCAGGAGGTAACGCAACCAGGCGAAGTTGGCGGTACGATAAGGCGGGAAGATCGTGGAAAGATTGATCAGGCCAGACGCTTCCAACAGCAAAACACCGCCCATGGCCACGGCGACAGCCAGTAGCCAGGCGCGCAGCCGACCCTTGTCATCCATGTTGACCCAATCGGAAACGGCCCCCATGGTGCAAAAATTGGTCTTGTTGGCTACCGCACCCATGACAGCCGCAACAGCGAAGACGGACAGCAACGTCTGATGATGAATCGTGAATTCCATGGTTCCTCCAGGTCGTTGAAAACCTCTCCAAGCAAAAAGAGCCGGGCGATTCTAAAAGAATCTGCCGCATGTTCAAACATAATTTTTCTTCATGAAAACAAGTAATTGAAATTCAGTAAATCAGCAATTACTTCTATTCTGCTGAGTTGATAAAGATCAATCCAATACGTGCCATCCATCGAATAAGCTGATCGGTTGGTAGTCAGGGTAGCCGGGTAGTAGTGATAACAAGCTGGCGTGGCGCTTGCGGGAACCGCGCAATATAAAACCATCAGGAGGAATTCATGCAAAAACTTGTGCTCGCGGTCGTGTGCGCCTTGGCGGCAGGGCCGTCGTTGGCAAACGATCCCAACATAGTTGCAATAGCCGATACTTGCAACAGTTGTCACGGCATCAATGGCGTTTCGGCCGGCCTGACCATGCCGAGTATCGCCGGGCAGAACAAGGATTACTTGCAACGTGTGTTGCTGGAACAAAAGAAAGGTGAGCGTTACACCACCATCATGGACCGATTCATGAAGAACATCAGCGATGAGGAGATCGCGGCGCTGGCACAGTACTTTGCAGCGAAGGAATGGGTACCGGCAACTGTAGCTGTCGAAATGACTCAGGCCAACCAGGGACGTCAGGTTCTGCGCAAGACCTGCCAGAACTGCCACGGCGAGAAGGGCGACAAGAACAGTGGCGACGTACCGCGGCTGGCAGGCCAGTGGCCCGGCTACATCAGGCTGGAAACCTTCAAGTATGTGGATCGCACATTCACCGCGAAGAAACCCAGTGAACGCATGGCTGAGAAAGTTCACAATCTCACCGAAAATGAGCATTCCGCCGTCGCCCACTTTCTGGGCACCAGGAAATAAGGGGATGATGATGAATTGGAATCGCAGGCAGTTTATTGGCGCACTGGGAACGACTTCCCTGATCGCGGGTTTCCCCGGTCTGGTGTTCGGCTCGGCCAAGGCGCGCGTGGTCATCGTTGGTGGCGGCTTTGGCGGCGCCATCGCGGCCAGATATCTGAAGCTCTACGCGCCTGGCATCGAGGTGACGCTGCTCGAACGCAACAAGCAGTACATCAGTTGCCCCATGAGTAACGAAGTGCTAGCGGGCGAGCGCAACCTCGACTCGCTGACCTTCGGTTATGCGGCGCATGCCGCGCGTGGCGTCAATGTCGTGCATGACGAGGTGACCGCCATTGATGCCGTCAAGAAAACGGTAATGACCCAGGGCGGCAAGAACTTTGCTTACGACTATCTGGTAGTCGCGCCGGGCATTGATTTCGACTATGGCGCCATTGAAGGCGCCAGCCCGGAGATGGAAAAGACCATGTTGCACGCCTGGAAAGCCGGCGAGCAGACGCTGCAGTTGAAAAAGCAACTGGAGGCCATGAAGAATGGCGGTCTCGTGATCATTACCTCGCCCAGGCGGCCCTATCGCTGCCCGCCCGGTCCTTACGAACGCGCGGCGCAGATGGCGTCCTATTTCAAGCACCACAAGCCCAAGTCCAAGGTATTGATCCTTGATCACGGCGACACCATGCCCAAGCAGGCGCTCTTCGAGGAAAGCTGGAAGCAACTTTACCCAGGCATGATCGAATGGGTTCCCGGCAATAGTGGCGGCAAGATACTGCGGGTGGATCAGAAAAAACGCACGCTGGTCACCGATATGGGTGAACAGACGGCGGACATCATCAACTTCGTTCCACCACAACGGGCTGGCGCCATTGCCCAGATGGCGGGTCTGACCGATCAGAGCGGCTGGTGTCCAATCGATCCGATGACAATGGAATCGACCATCCACAAGGGCATCTACGTCATCGGCGACGCCGCCGTTACCAACGATATACCCAAGTCGGCCCATGCGGCGGCATCTCAGGCCAAGGTGGTCGTCAATGCCATCGTGGCCGTGACGAGCGGTAAACCGGTACCCAAACCTCAATACACCAATGCCTGCTACACCGTGGTGGGGCCGGACTATGGCTTCTCCATCGTCGGCATCTTCCAGCCCGAGGGCGGCAAACTTGTCAGCGTCAAGGGCGCTGGCGGCCTCTCTCCGGTGGGGGCTCCGGCTTATGTGCGCAAGGCGGAGGCCGAGTACGGCTACAGTTGGCTGAAGAACATCACGACGGAAGCTTTCCTGTGATGCGCGGCCCGCCCTGGTTGTATCAGGGCGGGTTTTTTTGCACTGGCGCGGTCAGAACAAGACCTCATGCCAGCGGCCACTGGTCTGCAATGCTTCCTTCACCTGCCCCCATGCGGCGGCGGAACCGGCCATCCCGACCAGCGCCTTTTCGACACGCGCCAGCATGTCGCCCACGCCGGCCAGATAGACATGCGTATCCGGGCGCTGCACCATTTCCCACACCTCTGCGGCATTCTGTTCCAGCGCCTTGTCCATCTCGACCGGCGCATCGAAGGCCGGACGCGGACTGATGGCCTGGAAAGCCTTGAAGGTGGGCTGATAGACGTACTGCGACAGATCCTTGTTGGCGTCATTCATGTAGAGCATTTCCAGGCCGCTCTTCGCCCCGTAAAAGAGACGCACCTTGCCCTCCCAACTGCCATATTTCTCGTAGATCGTGCGGATCAGCACGCGGAAGGGCGCGATGCCCGTGCCCATGCCGATCATGATGATGTCCGCCTTGCGGCTCTCTGGCATGGTGAATGGGTAGCCGACGGGGCCGGAGAATTTGATCGTTGCGCCGACCGGCAGATCGCACAGGTAGTTGGAGGCGATGCCGGGATAACGCTCGCCGTTGAAGTCGTCGATGTAATCGTGACGTTTGACGCAAATGGCGAACTCGGCGCCGCCATCGCGCTCAGTACCCGGTTCGGCGAGTAGATAAAGGCGCGGGTGATACTGGTTGCCAGATTGCCCCGGCGCCATGACGCGGATGCACTGACCCAGCTTGCCGTCGAACGACAAGTCGTCGCGGCGCAACGCGATGTGGCGCACCTCTTCAGAGGAGTCGGGCGGCGTAATGCGCTGCGAGCGCACGATGGTGGCGGTGTATAGTTTGTCGGCGGCTTGGGTAGCTTCAGCGGCTTGCGTGGCTGGCATCTTTCTTCCTTTCAGGTATTGGGAGTATTTAGTCTGCTATCGAGCGTCTTCAGAGCGATTTCGCGCGAAACGAAGATATTCTCGGCGCCCACCACCGAGATGAGTTCGGCCCGCTCGAAAATTTCCCGCACCGGTTGTTTGAGACTGCTGAAGGCCAGCGTGACATTCGCCTCGCGCATATAGCGGGTAATTTCGCGGATTTTACCTTCCGCGGTCGCATCGATGCTGTTGATGCCGCTGGCAATCACCAGGATCGTGCTGGCCCGCGGATAATCGGCATGCGCCCGCAGGATGGCATCCTCGAAATGAGAGGCACTGAGAAAATTTAGCGAACCATCGTAGCGCAGCACGACATAGCGGTCGCCGCCGGCGGGCGCCTCGTGGCTGGTCAGCGTGCCGTCCGGCAGACGGCCGAGAATGGCCGCGCGCGGCTGCATGCGGCGTTGCAGGAAGATGATGATGGCCAGACCGGCGCCGAGCAGAATGCCCAGGTCCAGGTGCGGAGCAAAATACAGGGTTGCCGCAAACGTCACGCCGGCTGTCACCCCCTCATACTTCTTGGTCTGCCAGGCGTGCCGAAACGCCTTGACGTCAACCAACCCGGCCACGGCGAGCATGATGATCGCGGCCAGCACCGCCTGGGGCAGGTGATACAGCAGCGGGGTGAGAAACAACAGCGCCAGCAGCACCAGCACCCCGGTGATGACCGATGACATTCCGGTCATTGCGCCGGCGTTGAGATTGACCGCCGAGCGCGAGAACGAACCGCTGACCGGGAATGACTGGCTGAAGCAGGAGGAAAGGTTGGCCAAACCCTGGCCGATCAGCTCCCGGTCGGGGTCGATGCGCTCGCGGGTTTTCGCCGCCATGGCCTTGGCAATGGCGATTGCCTCCATGAAGGCCACCATGGCAATCACCAGCGCAGTGGAAAACAGGCTCGCCAAGTCGCTCCAGGAGATTTTCGGCAGATCAAAAGCGGGCAGGCCGGCGGGAACGTTGCCGATCACCTCGCCGCCACCGGAAAGCAGCAGCTTGTCGTTGCTGCTCTTTTTGATGCGCCAGCGATGTCCATCCGTTTTTGCATCCGGCGGAGCCTTGCCTGCCTGGTAATAAAGGTCCTGCCCGCCGTCCACGCCGGGCACCCGTTCGAGGACGAACTTTCGCATGGCGCGGACCGCCTTGAGGTTTTCATTCTCGGTGTCCTTGGCCACGCCTTCCAGGAGATCGATTTCATAGTGGGTCGTCGCCATGACGAAACGGTCCGGGTCGCCGGTCTTCTCATATGCCTTGATGTCCGCGTGTCTGGACAGAATCTCGCCCCTGACGTAGGCGAGCTGGCGTTCGCTATCCGTGACCGCGCTACTGGTCTCGCGCAGTTCCGGGGTCATCATCTGCTCGATCCTGGCGCTGGCATTGCGCTCGAAACCAGTCAACCAACTCACCAGGGTAAAGATGACGACGGCAATCAGTACCCCAGGCAATTTGGGCGCATATTTTTTCAGCGCCCACATCATGACAAAGGCGGAAACACCGATCACCAGGGTGGGCATATGGATGTCGCCCGCCTGCTGAAATACGTTCCAGATGTCCTTGATGAAACTGTCGCTACGGCCGATGGACACGCCCATGACCTTGTTGAGCTGGGACAGGCCGATAATGATCGCGGCTGCGTTCATGAAGCCGATCAGCACCGGATGGGAAATCAGGTTGACCAGGGCGCCCAGCCTGAACAGCCCCAGCGCGATCTGCACCACGCCCACCAGGAGCGCCAACAGAATGGCCAGGGCAATAAACCGCTCCGAGCCGACCGCCGCCAGCGGTACCAGAGCGGAGGCGGTGATCAGCGACACGACGGCGACCGGCCCGGTCGCCAACTGACTGGACGACCCCCACAGGGCGCCGATGATGACCGGCAGAAATGCCGCATAAAGACCGTAGTAGGCCGGCATCCCCGCCAATTGCGCATAGGCCATCGACTGGGGAACGAGCACCAGCGCGACGGTGATGCCGGCAACGAGATCAGCGCGCAGGCTGGCCGCCTTCAGCGGGAACCAGCGCAGGAAGGGGAATACGACGGCGAGGATGGAGTTGACTTTTCTGTTCATTGGGTCAATGGTTCGTCTGTTGGGTTTAAATGCCTCGCATGATATTTTTCACGCGGGTGCCGAGTCTAAGGCTTAATCGCATGATTTTCCGCAGTCAAGAAAGCTTAAGGATTCTTATGACGACCCTAAAAACTATTCAGTTTTGTTTGTTTGTCGGAGTAACCATACTAATGAAAGTCCCGTGCTCGTCGGGTGCGTTTTCCAATCGTAAATAGGAGACAGGAATGGCTGTTAAAACATACAACGCTGGCGTGAAAGATTACCGCCACACCTACTGGATGCCGGAATACACCCCGCTGGACACGGATCTTCTGGCAGTATTCAAGATCACCCCGCAGCCGGGCGTCGATCGCGAAGAGGCCGCCGCCGCGGTGTGCGCCGAGTCTTCCACCGGCACCTGGACCACGGTGTGGACCGACCTCCTGACCGACATGGATTACTACAAGGGTCGCGCCTACCGCATCGAGGACGTGCCCGGCGACGATACCTGTTTCTACGCCTTCATCGCCTATCCGATCGACCTCTTCGAAGAGGGCTCGGTGGTCAACGTATTCACCTCCCTGGTCGGCAACGTGTTCGGCTTCAAGGCCGTGCGCGCCCTGCGCCTGGAAGACATCCGCTTCCCGATCGCGTACGTCAAGACCTGCGGCGGCCCGCCCCTGGGCATCCAGGTCGAACGCGACATCATGAACAAGTATGGCCGTCCGATGCTGGGTTGCACCATCAAGCCCAAGCTGGGCCTGTCCGCCAAGAACTACGGCCGCGCCGTGTATGAGTGCCTGCGCGGCGGCCTCGATTTCACCAAGGACGACGAGAACGTCAACAGCCAGCCCTTCATGCGCTGGCGTCA
>JAUXWU010000133.1 GCA_030680085.1 Rhodocyclaceae bacterium | reverse complement strand
CTCAACAACAAGATTCGCGTCATCCAGCGTCGCGCATACGGACTGCGCGACGAGGAGTACCTGCGACTGAAAGTCCTCACCTGTATGCTGCCGAAAATCTGATTGACATGCATTTTTACCCACACTCTTTCACGAAGACCCGTTTTATTAATCCATCAGGGCGCGCTGGCGGCGTGGGTGATGGCGCGGTGCGCGTGGGCGGCGAGATGGTGACGATCACTGCTGTGCGAGGGAAGCGGTGGCAGCACCTCGATCCGCGCCACCAGACCGTTGGCGCTGACGATGGCGCGCAAGGCTTGCCACAGCGTGATTGCATCGGCATAAGCCGGCGCTTCGCTGCGCCTGCCGTCGCGGTCGAGGTAGCAAAGCGCCAGCGGCGTAACCGGCGCGCCGGTGTCGATGGCGGCCTGGAACAGCGCGCCGTGGAAGGGCAGCACGCGGTCGCCGCGGGTCGTCGTGCCCTCGGGGAATACCGCCACGCGCTGGCCGGTATGCAATTGCTCGACGATCCGGGTGCGGGCGTGTTGCGCTGCTTTGCGATTGCCGCGTTCGAGAAAAATCGTGTCGGTCTGCGTCGCGAGCCAGCCGATCAGCGGCCAGCGGCGCACCTCGTCCTTGGCGACGAAGGCGGCGGGCGCCACCGCGTTGATGACGTAAATGTCGAGAAACGAGATGTGGTTGGCGACGAGCAGACCTTCGGCCGCCGTGCCGCGGACCTGTAGCTTGACGCCAAGGCATCCCAGCAGTTGCCGCGACCAGCGCTGCTTGAGCATCAGCCGGCGTGTCGGGGAAATCCACTGATAAACCGCGGCGGCGGTCGTCAGGCCAGTGAGCAGATGCAGGGCGAGGCGCGTCAGCCGCACTCCCGCGCGTAACGTGGTCAGCATGCGGGTGCGCCGTGCGGTGGTGCCATTATTTAAGTTTCGGCAGGCGCAGCGCAGCGACCGCCTTCAGTTGCCCGGGTACCGCGCCGAGCAGCGCGGCGTGGCGCGGGCCATGCCAGCCGCCGATCAGCGCCACCGCTTCGCGCAGCTTGGGATCGGCGCCGGCGCAAGCCATCAGCATCGTTCCGGCGTTGGTCAGGTCGTTGAGCTGGCCGAGCTCGTCCTGCAGCGTTGCCAGCCGCTTTGCCGCTGTTGCGAAAGAACGCTTGGGCAGTAAGGGGCCGAAGAACTCGAGCGCGTAGCGCAGGCGCTTGATGGCGATGCGCAGGGCATGCAGTGAGGACGGATCGTCAATGCGGGCGAGCAGGGCCAGGTGATGGGTGCGCTGTTGCAGCTTCTGCAGGCGGCGCTGGGCGAAATCGAACAGGGTCAAGACGGGTTCGCCTGCCGCCGGCGGTGCCGGTTCGGCCAGCGCCCTGCCGTGCAGCAGCGAGGCCGCCAGCAGCAGCAGGTGACCGTAGCCGGGGCGCGCGAGGAAGGCGACGGTTTCATTGCGCGTGGCGTGGCGCCGGTCGGCGAGGATGCCGGCCAGCGCCGCGATGCGTGGGTCGTCGGCGAGCGCCGCGTTGACGGGGCCGACGATCTCGTCCAGCAGCACGTCGAGATCGCGGGTGCGACCGAGCGCGGCCATCAGCTCGCGCAGGGGTGGCGCCATCTGCTCGGCGAAATCCGCTGGCAGCACCGGCGCGAACATGCGCATGGCCGCAAAGAGCCGCCGGGTGGCCACGCGCATCTGGTGCACATACTCGGGATCGTCGCCGCGCAGGGCGCCGGCGTGGTTGTGATGCAGGTGCGCCAGACAGTTGAGGGCGATGGCGCGGAAGGCCGTCAATGGGTGGTCGGCGGCGGCGATGGGCGCTGTGGTGGCGCGGCATGGTGCGGGGCGGCTGTCGCTGATCAGGCGATAACCGCGCTCGGCCTTGGACATGAGCTCCGGCGTCAGCGGACTGCGCGCGGCGAGAGCGAAGGCCGTTGCGTAGAGTTGCGCCTTTGATCCGCTCACCAGCTTGATCTCGACATCGGAAATCGGTGCCCGACGGCCCCGCGCGGCAATCCAGCCGCAGTCGAGGATGACCAGCAGCGTCGTGCCGTGTGCCGGCTCCAACTGCCAGGTGGTGCGGCGGAAGCGGGTTTCGAACAGGGCGGCGAGGCCCTGCGCCATCCTTGGCTTTTCCAGCACACGGCGCACGGCCGCGGAATCGATCGCGGAGAAGTCGAAGCGATTGGGATAGGGCACTTCCCATTCCGGCCGCGTGATGGGTTCGCTCTCCGCGTCTGCATTGTGCTTGACCGTCTGCAGCCAGCCGGCGCCGTGCTTGCGCAGGCGCAGGGTGATGGCCTGCCGGTGTAGCGTGAGTCGGTGCGTGTCGTAATAGATGCTGACCAGCGACTCGCCGTGGCGACTGGCGGCGCGCCGCAGCAGCGGGTGGCGCATGAACTGGGCTTGCGCTGCCTCGGGCAGGCCAAGCTTGAGGGCGATCTGGATTGCCATGGAGTGGCCCGGTTACCAATGGGATTACGGCGATTGTATGTCGCCACCCCGCGATTAATTATTACAGTGCCATTACAGTGCATGCGCCAAAAAGTCGGCGCTGGCGGGACGGCATGCGACATAATGCTGCGACGCAGCAACTTTTCCCGTGCAACGGAGTCAATAAACCATGGATGAACATTGGAAGGATGATGTCTATCGCAAGCGCGCCGAACTGGCGCGGCGGCTGCACGAACCGATGGCGCGGCTGGCCGGGCTGTGCGCCGCTGTGTGGGGCGACCGCCAGCGCCTGAACAACTTGCTTGCCGCCGGCTGCGGCGGCATTCCCCATGTCGTCTCGCTCTACGCGCTCGACAGCGCCGGCGTGCAAATCAGCGACAACGTCGACGCCGAGCGCATCACCCCTGGCCATTTCGGCCGCGACCGCTCGCAGCGGCCCTACATGAAGGAACCGGTGCCGTCCTGGGGTTTCCTGCTCTCCGACGCCTATGTCGGCCTGACGGGGCGGCCCTCGTTGACAGCGCTCCATGTCGTGCTGGAAGACGAGACGGGCATCGGCTATCTCGGCGCCGACTTCGACCTGCGCGATCTGCCGGCCGCCGCCGCGCTCGCCGAGGAGCCGCGCGAGTGGCGGCAACTCAAGGGTGATCCGGCGATCCGTGGTGGCGTCTTCCTGCAGCAGCGGGTGGAAAGCCCGATGGACCGCGACATCGTCCAGGCGCTCGCCGTCCTCGAAGACCTCATCACCGAGCGCGGCATGTTTCAGGTGGTGATCCACTTCTCCAGCAGCCGCGCCACCGGCTGGTTCATCGACGATCCGTTTCGCTACCATATCATCGACCACGAGGCGCTGGCCGATCCCGACGTCTGCCTGCTCTATCCGCCGCAGCCGCAGCCGTGGCCGGCGGATGCGCGGATAGCGCAGGCGCGCGTCAAGCCGATGCTCGACGCCATGCGCGAACTGCGCCTGGCCGACCAGACCATCTACCTGCGCTCGGCCTCGATCAACATCTTCAACGGCATGGTCAGCCTCACCTTTTCCTGCGATGGCACGCACTACATGAGCTGCGACGAATTTCTCAATCGCCAGGGTGATTTCTGGTCGGCTATCGACGGCCCGTCGTCCAGCTAGCCGAACAGCACCAGCCCCCACACCACCATGACGTTGACGAGGGCAATCAACACTGCCGCGCTGCCGATGTCCTTGGCGCGCTTGGCCAGGCGATGGTGATCGAGCGAGATGCGGTCGACGGCGGCCTCGATGGCGGAGTTGACGAGCTCGACGATCAGCACCAGCAGCACGCTGCCAATCATCAGCGCGCGGCCGATGCCGCTGGCCGGCAGCCACAGGGCGAGCGGGATCAGCACCACCGCCAGCCAGACCTCCTGGCGGAAGGCGTCTTCGTGGCGATAGGCCGCCTTGAGGCCGGCAACCGAGTAGAGCAGGGCGTTCCAGACGCGGGCGAGGCCGGTCTTGCCCTTGAACGGACTCTCTTTGGCGGGGTTGGCGGGGGGCGGTGTGGTCATGCGGCCGATGTTACCAGCGCGCGATAGAGGCCAGCGAGTTGGCGGGCGCGCAGCGGCGCGGCCCATTCCAGTGCGTAGTCGCGCGCCTCGGCAGACAGCGTGTCGAGTTGATAGCGATTGCCGATGAGTGTCGCCAGGCCGTTGCCGAAGGCGACGGGGTCGTCTGGCGCGATGACGGCGCCGCGCTGTGCGTCGAGGATGTCGCGCGTGCCCATCGCCGCCAGGGCGAACACGGGCAGGCCGGCGGCCATCGCTTCGAGCAGCACCAGGCCCTGGGTTTCGGTGCGCGAGGCGAAGGCGAAGACGTCGGCTGCGGCGTAGCAGTCCGGCAGTTCCTGAACCCGGTCGAGATAGCCGACGAAGCGGATACTGTCGCCGAGGCCGGCCTGCTCGGCCTGGCGGCGCAGCGTGGGCATGGCGGGGCCCTCGCCGGCGACGACCAGCAGCAGTTCGGGACAGTGCCTCACGGCGGTGACCATGGCTTCGATGAGAAAGTCGATGCTCTTTTCAAAGGCGACGCGGCCGACGAACAGCGCCACGGGGCGGCCGGCGGCGATGCCGTGACGTTTGCGGAACAGCACGCCGTTGCCGGCGGCGAAATTGCGCACCGGGATGCCGGTGGGCAGAACATGCAGCGGCGCCGTCACGCCGTAGCCGGTCAGCGTCTCGTGCATGGCGGAGGAGGGCACCACCACGGCGTCGAGCCCGTTGCACTGGCTGGCGGCGATCTTCCGCGCCGCCGCCTTGAGCCACTGGCGCGGCAGCGCCGGCAGGTAATGGGCGATGTATTCCTCGAAATGGGTGTGGTAGGTGGCCAGCACCGGTACCTGGTGGCGGCGCGCGGTGCGCAGGCCGGCATAATGGGCGGCGAAGGGCGTCTGCACATGGACCAGATCGATGCCCTCGGTGGCGAGGCGATGCGCGGTGTGATTGAGTGCTCGCCAGTGCATCAGCCGATCCTCGGGGTCGAAGGGCACGCGGCGCGAGGACACGCGCCAGGTGGCCGGCGCGTTGTGGCGTTCCGGATAATCGGGCGCGATCAGCCGCACCTGGATTCCCTCGGCGGCAAGGTCGGCGCGAAAGGTCTCGATCGAGGTCGAAACGCCGTTGATGCGCGGAAAATAGACGTCCGTGATCATCAGGACGCGCAGGAAACGGGCGTGGTGGGCGGGGGTATTCATGGCCTGTACACTGCCCGCCGAAGATTGCGCGGGTGTGACAGCGGGGGTGACGGAAATCTGGCCCGGATGGGCGAAGTCGCGCCTCGGAGAATTATTACGTCCTGTCACGCAGGCGTAACAATGGCTGCCTAGACTGCGCGCTGCTTACATGTTCCATTCCCCAACCAAGGAGATAACACAATGAATATGCGTGTGAAAATGATTACGGCGCTGGTCGCTGCCGTGGGTGCCACCGCGGCTACCGGCGCTTATGCGCAAGCCCTGGTCAAGATCGACGGTTCCTCGACCGTGTTCCCGATCACCGAGGCGGTGGCCGAGGACTTCCAGAAGGCCAAGAAGGGCGCCGTGCGCGTCACCGTCGGCATTTCCGGCACGGGAGGCGGCTTCAAGAAGTTCTGCCGCGGCGAGACCGACATCTCCAACGCCTCGCGCCCCATTCTTGAAAAAGAAATGGTCGACTGCCGCGCCGCCGGCATCAAGTACATCGAACTGCCCATCGCCTTTGACGCGCTGACGGTGGTGATGAATCCGAAAAATACCTTCCTCAAGCAAATCACCGTCGCCGAGCTCAAGACGATGTGGGAGCCGGGGGCGCAGGGCAAGATCACCAAGTGGAACCAG
>JAUXWU010000126.1 GCA_030680085.1 Rhodocyclaceae bacterium | reverse complement strand
CGTGCATGGTCTTGCGCTTGTCCTCGGACGGTTCGACCACCACCAGCGGGTCGGGATAGGGCACCTGCAGGACGATGATCTGCCTCGCCGTCAGCGGCAGTTCCGGGATGCGGTGGCGCGACTGGATCAAGGTGCACTCGGTCGTTGCCGTGGTGGTCGACACGCCGGGACAGGTCATCTCGATGAACCGGCGCAGATTGACGGCGTTCACCGAGTCGTCGGAGCCCTGGTCGATGACCTTGACCACCTCGTCGGGGCCGATCAGCGACAGGGTCAGTTGCAGGCCCCCGGTGCCGAAGCCGCGTCCCATCGGCATCTCGCGCGAGGCGTAGGGTACTTGGTAGCCGGGGATGGCGATCGCCTTGAGGATGGCGCGGCGCACTTCCTTCTTGGCGTATTCGTCGAGAAAGCCGAAGTTGTAGGCGCTGCCGCTTGTCGTGTGGGACGTGACGTTCATGCGGGCACCCCTGTTTTTTGTTGCGTGGTGCGCAGGCGGTCCAGGTCGGACTGGAAGGTGACGTAGTGCGGCATCTTGTAGTGCGAGGCGAAACCCATGGAATCGACGCCATCGACATGCAGCAGCACGAACTCCGGGTCTTCGGAAGGATTGGCCGCGCCGTCCTTCATGCCTTTTTGCAGAGCGCGGTCGAGGATGGCCATCGAGATCGCCTTGACCTCGTTGTGGCCGAAGCAGGAGCCGTAGCCGATGGTGAACATGGGTTTGCCGCCCGCGTCGTCGGCTTCGTACATGGCCACCACTTCGCACTCGGTGATCAGCACCTCGCCGGCTTCGACGAGTTCGCCGGTGACCGGATGCGGCAAGAGCACCGGCAGGTAACCGACCCGCAGTTCCGCCACCGTCGGATGCACATCCCCGTAGCCGCGCATGTTGGAGTAGGCGATGGCCAGCAGCGAGCCGGTTTCCGCCCGCGCCATGGTGGCCAACGCGGCCGAGCGCGGCACGGGGAAAACCAAAGGCTCGCGGGTAATGTCGAACGCTGTCTGGCTGCGCACGGCGGTGATCGGCGGCAACAAGCCTTCGGCACGCAGGGCGTCGAGCACCTTGGGAAAGCTGTCGGGCAACTCTGTCTCGGGGCAGTTTTCCAGCCAGTCACGGGCCACGGCGCGGAAGGCTTCCGGTGATTCGTCCATCAGATCCAGGCGCAACAGGCGCAGGGCGTAATCCGGCGTCGGTCCCAGCATCTGGCCGCCGGGGATTTCCTTGAAGGCGGACGAGATGCGGCGAATCAGGCGCATCCGCGAGGTGTCGAGCGGCGGCGTCGCGGAAAGACGCGGCCGGGTGGAGCGCCAGGCACGCAGCGCGAAAGCGGCTTCCAGTGTGTCGCCGAGGCTTTGCTTGATGGCGAGCGCGGCGAATCTGGGGTGATACACCCCGCCCTCGGAAATGACACGATCAACCAGATGTCGCAGTTGATGAAGAATGGCATCGATCTTGAGCGGTTCGGGCGGTTCGGCGCCGGCATTGCCCGACCCTTCCTCGGTACGCAGGTATTCGGTAACGGCGGCGGCTCCGGCGATGGCGCGTCCGCCACCCTTGATGGCAACGTAACTCATGTCAGAGGGCTCCTCCAGAAATACGGATGCGCGTGGTACGCGGCAGCGCGACGATGCGTTTTGCATCGAACAAAAGAATCTCGACGCCGAGCGGAAAACCGCCGACCCAGTCGGCACGGCGTGCCAGCCAGTCGGGATGCAGACCCGCCAGGCGCAGCGTGCGCTGGCCATCGACCCCTGGCCCTGAAAGTTCCAGGGACAAGGCGCCTGCGCCCACATGATCGATCTCGACGAGAACGGTCGCGCCGAACTCCGGAGATTCCAGAGACCCCAGCACAGGCTGAAAATCGGGGGCACGGCGCCCGTTGGCCACGATGTATCGAGCGCTCTCGGCTCCTCCGGGCGTGGCCTGGAGCAGGGGCCAGTCCGCTGCGTCGATTTGTCCGTGGGGATCGGCCAGCGTCATTTCCCCGTCCATCAGGGCGGCCAGTACGACGCGTTGGGTGGCGGCACCGTCGATGCATGCCCCCAGTTCGCGTATGTCGCCGGGACGCGCGTAAGTTTCGACCAGTTCGCGAAAGACGCGCTGTTGGACGTCGGCCTGCCAGATACCTTCAAGTTTCATCGTCATCATCCCCTGCGTTGTTCAGCATCGCAAAGTCGACCCGCGTGGCGGCGAGCATGGCGCGACGGCGGCGGTCCTCCTCGGCGCGCCGCTTCGTCCCTGACTCGATATGTGCCGACACCCGTTCATAGCCGGGAAATCCGGCGGCCAGGATGGCGTCGAGGATCGCCAGCGCGCGGGCGAGTTCGGCATCGTCCGCCATCACCTGGGCGCCGCCCGCCGTTCGCCGTCCGTCAGGCAATGAGAGTTCGATACTGCACATTGAGAGCGGAAACTCGCCCAGGTAATAGGGCTCGCGAAACGCCCCGTCGGTCAGGGTCAGCAGGCCCAGGCCCGCCTGTGGCAGGCTCTTCAGCTTCACGCCGCAGCCAACCGTCAATTCATCAGCCAGAGCGTTCAGTACGGTTGCCGGATGAGCGGTCAGCGCCCGTATCCAGTCTTTTCTTTCCAGGTTCATCAACCCAAACTCCCGCGCAGCCACGCCGAGGCGTAGTCGATAATCAAAATGGTGGCCAGGATGACCAGAATCAGGGCAGCCGACTGGCCATAGTCGAACAGGCGCAAGGTGTCGTGCAGCGCCAGACCGATGCCTCCCGCGCCGACCAATCCGAGCACCGACGCCATCCGAACATTGCGGTCGAGGATGTAGAGGACATAGCCCAGCGCCTCGCGCAGGATGGATGGCCAACCGGCATACATGACCATTTGCGGGAAGTTGGCGCCCGTCGACGCCACGCCCTCGCAAACGCCTTTGTCCACCCGCTCCAGGCTTTCGGCGAAGAACTTGCCGAGAAAACCGGCGGTATGCACGCCGAGCGCCAGCGCGCCGGGCAGCGGCCCCAGCCCCAGAGCGGCGACGAAGATCAGGGCCAGCAGCAAATCCGGCATTGCGCGCATGAAGTTGAGGGTTTCCCTGGCGAGGCGGTAGGTCACGGCATTGGGCGAGAAGTTGCGCGCGGCCAGCGGGGCCAGAAAGAACGCCACCAACAGCGCGAACACCGTGCCCCAGAGCGCCGTGGCCAGCGTGATGCCCATCAGTTCCAGGTATCTGGACAAGTGGGTGAAATCAGGCTCGCGGTAACGGCCGAAATATTCGCCCATGTCCGCCACGCCGTAGACGAGCGTCTCGAACGAAATCTCCAGGTCGCGCACGATCAGCCAGAGGACGGCCAGCATCGCGGCCGCCCAGACCGGTGCCGGGTTGCGCGGCTTGGGTGGCAGCGGCTCCGCGGGCGAGCGGGCCGATGTCACGTCATGAAGATTCATTGCCGTCGCCCGTGAATGATTCGGCTACGCAGTTGGTCGGACGCACGATCCAGTGCGGTGACCACCAGATAGATCGCCAGCGCGATCAGCAGCAGCCGCTCGTACTGGAACAGGCGCATCGACATCACCAGGTCGTAGCCGATGCCGCCGGCGCCGACCAGGCCCAGGATGGCGGCCGCGCGCAGGTTGTGGTCGAGGATGTACATCACCGTGCCGACAAAGTCCGGCAGCGCCTGCGGCAGCATGGCGAACAGGCGCACCTGCAGCCAGCCGGCGCCGTGCGCCCGCACCCCCTCCACTGCCTTCGGGTCCACGACCTCGATGGACTCGGCGAAGAACTTGCCCATGAAGCCCACGGTGACGAAGGCCAGGGCCATCACCCCCGGCAATGGGCCGAGGCCGACCGCCGAGACGAAGACCAGGGCCCAGACCAGTTCCGGCAGCGCGCGCATCAGGCTCAACAAGTCCCGCGTCAGCCGATAGACGACGGCATGCGGCGTGGCATTGCGGGCGGCCAGGATGCCCAGCGGCAGGCTGACGGCGATGGCGATGGCGGTGCCCAGCACCGTCATTTCGATGGTTTCGAGCATCTTCTCCAGCAACTGCGGCACATAGCTCCAGTCGGGCGTGACGAACATCTGCCCGGCGAAGTCGATCATCCTGCCAACGGAGCCGAACAGACGGACGAAGTCCACTTCCACGAGCGGCGCCGTCAGCCAGAGACCGGCGAGCAGCGCCAGCACGCCGCCGACCAGCGGCAGCGGCAGCCAGCCGTCAGGCGTAGGCCAGCGCCATGTCGAGACTGTTGTCATCTTCGATGCCTTCCCGTTGGTAGATGGTGCGCAGCACGGACTGCGTCACTTGTTCGGGGCTGCCGTCGAAAACGATCTTCCCGCTGTTCATGCCGATGATGCGATCGGCAAAACGCCGCGCCAGGTCTACCTGATGCAGATTGACCACGACCGTGATGCCGTCGCGGTCGCAGATTTCGCGCAGCAGCGTCATGATCTCCTCGCTCGATACGGGATCGAGGCTGGCGACCGGCTCGTCGGCCAGGATGACCTTGGGCTGCTGGGCCAGCGCCCGTGCGATACCGACACGTTGTTGCTGCCCGCCCGACAGCTTGTCGGCGCGGCTCCAGGCTTTGTCGGTCAATCCCACGCGAGACAGGGCGTCCCGGGCGATGCCCATGTCTTCCTGGCGGAAGAGATAAAAAACGCTGCCTACCCAGGATCGTTGCGCCAGGCGTCCGGTCAGCACGTTGGTGACCACAGAAAGCCGATCCACCAGATTGAATTGCTGAAACACCATGGCCACCCTGGAGCGGATGTGGCGCAGCTTGTGCCCGTCGACGACGTCGCCGCCGATACGCACCTCGCCCGTGGTCGGGGTTTCCAGGCCATTCACGAGGCGCAGCAGGGTGGACTTGCCGGCGCCGCTGGGGCCCAGCACGACGGTGAAACTGCCGGATTGAATCTCCGTGTCGATGCCCTTCAGGGCTTCGAAGCCGTTCGGGAAACGCTTCGATATGGATTGAATGGAAATCGCGGACATGAATTTCTCCTTTACGCACGGGAAAGGCTGGCCGATGGCCGGCCCTTCCCGAAGCAATTACTTGAGCATTTGCTCTTTCCTCAGGCCCAGGTCTTTCACCATGTCGCGGATCATCTGGTAATCCTTGGGCGCGATGGCCACGTAGTGGGTCAGGTTGCCGTAGCCGGTCACCTTGATTTCCTGGTGGGCGGTCAGGATGGCGTCCCGGATCTTCGCCTTCATGTCGGCGGGCAGGTCGCCACGATAGACCAGGGGCGAGCCGGGCAACGGGTCGGATTCCTTAATAATGCAGTTGGTCTGCTTGGTGATGAGGCCCTTGGCCAGCATCTTCTCGTAGGTGATGTCGTTGTCGGCGGCGGCATCCACGGTCTTGTTCTTGACCGCCAGCTCGGCGGCGTCGTGGGAACCGGCGTAGGTGAACTTGCCGAAGAACTCCTGCGGCATCATTCCCGTTTCCTTCTTGACCATGTAGGCCGGCATCAGGCCGCCCGAGGTCGAGGCCGGATCGACGAAGGCCACGCTCTTGCCCTTCAGGTCCTTGATCGACTTGATGCCGGAGTCGCAGGGCGCGATGATGATGCTCTTGTAGGTATGCGAGCTGCTGCCTTCGCGGATGCCGACGGCGAAGGCTTCCGCGCCGGCTTCCTGCTCGGCCAGGTAATAGGAAAGCGGCCCGAACCAGGCGATGTCGACCCGCTTCTTCTTCATCGCCTCGATGACACCGGCGTAGTCGGTGGCGGTGAACACCTTCACCTTGGCGCCGAGTTTTTTCTCCAGTTGGAGACGCATCGGCTCGAACTTGGCGATCATCTCCTCGTTGTTCTCCGCCGGAATCAGGCCCATGACGATGTCGCGCGCCTGGGCGGATGCGACGGTTAGTGACAAGGCCAGCGCCAGCGCGCTTGCCGAAAAGGTGGGTTTCAAATACATTGCGGATGCTCCCGTAAGGTTGAT
>JAUXWU010000125.1 GCA_030680085.1 Rhodocyclaceae bacterium | reverse complement strand
CCCGCGATCGAGGCGGCGGATGCGATGACCAAGGCGGCTGAAGTGCGCCTGATCGGTCGTCAGTTCGTCGGCGGCGGTTACGTCACGGTGCTGGTGCGCGGCGAGACCGGTGCGGTGAATGCGGCGGTGCGCGCCGGTGCGGATGCTTGCGAGCGTGTCGGTGACGGCCTGGTCGCCGCCCACATCATCGCCCGCGTACATGACGAAGTCGAAAGCATCCTGCCGACCTCACCGGCTGCCGGCGGCGGCGGACGCGACGCCGAAATCGCCCCGGCGCGCAGTTGATGCGCGCAGTTGGCAAGCATTGATCCATGAGTGCGGATCCGCGCACGCTCGGCTGGCTGTCTCGTGCGCTTGCCCACGAGATGCGTGCCGTGCAACAGTACCTGGCACAAAGCGTGCTGGCGCGGTTGTTGGGCAATGCCGAGCTGGCCGCCGAACTGCGGCGTGAAGCCGACGAAGAATTGGAACACGCCGAGCGTCTCATGGCCCGGCTGATCCAGTTGGGCGTGGCGCCGTCGGCGGGAGATATCCTGCCCGCGCGGCTAGGGCGCACACCGGCCGACCTGCTCGCGGCTGACCGCGAACTGGAGGTCGACGCCGTGCATCTTTACCAGGAAGCGGCGGCACATGCCCGACGCATGCGCGACACGGACAGCCTGGCCTTGTTCGAAGGCTTGCTGGGCGACGAACTCAGGCATGTGGAAGAAATTGATGTATTGATGACAAGGATGTCCCATGGCTGAACTGAGCATGGCTGAACCGAGCATGACCGACATCCCCACTGGTTGGGAACTACGCGGCAAGCCGCCCACCCTGTTTCGTCGTTTCGAGTTTCCCCGCTACGCCGCGACGCGCGACTTCCTCGATGCGGTCGCTGCCCTGAGCGAGACGCACAACCTGCATCCGCAAAACATCAATTTCGGCACCACCTACGCCAACATCTCCCTGGAGATTGCTGCCGGCGCACCGGCTGGTGCGTCTTCAGATGCACCGCCAGATGCCTCTTCTGATGTGCCGACGGGCGCGGCGGAGTTCGATTTTGCCGCCCGCGTCAACGCGCTCTATCAGTCCCGGCCCGCCTGAGATCAAGCGACATGGCGACCCGGGTTACGGCGATCATCAACCAGAAAGGCGGCGCGGGAAAAACCACGCTGTCCATGAACCTGGCGGCGGGCCTGGCGCGGCGCGCCGAGACCGTGGTGATCGATCTGGATCCGCAAGGATCATCCTTGCAGTGGGCGAGCCAGGGTAGCGCGCCGTTTCCGGCGACGGTCAAGCAGATCAGCGGCCGCTGGGATGCCCGCACCCTGCACCAGAATTACCGGAACTACCGCTACATGGTGCTGGATTGCCCGCCCTCTCTCGATAGCCATGCCACGCTCCAGGCCTTGCGCGCCTGCGATCTGGCCCTGATCCCCGTGCTGCCCTCGCCGGTGGATTTGTGGGCCAGCCTGCGCCTGCCGCAGGAGATCGAGGCGGCGCGGCGCGACAATCCGAACCTGAGGGCCTATCTGGTGCTGAATCAGCAGGAACCGAAAAACGCGCTGTCGGCCGCCATGCACGAAGCACTGGCCGAGTTCGGCATTCCCGTGCTGACTGCTGTCGTGCGCCGCCGCGCCGCCTACCGCAGCGCGGCGCTCGAAGGCGTATCGGTGTATCAGATGGGCCGCCGCGGCGCGCCCGCGGTCGACGAAATCGAATCCATCATTGACGAGGTGATTGCATCATGACCAAGCTCAAAGACAAGCTCTCCGCCAGTGTTCGCACGGCAAAAGCCGCGCAGCAGAAGGCGACTCCAGCCCGCACAGCGGCTACCCAGCCTGCCACAAAACCAGCCCCCAAGCCCGCTGCGGCCAAAACGGCTGACCCGCAGACCGACGCGACCAGAACCCCGGCCAGCGCCTTGTTTCCCGATCGCGTCTGGCCAGACTGATCGTCACTCCCCAAGACCAAGGAATCCGCCATGCGTAACGATCCCTTCATGCGTACCTATTCGCCGCGCCAGGAAGCGATGGCACGCGCTGCAAGCGCACAAAGCCAGATGGCTGCCAGCGCGCAGCCCCAGGCTGCCAGCCGCCCGGCCTCAGTGGCCAGCGGTACTGCTACCGGCGCCGACGTGCTCGCGCCGTATCAGGTGAAAAACCAGCCCTACTACCGGCCGGTGGCCGACGAGGTCGAGCTCTACGAAGCCGCCTATTCGGTGCGCATGCCGATCATGCTCAAGGGTCCCACCGGCTGCGGCAAGACCCGCTTCGTCGAATACATGGCCTGGAAGCTGGGCCGCCCGCTCATCACCGTCGCCTGCAACGAGGACATGACGGCCTCCGATCTCGTCGGCCGCTTCCTGCTCGATGTCAATGGCACGCGCTGGCAGGACGGCCCGCTGGCCGTCGCCGCCCGGCACGGCGCCATCTGCTATCTCGACGAAGTCGTCGAAGCGCGCCAGGACACCACCGTGGTGATCCACCCGCGGACCGATGCGCGGCGCGTGCTGCCGCTGGAAAAGAAGGGCGAGCTGATCGAGGCGCATCCGGATTTCCAGGTCGTTATTTCCTACAACCCCGGCTACCAGTCGTTGATGAAGGATCTCAAGCAGTCCACCAAGCAGCGTGTCGGCGCGCTCGACTTCAATTACCCCGAGCTTGAGGTCGAGGCGGAAATCGTCGCCCATGAGTCCGGCGTCAGCCTGGACGTGGCGAAAAATCTCGTGCATATCGGCGAGCGCGCGCGCAATCTCAAGGGCCATGGACTCGACGAGGGGCTGTCGACCCGCATGCTGATCTATGCCGGTTCCTTGATCGCCAAGGGGGTTGCGCCGCTGGCCGCCTGTCGTGTCGCCCTGGTGCGGCCGATCACCGACGATCCCGACATGCGCGACGCCCTGGATTCGGCCGTCACCACCTACTTCTAATTTTCGCGCCGTCCCGCCAGCGCCGACTTTCAGCGCGGGCGGGACGCCCAACAATCCGCCAGCGCCGACTTTTAGTGGGCGCCGTCCTGCCGTTACTACAGCCGTCCCTCCCGTCCAAGCCGCACATGGCCATCCATCTCGACGAATACCAGGAACTCCTCGACGAGCTGCCCAGCGGCGCGCAGGAAGTCTTGCGCGCCGCCTGGAGCGAGGCGACGCGGGCGTTTTCAGCGCGTGGCCTGGATAACTACCTGAAGGGTGGCGCCGCGCTGCATAGCCTGGGGCGTGGCGAGGAACTGGTCGTCACTTACCTCCAGACCATGCCGGATGTGGCGCGCGCCATCGGCGAGGACGTGCTACCCGACATCGTCAATTTCCTGCTGACCATGTCCTCCAAGACCTCCGGCCAGGTGCTGACCCTGATCTGCGCTACTTCGCCCCTGACGGCGGAGCGCCTCGGCGACGAAACGCTGTTCCGCAACTACCTGAACGTCCTCTCCATCATGCTGGCGCAGGCGCCGCGCGGCCTGCGGCCGATGCTGGAAAACCTCGACCGCCTGCTGACGCAACTCACCCTGGGCGGTCTGCGCCGCTGGGTGCAGTGGGGCGCGCAAGCCTACAAGACCGATTTCGAGGGGCAGCTCAAATATTTTTCCCTGCAAAGCCCGGACGCGCTGTCGGTGCTGCAACTGGAGCGCAAGGGGACGCTGTTCGTCGATGTGCAGCGGCGGCTGAACATCTATCTGCGCGCCATGTGGGGACGCGACTTCTTCCTGCGTCCCACCGCCGGCGACTACGAGAAACGCGAGGGCCTGAAACCCTACATCGATCGTTACGTCATCCACATCGCCGATGCCTACGACGACTACAAGCCGCACGGCGCAGACACTCCCGCCCACGTAGAACAACTGCGCGTGCCCGGCGCCGAAATCTACCGCGCCGCCGCCAACCACTGCGCCGCGCATCTGGCCTTCAGCAAGGAACCGCTGTCGATGCAGATGCTCAACACCACGCAGATGGGCCTCATCGAAACCATCGAGGATGCGCGCGTCGAGGAACTGGCCTGCCGCCAGTTTCCCAACATGCGCACCGCCTGGCTGGCCCTGCAGCCTCCAGCGGATTACCGCGAGCCGCAGAGCGTCGGCGATCTCCTCAACCGCCTGGCGCGCGCCCTGCTGGAAGAGGCGAGCGCCGACCCCCATCCCTGGGTGCAGCAAGGCGTCGCCCTGTTCAATGCGCAATCCGACAGCGACCTGTCGACCAACCAGGCGAGCTGGAACATCGGCGTGGAACTTGCGCATAGCCTGGGGCAAATCCCGCTGCCCGAATACAACATGCGCACCGACACCCTGCGCGCGCTCTACCGCGACGACAACCGCACGGTGTGGGAGTCGGAAGAGTACGACGAACACGAGGCGCTGGAAGCCACCTGGCAGCCCAAGCAGGTGCGCAAAAAAGTCAGCCTCATGGAAATGGTCAATGAGGTGAATAACGAATTCGCCGGCGACGACGCGGAAGAGATCTGGGTGCTGCCCACCGACTTTTATCTCGACCAGGAAGGTGTCACCATCAATTCGCTGGAAGGACGCGAACCCGTTGCCGATCCGGTGCATTACCACGAGTGGGACTACCAGATCCAGCTCGAGCGCCCCAGTTGGGTGACAGTGCTGGAACGCCATCCCAAGCTCGGCGAGCTGGCAAAGATCGAGCAGATCATCGAGGACAACAAGCCGGTGATCTCGCGTCTCAAGTTCCTCATCGAATCGATGATCCCGCAGGCCATGCAACGCATCCGTCGACTCGAAGACGGCGACGAACTGGACATCAACGCGGCGGTGCGCGCCATGATTGACATCCGCATGGGGCAGCAGCCCGACACGCGCATCATGATGAAGAACAAGCGCAATGTGCGCGACCTCGCGGTGATGGTGCTGCTCGACATGTCGGAGTCATCGAACGACAAGGTGCGCGGCCAGGACTACAGCGTCATGGATCTGTCGCGCGCCGCCACCGTGCTGCTCTCCGACGCGCTCGACCGCATCGGCGACCCTTTCGCCCTGCACGGCTTCTGCTCCGACGGCCGCCACGATGTGCACTACTACCGCTTCAAGGACTTCGGCCAGCCCTACAACGACCTGGTCAAGGCACGCCTCGCCGCCATGCACGGCAGCTATTCGACGCGCATGGGCGCGGCCCTGCGTCATGCCAGTTCGCTGCTCAAGCAGCAACCACAGAGCAAGAAGATTCTCTTCGTCGTCACCGACGGCGAACCGGCCGACAACGACGTGCGCGATCCGCAATACCTGCGCTTCGACACCAAGCGCGCGGTGGAGGAGCTGACGCGCGACGGCATCACCACCTACGCGCTGTCGCTCGACCCGCATGCCGACCAGTATGTCTCGCGCATCTTCGGCGCCAAGAATTTCACCGTGCTTGACCACGTCGAGCGCCTGCCCGAGAAGCTGCCGATGCTCTACATGGGGCTGACACGCTGACGCTCATGGACGTTACGCTACGCACCTTCGTCTATATCGACTCGCTGCAACCGCAGTTGGCGTCATATCTCGCCACCTCGTCGCAGGGCTTCCTGCCGGTGCCGGGCGATGCCTGCCTGTGGATCGAGGTCGCGCCGGGCATGGCGGTGCATCACCTGTCGGACATTGCGCTCAAAAAAACCAACGTCCACCTGGGCGAACAGGTGGTCGAGCGCGCCTTCGGTTCGATGGAAATCCACTATCGCAACCACAGCGAGGTGCAGGAGGCGGGTGACATCATCCTGCACCAGATGAAAACCACGCTGGATTCGCGCCTGCCCTGCCGCATCGCCTGGAACGAGATCATCCGCGCCATCACCCCCGATCACGCCACGCTGATCAACCGGCAGTTTCGCAAGGGCTCGATGATCCTGCCGGGCAAGTCCATGTTCATTCTCGAGGTGGAACCCGCCGGCTACGCCGTCTATGCCGCCAACGAGGCGGAGAAAGCTGCACACGTCACCCTGGTCGACGTCAAACCCTTCGGCAACTTCGGCCGGCTGACCATGATGGGCAGCGAGGCCGAGGCCGAGGAGGCACAGCGCGCCGCGGTGCGCGCCATCGAGAACATCAACCTGCGCGCC
>JAUXWU010000124.1 GCA_030680085.1 Rhodocyclaceae bacterium | reverse complement strand
GTGTCCTACATTTCCACCGCTGGCGGCGCTTTCCTTGAGTATCTTGAAGGCAAGGTTCTGCCCGCCGTCGATATTCTGGAAAAGCGCGCCGTAGGTTAACTTTTGAGCAGGCCGCGACTGAAGCGGCCCCCTATACCCAATGCAACGTTCCACCAAAATTGTCGCCACCCTGGGGCCAGCTTCATCGGACCAGGACACGCTCGACCGGCTGGTGTTTGCCGGGATCGACATCGTGCGGCTGAATTTTTCACACGGCACGATCGACGACCACAAGCGGCGCATCACCCTGCTGCAGCAGGCCATGCAGACGCACGGCCGCACGGTCGGCGTGATGGCTGACCTGCAGGGCCCGAAGATTCGCGTCGGCAAGTTTGCCGGTGGCAAGGTGCTGCTGAAATCCGGCCAGCAGTTCATTCTCGATGCCCAGTGTTCCCTGGGCGACGGCGGGCGGGTTGGCCTCGATTATCCCGAACTGGTCGAAGACGTGGCCGCCGGCGACACCCTCCTGCTTGATGACGGGCGCATCGTCATGGATATCGAGCGCATCGAGGATGAGGAAATCCATTGCATCGTCCGCCATGGCGGCGAACTGTCGAACAACAAGGGCATCAACAAGCAGGGCGGCGGACTTTCCGCGCCGGCGCTGACCACCAAGGACATCGAGGACATCCAGACCGCCGCCGAACTGCAGGTGGATTTTGTCGCCGTATCCTTTCCCAAATCCGGCGGCGACCTGCGCCTGGCGAGGAAGCTTCTGCACAAGGCAGGCTCCAGCGCTTTGGTGATCGCCAAGATCGAGCGCGTTGAGGCGATCGAAAATCTCGAAGATATTTTGCATGCCTGCGACGGCGTGATGGTGGCGCGCGGCGACCTGGCCGTCGAAGTCGGCGATGCCGCCGTGCCGGCCCTGCAGAAAAAAATCATCCGCCGCGCCCGCGAACACAACAAATTCGCCATCACCGCCACGCAGATGATGGAGTCGATGATCAAGAGCCCGGTGCCGACGCGCGCCGAGGTGTCGGACGTCGCCAATGCCGTGCTCGATGGCACCGACGCGGTGATGCTGTCGGCCGAGACCGCCGCCGGCGATTATCCGGTCGAGACCGTGCTCGCCATGGCGCGCATCTGCCACGAGGCCGAGAAATCGACCGATGCCGCCGCGCTCGATCGCCATTTTCTCGACCGCGTTTTCACCCGCATCGACCAGTCGGTCGCCATGGCCGCCTTGTTCACCGCGCACCATCTGCAGGTCAAGGCCATTGCCACGCTGACCCAGACCGGCTCGACCGCGCTGTGGATTTCGCGCCTCGACTGCGGCGTGCCAATCTATGCCTTGACGACGGACATTCGAACCCGCTACAAGGTCAGCGCCTATCGTGGCGTGCACCCTTTGATGATGCGCTATGTCGGGCATGACCGCGACGAACTCCTGTTCGAGGCGGAAGAGGAATTAATCCGCTCCGGCGCAGTCGAAATTGGCGACCTGATCGTGCTGACCTATGGCGAACCCATCGGCCAGGCTGGCGGCACCAACACGCTGAAACTCGTCCGGGTCGGCGAACACAGACCCACGTTCTAACCTTACAGAGAAGAGGAGATTTTCATGCCACTCGTATCGATGCGCCAACTGCTGGACCACGCCGCCGAAAACGGCTACGGTCTGCCCGCGTTCAACGTCAACAACCTCGAACAGATCCAGGCCATCATGGAAGCCGCCGAGGAGACGAATAGCCCGGTGATCATGCAGGGCTCCGCCGGCGCCCGCAAATATGCCGGCGAGGCCTATCTGCGCCACCTCATCGAGGCGGCCATCGAGACCCATCCCGACGTGCCGATCGTCATGCACCAGGATCACGGCGCCAGCCCGGCCGTCTGCATCCAGTCGATGCGTTCCGGCTTTTCCAGCGTGATGATGGACGGCTCGCTGCTGGAAGACGCCAAGACGCCTTCCAGTTTCCAGTACAACGTTGACACCACCCGGCATGTCGTCGACATCGCCCACGCCATCGGCGTTTCGGTCGAAGGCGAACTGGGCTGCCTGGGCTCGCTCGAATCCGGCATGGGCGAGAAAGAAGACGG
>JAUXWU010000110.1 GCA_030680085.1 Rhodocyclaceae bacterium | reverse complement strand
CCGTGCCGATGCCGCCCAACGCCACGGTGAAGGAAGCCGATATCAAGACACTGGTACAGTTCGTCCTGACCTTGAAATAAGGGTTGCATCTCCTCACGGATGCGGCGCGGCCTTGGTCGCGCCGTTTTTTTTCGCGTTGGTGCCGTCCCGCCAGCGCCGAGTTTGGTAAAACACCGCTCCATGAGCAACTGCAAGAACCCGCGCGCATGAGTGTCGCCGACGCCCTGCTGGCCCTGCTGATTTTCCTCGCGGCACTGCTGTATTCTTCGGTCGGCCATGCTGGCGCGTCGGGCTATCTTGCCGCGATGGCCCTGATGGGCATAGCGCCGGCGGTGATGAAGCCGGCCGCATTGGCGCTCAACATTCTCGTGGCCACCATCGCCTTCACGAAGTTTTATCGTGCGGGTGCGTTTTCATGGACGCTGTTCTGGCCATTTGCCATCGCTTCCGTGCCTTTCGCCTGGCTCGGCGGCTGGGTCACACTGCCGACCCATTTCTACAAACCGCTGGTCGGGGCGATACTGATCTACGCGGCCTGGTATTCCTTTCGCTCGGCGCATCGCTCCGAATTCATGCCGGTTGGCGCACCGCCGATACCGGTGCGCCTGTTTGCCGGGGCCGTGCTCGGCTTCCTCTCCGGCCTGACCGGCGTCGGTGGCGGCATCTTCCTCAGCCCGCTGTTGCTCGTGCTGGGTTGGGCGCGGATCAAGGTCATTTCCGGTGTTTCCGCCGCCTTCATCCTGGTCAATTCCATCGCCGGTCTGCTGGGCGTCATGCAGGCGTCCGTCACCCTGCCGTCCGCCCTGCCATACTGGGCGGTCGCTGCCGTTGCTGGTGGCTTGATCGGCGCGGAATACGGCAGCCGTCGCCTGGGCAACCCGGCAATCAGGAAGTTGCTGGCCCTGGTGCTGGCGATCGCCGGTGCGAAAATGATTCTGACCGCATAAAGACGCCGTCCTGCCAGCACCGACTTTTTACTGACTGTCCCGTCCTCTGTCCCGTCCTCTTGCGTTTCTTTGTATATGTTTATAATATACATCCATGATTGATTTTGCCGGGATTACAGGCTTCGATTGGGATGCAGGCAATGCCCGCAAGAACGAGAAACATGGCGTTTCCACGGCGGAAGCGGAGCAGGTGTTCTTCAATGCGCCGTTGTTGTTGCTGACCGACGACAAGCACAGCCAGCAAGAGGCAAGGCACCATGCGCTTGGCAAGACAGACGATGGGCGACTCGTGCATGTTTCCTTCACTTTGCGCAAGTCCGGCAGCCTGATCCGCGTGATTTCGGCACGCGACATGCACCGCAAGGAGCGAACGATTTATGAACAAGCCAACTAAGACAGTTCCACAATTTGCCAGCGAGGCCGAAGAGCGCGCCTTTTGGGAGTCGCACGATTCGGCGGACTATCTCGATTGGTCGAAGGCGCAACGCACCGTGTTGCCGAATCTGAAGCCAACAACCAAAACAATTTCGCTGCGCCTGCCCCAGCATCTGCTCGATTCGATCAAGGCAGCCGCCAACGCGCGCGATGTTCCCTACCAGTCGCTGATCAAGGTCTGGCTGCAGGAGAAGTTGCACACTCATTGAGTGGCATCGCCGTCCCCCTGTCGGCGACGGTTCGGCTGACGCCGTCCCGTCAGCGCCGACTTTTACAAAAACTCGTAACTGCCACGCCACGTGGTGGAGTGCCATGTGACCTCCCTTGGCTTGGACAGTGTAAGTGGTTGACGCCCGTACCGACTATTCGTTTCCAACCTGCCGAAGGAGAGAAGATTATGACCACCCTGAACGTCCTGATTCCCCGCCAGCCGGTTCCCGCCCTCGACGTGCCGCTGCTGGGCGGCGGGCGCTTCGATCTCGCCGTCTCGCCAGCGCCGACTTTCGCCATGATCGTGTTTTATCGCGGGTTGCATTGCCCGCTATGCGCCAAATACCTGATGGAACTGGAGCGGCTACACGATGAGTTCATTAATCGCGGCGTGCTGCCGGTGGCGATCAGTTCCGACACTGCCGAGCGTGCGGCGGCGATGGCACAGAAGCTTAACGCGCAGAAACTGCGCTTCGGCCACGACCTGCCGCTGGCGGTGGCGAGGGCCTGGGGACTGACAATTTCGACCTCGCGCGGCAAGACCTCGATCGGCATCGAGGAGCCGGCGCTGTTCTCGGAGCCGGGGCTGTTCCTGGTCAAACCGGACGGCACACTGTACTGGGGCTCGACCCAGACCATGCCGTTCGCCCGGCCGCATTTCGACGAGATCGTCGGGGCGATCGATTTCGTCGTCAAGAACGACTATCCCGCGCGCGGGGAGTACCTCGGGTTGGTGTAGCGGGTCGCGTAGCCCCCCCCCACACATTGCTAGCTTGAGTGTAAGGAATCTGGATGTCCTCCGACTAAAGGTCAGCAGGCTGGCAATTCATGCCTGACTGTGAAGTAGCAATAACAACCACCCATCCAAGGAGACTGACCATGAACAAGACCATGACCATGACCGCCGCTTCTCTCGCCTTTGCTCTGGGCGCCGCCATGACCATTGCCGCTACCCCGGTGGCCGCGCAGATGGCCGACAAGGAAAAATGCTACGGCGTTGCCCTCAAGGGGAAGAATGATTGCAAAGCAGGGGCGGGCACCTCCTGCGCGGGCAGCTCGAAGGTCGACTATCAGGGCAATGCCTGGTCGATGGTGCCGAAGGGCACCTGTGAAAAGACCGCCTCGCCCACGTCGGCTACCGGCAAGGGGCAACTCGCCGAGTTCAAGGAAAAGAAGGCCTGATCGACATGCCCTCAACCGCACTGCCCACCTTACCCAGGCGCGGCGGTGTCGGGTTGAAGCCGGAACATTTCCGATCGATACTCGACACGCGACCTGATATCGGCTTCTTTGAAGTCCACGCCGAGAACTACATGGTGGCGGGCGGCTCCTTCCACCATTATCTGACCCGCATTCGCGAACACTATCCCCTGTCGATACATGGCGTCGGCCTGTCCATCGGCGGCGCGGGGCCACTCGACGAGGATCATCTCGACCGGCTGGCTGCCTTGCTGGAACGCTATCAGCCGGAATCATTTTCCGAACACCTCGCATGGTCCAGCCATGGCGACGTGTTTCTCAATGATCTGTTGCCCGCGCCCTATCACGCGGGCACCCTGGCCCGGGTCTGCGAGCACATCGACCGGGTACAGGAACGACTCGGCCGCCGCATGCTGCTGGAGAACCCGGCGACCTATGTCGAATTCGCAGCCTCGACCATGGCCGAAACCGAGTTCATCACTGAAGTCGTGAGGCGTACCGGCTGCGGCCTGCTGCTCGATGTCAATAATGTCCATGTCTCTTGCGTCAATCATGGGCGCGATCCTCGTGCCTACATTCGCGCCCTGCCGCTGGAGCAGGTGGGCGAGATTCATCTGGCCGGCTTCGCGCGGGACATCGATGCGGCCGGCGATCCGCTGCTGATCGACAGCCACGGTGCGCCGGTGGCGCAGGCCGTCTGGGATCTCTACGCCTTTGCGCTGGCGCTCACCGGTCCGATACCGACCCTGATCGAACGCGACAACGACATTCCCGCCTTTCCCGTATTGCTCGCCGAGGCGCAGCAGGCCGAGGCGATCATGGGCACATCCTCGACACGGGTGGCGGCATGACCGCGCAGCGCGCCTTTGCCGATGCCTTGCTGGCGGAGACGTTTGTCTGTCCGCCGGGCCTGACCGCCTGGAACGGTTCCGATCCCGGCCGGCGCTTCGCCGTGTATCGCAACAATGTCATCGTCGGTCTGGTCGATGCGCTGGC